>NZ_JBSGVQ010000039.1:0-77808 GCF_053608525.1 Nocardia sp. NPDC055029
GCTGGGGCTGAGGGGCCCAGCCCGGCGGGTTCTTGCGCTTCGGAGAGCCGAGACGAAGAAGCGCAAGATCTCGAACCCGTTCGAAGCCATTGCCAACCGATGAGTTGGAACCAAATGCGTGGCCGGCGAGTTGAAGATGCCGGCACCGAAACGGTGACCGGCACCCCTCAGATCTCTGCTGGCAAGCAGTTGCGCCGAGTTACCGGCCCGCGCGCTCGAGCCGGGCGGCGGTATCCTCCGGCATACCGAAGATCAGATCACGCTCGCCTCGGAGGGCCTCTTCTCTGCTCGACTGCCGGTAGCGGGCGTACAGGGCCTTGTAAATCACATTCGATCCGGCCGAGTTGTCGAGCATCTCGCGTACGAGCGTGTCGACTTCGTCATCGAGCGCGTCATCGGACACGCATCGGTCGACAAGGCCGATCGATGCCGCAGTTGTGCCATTGATGATTCGGCTGCTGAAGCTGAGTTGCTTTGCGCGGGCCAAGCCGACTCGCTCCGGTAGTCGCACGGACATCCCCCACACCGGAACGAGCCCCCACCGGCTGTGCGTGTCGCCGAGTTGTGCGGATTCCGCTGCGACGAGGAAGTCGCAGCCCAGTGCCAGCTCCAGTCCTCCAGTGAGGCAATGGCCGTGGATCTTCGCGATTGTCGGGTGGGGGAAGTTCTCCAGTGCGTCGACGGTTTCAGCCTCCTGGTAGCGACTGTCGGCGGCGCTGCCGTCAGAGATGACCGAAAGGTCGTGTCCCGCACAAAATGATCTGCCGGCACCAGTGAGGACTAGACATCGAACTGCCGGATCGGCTGCCAGACGGTCCAGGTGGCGGCGTAGTTCAGTAAACACCTCGGCAGTGAGAGCATTGAGTTTGTCGGGTCGGTTCAGAGTAAGGGTCGCCACGCCATTGGAAAACTCTTCCCGTACAAGGGAATCGGTCAATGTATTGCCTTTCTGTTCGCTCGAGCGCCGATAGGCGGTGAGCGGACGGATATTGCGCAGTCAACAGCCGAGCGATCAGCTACTGCCGATGAGTTGCAAGCAGGCGGGCCGAATACGATCGGCGAAACTGGCAGCCGAGCTACAACTCGCCAGCTGCGATATCTGGGAGCTGGGCCGGAGCCTCAGATGCTCGATCGTATGGCCGCTGATAGAGCGAAGTTACCGTCGTCTAGTCAGTAGGGTCAAGAGGTGCGACCAGTGGACTATGAGGTGATGCCACTCTGGTAGCCGATGGGTTGTCGTCGGGTTATGGGGGTCGATTCAGCGCTGCGGGCTCGTTTGCCTGGGCGTACTCCACGGTTGCGCACTTCGAGATGATGCTCGTGCCGACCACTCGGTCGGCAGTTGCACCAGCAGGGTGATGTCGACGAGCCGGTCGAATCTTGCATTACTGTCACTTGGTCAGTACCGTGTGAGCAAGTTCACGGCGCTTCCGAAGGGGATCGTGCGTGAAGCTGGCTCGCAAGGAGGCAAGTTAGGAATGGCAGTTCGTACGGGCAAACAGGGGGCCGACGCGGCTCGCGAGGTTCGGTCCGAGGATGTACTGGACGCACAGGAGACCCGGTGGCCGGACGAGGTTGAAGCCCTCGTTGTCGGTGCAGGTATGTCGGGTATCGCTTTGACTCGCGCGCTCAAACAGCAGGGCTTGCACGAGATCATGGTTCTGGAACGGAGTGATCAGCTGGGAGGAACCTGGCATCACAATCGGTACCCTGGCGTCGCGTGCGATGTTCCTTCGGCTGCCTACAGTTTCTCGTGGGCGCCGAACGACTGGAGTCGCTTGTTCGCGCCGGGCGACGAGATCCGCGAGTACCTACAGCGGGTTGCGGCCGAGCACGACATTGTTCGGCACGTTCGCTTCAAGACCGAATTGCTCGAGGCCGCGTGGGATGCGGCGGCAAACCGCTGGATAATCGAGACCACCCGAGGACGTGTTCGCGCACAGTTCTTCGTGATCGCCACAGGTCAGCTGCATGATGCGATCATTCCCGACATTCGCGGCCAGGAGAAGTTCGCTGGTACGGCGTTCCACTCCATGCAGTGGCCGGAGGGCTTCGACCCGACCGGAAAACGGATCGCGGTGGTGGGTACGGGTGCGTCCGCGATGCAATTCGTTCCACGGATCCAGCCGGACGCCGAGCGGTTGGTCGTGCTGCAGCGGACCCCGCCGTGGATCGTGCAGAAGTACGACATGGTTCACAAGAAGGTCGACACGCAGCGCGCGATGCGCAGGCAGCGAAGGGTCCGTACCCTCGTACTGAGCATCCTCGAGATGTTCCTCGGAGTGACCTCCGATGCTCGACGAGCGTTTCTGATCGAGTGGATGGCGCGCAAGCACTTGCGTGACACAGTGGGCGATCCGGAGTTGCGTGCGGCGCTCACACCCGATTACAAGATCAATTGCAAGCGGATTCTGCAGTCGAACGAGTGGTACCCCGCGATTCAGCAGCCGAACGTAGACTACGTGGCTTCCGGGTTGTCGGAGGTTCGCGAGGGTTCTGTGGTCACTACCGATGGCCGTGAATTCGAAGTGGACACGATCATCTACGGGACTGGGTTCAAACTGCTTCAGGACCACATGCTCAGACGCATCCGGGGTCGTGACGGCCGTGTCATGTCCGACGTGTTCAACGGGAAGCAGCGCGCGCACAAGGCGACCACGATGGTCGGATGTCCGAATCTGTTTGTGATCCTCGGCCCGAACGGGGGAGCGGCCTCCATCCCGGTTGCCATCGAGGCGCAGGCGCGCTACGTCTCGTCGGCGGCCGAAACGATGCGCCGGCAGGGCCTGGAAGCCGTGGAGGTGAAGCAGGAGGCTGAGGACTCGTGGAATCGCAGCAAGGACACCAAACTGGAGAACTCGGTCTGGAACGCAGGGGGATGCGCGAGCTACTACGTCACCGATGGCGTCAACAACGTTGTGTGGCCGGGTTCGATGGGCCACATGAAGAAGACTCTGCAAACGTTCGATGTTGAAAACTACCTGGTCACGAAGAAGTCGGGGGTTCCGACTGGCCAGGCGGAGTCGGCGTAGACACGCCCGACCATAGGAGGAATGTAAAGTGATCCGATCCGACCGCCCGCTGGGAATCGCTCCGGCGACCGTCTCCGATTACCGCGAGCTGGCCCGCCGCACGCTGCCCCGCCAGTTGTTCGACTACATCGACGGTGGCGCAAACGACGAATCGACGATGCACGCCAACATCGACGACCTGAAGCGCGTGCTGCTGCGTCAGATCGTTCTGCGTGATGTCTCTCGGAGGGAGCAGCAGACGAAGGTTCTCGGGCAATCGCTGTCGATGCCCGTCATCCTCGCACCGGTGGGGTTGGGGGGAATGTACGCACGTCGAGCCGAAGTGCAGGCGGCGCGTGCAGCCGAGTCGGCCGGCGTGCCATTCGTGGAATCGACGGTTTCGATCTGCGGGATCGAGGAAGTCGCGAACTCGGTCAGCGCGCCACCGTGGTTCCAGCTGTACATGATGCGCGATCGCAGTTACGCCGAGGATCTGATGAGTCGGGCGGCCGCGGTCAACTCGCCGGTTCTGGTGCTGACGGTCGACACGCCGGTTGTCGGCGCTCGGCACCGTGACACCCGCAACGGGCTGGTGGGCCCGCAGAAGGCATGGGCCACGATGCGCCGCGGCGCAGACTTTGCATCGCATCCGAAGTGGGCGGTCGGCGTCGGGCTCCGGGGTAAGCCGCACACCTTCGGCAACCTGGAGAAGGCGGTCCCTGGCGCCCAGAGCCCCGAGGCATTCGGCGAATGGGTCGCGTCCAACTGGGACCCTTCTGTCACGTGGGACGATATTGCTTGGGTGCGTGAACACTGGTCGGGCCGCCTTGTTCTCAAGGGAATTCTGGATACCGAGGATGCCAGGCGCGCTGCCGACGCCGGCGTCGACGGCATTATCGTGTCGAACCACGGTGGCAGGCAGTTGGATGCGGTGCCGTCGGCGGTCAGAGCGCTTCCGAACGTCGTCGATGCCGTCGGCGATCAACTGGAGGTGCTGGCTGACGGTGGCGTTCGCACCGGGCTCGACGTGGTCAAATTTCTCTCGCTCGGAGCGAGGGCTGTACTCGTCGGTCGCCCTTGGGCGTGGGCTGTCGCAGCCCGCGGCGAAGCCGGCGTCCGACACGTGCTCGATGGTTTCCGAGCCGATATCGACACGGCGTTGGGTTTGACGGGCCGCGCCAGCGTCGATGACCTGGACCGCACAGCACTCGTCCTGCCAGAGGTTCTCTGAACCCCTCGCGGCTCGTTGACTACCCGGCTCGACTGGCCGTTGGGGAACCCTGACTTTGTCGGGTTGCGCTTCCTGCCGACGGGATTGGCGTTGCATCGGACCTCGTTCGCCGATGTTCCTGGGCCCCAAGCCATCCCGACGCCTGTGAGGCGCGACTCAGTGGTGAGTGAATTTTTGCACTGAGTGCGAATATTGAATACGCTGGTGTCATGCTCGACCACGACGAGGTGAGAATGAGCGGACACAAAGCAGAGCGCTCGGGGCCAGGTCGGCCCCGAGCGTCCTCGCGTGAGGACATCGAGCGTGTCGCGATCGAACTGTTTCTCGAACGCGGGTACAGCGCCGTCAAGGTCGATGAAATCGCCCAGGAATGTGGGATCAGCAGGCGCACCTTCTTCGGATACTTTCCGTCGAAGGGTCGACTCGTGTGGAGCGAGTTCGAGGATGCCCTCCGCATCCTGAAGTCCGAGCTGAACCGGGCCAGCGCGGTGTCTGTGCTCGACGCTGTGCTGGAGGCTGTGGCAGTCGTCGCCGAACAGACGCTTGGAGCCCGTGCGGATCGTGCAACGATCGCCCGGCGTTTTCAGCTGTTCGAGTCGAGCGATGTGCTGCGGGGAGAAGCCGCGCGGCAGTCCGCAGAACTGTCCGCTTTGATCGCACGGTTCGTCGCTTCCCGGAGCGGACTGGAAGCGACCTCACCTGCGCCCGAGACGATCGCTGCTGCCGTCATGGGCTGCTATACCTCCACCCTGCGGCAATGGTCGGACCCAGAAAACGAATTGCGCCCAGTCGGTGAGGTGGTGCGGGAGTCGCTCACTGCGGTGTGTGCCGCGCTGACTCCGTATCTGGACGCTCAAGTCGCGCGGACAGCATAGCCCGCATCAATGACGAAGCGAGGAGAGCAATGAGCAAGGTGACGGCACGGATCCAATCCTTCGATGACGCTTTGTATTTCGCGAAGAAGCGCGTTCCGAAGGGCATCATGCAACAGTTCGTCGGTGGAAGTGGTGCGAACCATACGGTGCGTCGCAACAGGGACGCCTTCGATGCGATCGAGTTTCTGCCACGGTCGGCGATCGTTCACCCGACGCGTGACCTATCGACCACCGTTCTGGGTCACAAGATCTCAACACCCATCTACCTGTCCGCGGTGGGTGCGCTACGTGCCGGGCATGTCGAAGGGGAACTCGCGGTTACCAGGGCGGCGGGTGCAGCGGGGACGATCCAGTTCGTGAGTGGTGTCTCCTCTACGTCAATCGAGGAGATCACAGCTCAGGCGACCGGGCCGATCTTCCAGCAGCTCTATTTCTTCGATGGCCCGAGCGACATGACGGCGTCGGTTATCGAGCGAGCCAAAGCCGCCGGAGTCACGGCCCTAGTTCTCATTGGTGACAGCGCTACACACAGCCCTGGCGCGCACTTTCCAGTCGGTGAGCGTGCCTACGCGCCACTGGGACTGAATCTGATGGACGCCATCAAATTTCTTCCACAGGTGCTGGCCAAGCCGGCCTGGGCATGGGACTTCCTCCGCAACGGGATGAAGGAACCGAAGCCGGTTATGGCTCGCCGCGCCGATGGATCTGCGATGAGCATGAAAGAAGGGGCTGCCGCCAGCTTCATTCGAACGCCCAGCTGGGAGGATCTCCCGTGGATCCGGCAATACTGGGACGGGCCGCTCGTGATGAAGGGAATCATCTCGGTCGAGTCTGCCAAGCGTGCCGTGGACGAAGGCATCGATGCGATCGTCGTATCGAACCACGGAGGCAATATGCTCGATGGCACCATTGCCTCGATCGAGGCTTTGCCTGCGATCTCCGATGCCGTGGGTGGCGATCTTGACATCCTCCTCGACAGCGGTGTCACCAAGGGGACAGACGTGGTGAAGGCGCTGTCGCTCGGTGCAAAGGCGGTCGGACTCGGTAGGGGATACCTATACCCGTTGCTCGCCGCCGGCGAGGAGGGCGTTGGCCACATGCTCGGCCTCCTGAACGGACAGGTTGACCAGGCCCTCGCATGGCTTGGCGTCAGTTCCGTTCGAGAGCTCGACCGGACGTTCCTTCGGATGCCGGGGCAGGCCATCTGCTAAGGGAGGGCAGCGCCTGCGCGGATCTGCGACCACGTCCGAACTCGCGTGTTCTCCGCCATGAAAGGTGTGTTGCGGCTTGAACCATGAAGGCCCCCGGGATAACCCGGGGGCCTTCATGGTTCAAAGCCTACTCGGCGTTCAAGAGTCCCTCCGCCGCATCGGCAAGTGCCGTACTGCGGGCAAGCAGCTCGTCAGCAGAGAGGTTCTGCATCGGATGATCCAGGACGATCACCGGGACATCCCGATCGGTTTCGTAGTACGAGGCAACGCGATCCACCTGAGAGGCGAAGGGCTCAGTCAGAATCGCGATTCCGGCTGCACCTCGCTGCTGGAGCAGGATGGAATCCCTGGCGCTGCTGGCCGAGCAGCTTCCGCAGTCCGAGACACCGACCAGGATCAGGCCCCCTTCGGCGGCGATCTCATCCAGTTCCGCCGCGGAGAATGGGGCGCTTGGATTGAGCTTCACACGGATCTCGTCGCGAACTGGAATCCCGCGCTCGCGAAGGATCGCCTGCGCACCGCGCAAGATCGCCATCGAATTGGGCTTGTGGTTGTCCATCAGCACGACCTCGCGTTTGGCTGGCTTCGTGTTGACGGTGATCGCGGGAGGCTTGGGCCGCGGAATGGGGTCGACGAGAAATTCGCAGGTGATGTCGCCGCAGCTGACGATGCGTGCGTCGGGCACTTGGAGATCGGTGGTCATAGCGATGCCTTACTTCGTTTCGTTGACGGTCTTGGAGACGCCGTGAACATCCGCTACCCAGCGCGGAATCATGGCCGAAAACTTCCCGCCCTCCTTTCCGCTCTCCAGGAACAGCAGCTGGTTCTCGGAGGCCATCGGTGACCGCATCGTGCCCGGTACGACATTCCATTCCGGTGCGGGGTCGTGCGGGATTCGGCCGAGGCGAATGAGCTCGTCTGTCGGCCTGACCGCGTGCTCATAGATGAATCGGCGTGCTTCGTCACGAGAGAACGTCGACCCGATGAGATCCATGTGATCAGGGGCAATCACAACGACGTAGCCGCTGGCTCGGTAGTAGAAGTTTGTCGAACCGTAGTGCGCGATCGAGTCGGCGATCGTCAGCAGGATTTGCTCGGCTGTCTCTGCGTAGTGGTTGTTGATGCTGACCGGCCCCTCGGTGGCCATGACCGTCGCGGCGGACGACTCGGCGGCCACCCCCATCTGAGTATGGAAGGACGGCCATGTCGTCGTGGGGTGTTCGGCAATGCAGAAAGACAGGCGCCCCGGGTGGCCAATCGTTCCGTGTGCTTGCAGCACGCCGCCCATCCGGCCGCAGAACAGCCGCACCAGCTGCGCGAACCGACCGATGGTCGCGTTCGCTCGGTTGTTGGCGCCGAGTGCGTTGGCCTCGTGCTCGAAGCCCAGCTTTCCGACCACCGGGCCGCTGGCGATGACGGTGGCCGATACGCCTCCCGTGGTGACCTCGCAGCCTGAGATATTGATGCGAGGATCGACCAAAGCCTCGCCGACCGCCTTCACAAACGGGCCGTACTCGGGTTTGCAGCCAGCCATGACTGCTGCAGCCGCCAAATGCTCGCCGCGGATCTCGATGTGTTGATCTTTGATCGTACCGACGACCTCGGTAGCGGACCACTCACATGCCTCGAGCATCGCGTCGACCAGAGAGCCATAAGGGGGGATGACTGGTAGACCATCCGTCCAGCCACCCTCGAAACAGCGCTCAATGTCCTCATAGACTTCCATGCCAGCCATAGCAGAGACCCTACTGGCGGATAGTCAGTAGGGTCAAGGGTTAATATGCTGTGAAGCCGGAAATATCGGCAGAAGTTTCGGACTGTGGTCTCCAACCACATCCGGCAGCCCTCGGAATCTGCGGCTGTCTTCGAGGGAGCTGGCATCGCCGCGTTCTTTGCGCGTTGAGGCGACTCGATCCAGCGGAAAGTCCTATGTGTGACGTTGAAGTCGACGTGCCTGAGTAATCCGCTCGAGATGAGGTGCCTGACGAGCGCGGCATGCATGCCGCCGGAGCTCAGTCAGCCCTGGCGCCCTGCAGCGCCCGGAGTGTTTCGCGCAGATTCACAGGCGTTGTGAGGGGTACAGGCACTGGCTGCCCCGCCGTTGCCTCACCTTACCGTCGGCACCTTACCGTCGGCCTGGCCCCTGCGGATCGGCGTCCCAGGGATTGCGCATGGGTAGGCGCCTCATGCGGTTTGGGCCAGCTCAGGCGCGACGTGCCCTATCCCATGTGGCACTGTTCCTTGGCCAGCGTCGGGCGATCTCAGCCGCGGTATGGCGCAGGGCAGGATAGCGACTCTCCATAGACCGGGGCATGGCATCTGCACTGCGTGCTCGGGTTGCAACAATCACCGCCATCGGTGCAAGGACGGCCCGCGAGCCGGTGGCGGTTCGCGGGCCGATCCCTCGTCACCCCTGTTCATGTGATTCGCCCCATTTGTGCGAACAGGAGTTCCCGAGTACTTACTGGTTTGGTTGGGACCGCGGTGCGGCGGTCCCAACAATGTTACGGACGCTCAGCCTGACTCTTCGGATCGATGAGGATCTTTGCGTGTACCTTGGGTCGTTCGCTGAGCGCGGTGAAGGCGTTTTCGACTCCGGCCAGACCGACCACTCCGGTAACGAACGGGGTTGCGTCGATCTTCCCATCGGCGAGCATCTGGAGGCAGTCCCAGAACTCGAGCGGGGTGAAGCCCCGCACGAAGCGCAGGTCGATTGTCTTGAACACACCCATTGCGGGGCGGAAGTGGTCTTCGCTCATGCAGAGGCCGGCTACGACTACCCGGGAGAACAGCGGCGCGTTGGCGATGATCTGCTCGATTGCCCCCGGCACCCCTACGCACTCGAAGATCACTGGGCCCTTCGGCTTGGTGTCTCCAGCGGCCTCCGCCGCACGAGCGATCTCGTGCCATGGGGTGGGCATCGATCGGAGCTGCTCCATGGCGCCCACGACGCGGTGAAATGCGGGGGGTGCCGTTTCCAGGAACCCGTACTCCTGGGCACCGGCGTACGGGGAGCCCTGCGCGGGATCCACAACGACGTCGGCTCCGCACTGCTTGGCGAGCAACCTCCGACCGAGGTTGTTGTCGCTGGCGACCACAGTGCGGACACCGTTAGCCTTGAGAAGGGCGATGATGCCCAATCCAACGGGGCCGCAGCCGATCACAATTGCGACGTTGTCTTCCTGCACCTCACCGCAGCGGACGGCATGCCAGGCGATCGCGAGGGGTTCGGTGAGTGCGGCGATGTCCGGTCCGATGCCATTCGGCACCTCGAACATGAGTGCCTCCTCGACCAGCATCCGCTCTGCGTATGCCCCGGGGGCGGCGACAGAACTTCCGATCGGGTGAACCCCGCCGTCGCGGCGAAGATAGGGGAGCGCCACCACAGGTCGGCCTGCAAGGATCGACTTGCGGCAATCGGGTCCGTACTCGAGTACTGTTCCGGTGAACTCGTGCCCGAAGATGACCTGTTGGTCTGAACGCCCCACCCCGTCATAGCCGACTTCTACGGAGACATCGGCGAGTTCGTCGCCGTGATGCACGTGGTGCAGATCGGTTCCGCAGATCCCGGCGCGGGTGACCTCGATGAGGACCTGGCCCTTTCCGGGCTTGGGGTCCGGGATGTCGGTGACTGCAAGTTCGGACTTATGACAGACGACGGCTTTCATCGGGCTGCCCCTTTCCTTTGATTGAAACTGTTTTCCTCAGCCGGCTTCACCTGTGGCGACGTCGAGCTCGAGTGCTGGCGACGGCTCACTTCTGTTCCGACTTGACGAATTCGAAGAAGGCGTAGATTTCCGGAGTGAACTTGGCGAACTCAACACAGGAAGAGTTGCTGGCCGAGGATCCCACATAGGCGTATTCGACCGCTCCTGGTACCACGCCTTGCTGGAGCGCTTCGAGCCCGCGGGCGGTGGCGGACTTGACCGCCTCCTCTACATTATCGACCTCGAAGCATACGTGGTGGATGCCTGGACCCGAGGTGCGGAGGAACTCCTCATACAGGTTGTCGTCGCCTGAAATCGGTGCGACGATCTCGAGCTGCATGTCGCCGATGTAGCTCAGCGAGGCGTCGACCAAGAAGCCGATAGGGTTCCCACGGTAGGTGCACGTGGCCGGATCCACCTCGACCTGGGGCATTCGAACCCACTTCTTTGCGCCGAGCTGTCGCGTCAGCGTGTCTTCCATTGCATCGAGGTCTTTGGTAACCCAGGAGATCTGGCAGGGCGTGCCGATGTCAAGCGTCATGGTGGGCAGAGTAACGTGGACCACACTCTACTGGCAATAGGTCAGTATGAAGACGTAGTCAAGCGCCAGGGCGTGGCGAATCTGCCTGCCATCAGCGCTTGAGCCGGTGCGGTCTACCCGCACCCGCCATCTTGTTGACAGTTAGTCAGTATGTCTGTCAGTATCTACCGCATCTATTGTGCCGCTACCGGTCCGGGCGGCTAGCGGCAGTTCGGAGGTAGTCAGTGGTGCGGGAAAGCGTGCGAGACGTCATCATCGTGGGTTCCGGTCCGGCCGGATACACGGCCGCGACCTACACCGGCCGCGCGGAACTCGAACCACTGGTCTTCGAGGGGTCGCAGTTCGGTGGGGCGTTGATGACCACCACGGAGGTTGAGAACTATCCCGGCTTCCGGGACGGTATCCAGGGGCCGGAACTGATGGATGCCATGCGCGCCCAAGCCGAGCGGTTCGGTGCTGAATTGCGTTCCGAGGATGTCGAAGAGATGGAACTCCTCGGCGACATCAAGTACATCACCGCCAACGGCGTCCGATACGCCGCGCGCGCTGTGGTGCTCGCCATGGGGGCTGCCCCTCGGTACTTGTCGGTTCCAGGTGAGGCGGAGTTGCTCGGCCGGGGTGTGTCATCGTGCGCGACCTGTGATGGCTTCTTCTTCCGCGACCACGATATCGCCGTGGTCGGGGGTGGTGATTCGGCCATGGAGGAAGCGATCTTCCTGACTCGGTTTGCCCGTAGCGTCACAGTTGTCCACCGTAGTGGTGAGTTTCGGGCGTCCAAGATCATGCTCGACCGCGCACAGGCGAATGAGAAGATTCGGTGGCAGCTCAACTCTCGAGTCGCCGAGGTTCTCGGTGACGGTGCGATGGAAGCGTTGAAGCTGACCGATACCGCCACCGGCGCCGTCTCGAGCCTCGAGTTGACAGGCATGTTCGTCGCTATCGGTCACGATCCTCGTTCAGAGTTGGTGCGGGGCCAGGTCGAGCTGGATGATGCTGGCTACGTCCTGACCAGGGGCCGCAGCTCGCACACCAGTTTGGAGGGCGTTTTCGCCTGTGGCGACCTGGTCGATCACGACTACCGGCAAGCAATTACAGCGGCCGGCTCAGGGTGTTCGGCCGCGATCGACGTCGGGCGTTGGCTGGCCGAGCACGGCGGCAAGGAGCACGAGCATGAGCCCGCAGTGCTGGTCGGCGACTAGCACTGTGCAAAAGCCGTCGGTGTGGAAGAAGGCGACCGAGTTCCGGTGGCACGACGACCGTGACAACAAAGGAGAGACGATGTCTGATTCGATCCAAAGCGTGACAGACGCCGACTTCAGCCAGCAGGTTCTCGCTGCAGAGAAGCCGGTTCTGGTGGATTTCTGGGCGACCTGGTGTGCACCCTGCAAGAAGGTTGCGCCTGTGCTGGAAGAGATTGCAGCCGAGAATGCCGACAAACTGATCATTGTCAAGATGGATCTCGACGACAATCCTCGCACTGCCAAGGACTACCGCGTGATGTCCGCGCCCACGCTCATCCTCTTTCAGGGTGGTCAGCCGGTGAAGCAGATCGCTGGAGCGAAGCCCAAGGCCGCACTGCTGGCCGAGCTGTCGGACGTTCTGGCTTGATCATCGCCGCGATGGCGACTCCTCGTCGTCGCGGCGTTTGGAGGGGAGCTGGCCCGTGGTCTGGGGCAAAATACTGACTTGTTGACAGTTGACTGACATGACATCGGATGAGTGCCCTATCATCGGTTAGGTGTCAGAGGCTGTTATTGCGTCCGAGTCCACCGAACCCGCAGGCGATGACGCCATGGGCGGCCAGCCGAAGCGGGTCCGTCGTGACAGGTCGCCGCGTGTCCGGATGGAAGCCGGTGACCGTCGCCGTCAGATCGTCGAGGTGGCGCAACGGCTCTTCGCCAAGTACCCGTACTCGGAGGTTTCCACTGCGGACATCGCCGAAGCCGCGGGGATCCAACGCGCCACCCTGCACTATCACTTCGGCACCAAGCGAGACCTCTACGTCGAGGTCGTCAAGAACTTTGCGCGTTTGCCACCGTTGCCGGAAGTCCGGAGGCAGCGCGAAGGTCTCGAAGACTCCATCGAGCACACGTTGAATCGGTGGCTCAACAGCGTGTGGGAGAACCGCGGGACGTTCATCACGATCTTCGAGGCGGGCCCGATCAACAATGATCGCGAGATCGAGGCAACCCTGGAAGAGGGCCGTGAGGCGTGGGCGGCCCGGATGGCGGAGTTGCTCGAGCTGCCAGGTGGGGCGACCCGGCCGGCGCGGGCGTTGGTCCGGAGTTTCCAATCGATGGCCGAGACCGCGGTCGACGAGTGGCTGCGGCGGGAACGTCTCGACCGTGGCGAGGTGCTGCTTCTGTTGACTCAGGCTTTGTTGACCATTGCCGAGCAGGTCGCACCCCACGTCCTCGACCCCACCGTGCGCTGATTGCTCTGCGCGAACGATAGGTATCTCACGTCGATCCTATGGATGTCACCCGGCTGCGCAGTGAGAGGCCTCGGCCACCTTCGCATGAAGGGTAGCCGAGGCCTCTCACTGTTCTCAAAGTCCGTACGAACTCGCGATGATGTCGCGCTGGACCGCTGCGACACCTCCACCGACCGTGCCTGCCATCGCTTCACGGAACTGGCGCTCCATCCCGTACTCGACGGCATACCCGGCACCACCCATGAGCTGCATCGCCTCCAGCGCCGTGTTCTTGGCGAGCTCGGTGGCCTGCAGCTTGGCCATGGACGCTTCCCGGGGGAAGAGCTTGCCAGGGTTTTCGTCCACCATCCGCGCGATCCCGTACACCATGTGGCGAGTGGCCTCGATGGCTACGGCGAGGTCGGCGATCCGGTGCTTGACCGTCTGAAAGCTGCCGATGGTGCGACCGAATTGCTTGCGCTCCTTGACATAAGCCAAAACATCGTCGAAGGCGCGCTGAGCTCGGCCGATGCCCTGAGCGGCGACCATCAGTCGTTCATGGTTGAGGCCTGCCATCAGCTGCAGCCACCCGCCGCCCGGCGTACCGAGGAGCCTGTCGGCGGGCACACGGACGTCGGTGAAAAACACCTCATTTACCTCGGTCCCGCCCATCGTCTCGATCGGCCGAATAGTGATGCCTGGTGTTGTGACGGGAACGCCGATCATGCTGAGACCCTCGTGCTTGCTGCCCGAGGAGTCCGTACGGCATACGACGAGAATGTGATCGGCTACGTGAGCTGCCGTGGTCCACATCTTCTGTCCGTTGATCACGTAGTGGTCGCCGTCCAACGTGGCGCGTGTGATCAGGCTTGCCACATCGGAGCCGGCACCCGGTTCGGACATGGCGATGGCGGACACTCGACCTTCGCAGATTCCGCCGAGAATTTCCTGCTTCTGCTCCTCGCTGCCGAATCGTTCGTACGGGCCGGTGACAATCATGCTGACGCCCAGACCGGCAACCGGCAACAGGCCACGATTGACTTCCTCGGTCATGACGCACAGCTCGGCTACACCGCCTCCGCCGCCTCCGTAGGCTTCAGGAACGCTGACTCCGACGTAGCCGAGTTCGGCCAGCTTGGAGTACAGGACAGGGTTGTGACCGCGGTGACGCTCGTCATTGAGCTTTGACAACTGTTCGCGAGTACCAGCTTCGCGCTGGCAGAACTCCCGCAATGCTGCAGCAAGGGTGCGCTGGTCTTCGGTCAGATGGACAGGCAAATGAACCTCCAAACGTTCAGGTGGTTGATACTACTGACCATGTGCCAGTAAAGGCAATGGTGCTGGCGGTTCTCAGCTCGTCCTGTTGCCAGGCTCGAGTTGGTTGGCTGGCTGATTCAGGGCTGACTGATGGCGTCGGATACGGCGCCGAACAGTGGAAGCAGAACCCCGCGCGGGGCGAAGCGGCCGAAGATGGTGCCGACCTCATTGATTACGCCGGGTACCACGACGCGCTTGCCGGAGTTCAGCGCGTTGATGGCGTCCTCGGCCACCTCGTCTGACTTCATCCAGAACAATCCTGGTATACGGTCGGTCATCGTGGTGGCAGTATCGCCGGCGGTGCTGGCCAGTTCGGTGTTCATCGGCCCGGGGCACAGCGCTGTCGCTGTCACGCCGGTTCCTGTCAGGTCGCTGTGCAGAGCCTCGGTGAAGGAGAGTAGGAATGCGTTAGCTGCCGCGTACGTCGCGTTGCGTGCCAGGGGCTGGAACGCGGTCGTTGAGGAAATGTTGAGCACCGCCCCTCGGCCGCGGCGCACCATCGCGGGGAGCAATCGGCCTGAGAGGGCGATAGCCGCGTCGATCTTGATGCGCACGATGTCCAGTTGAACCTGGACGTCGGCATCTTGGAAGCGGCCGGTCCAGTAGATTCCGGCGTTGTTCACCAGGATGTCGATCTCGAGCTCGCATCGGTCGACAGCCTCGAGTAGGGATTCGGGTGCGGAGCGGTCCGTGAGGTCGCAAGGGATGGCCTCTGCTCGCACGGCGTACTTGGTTGATAGTTCCTCCGCGAGGGCGCGGAGTCGATCCTCGCGACGCGCGGTGAGAATGAGGTTGTAGCCGCGGCTGGCGAGTGCTCGGGCGAGTGACAGGCCCAATCCGGAGGAAGCGCCGGTGACAAGGGCTGCGCTAGCGTTTTTAGGTGGTGGTAGCACAGGCGCAGGCTACTGTCCAAGAGTCAGTAGTGCAATTCGAGGCTTCGTTGCCTGGGTGTATGCGGTGGCGGAGTTGCGTTGTCTTGCAGCTGGTTTCGGTGGTTCGCCGCCTCATTGGCGAAGCCGCAGAGCGGTTCATGAAGTGTCGGGACACCGCGGCTCGGCACCGCTTGGGGAGCCGAGCCGCAGTGGGGATGCGGGTGCAGGTGTCAGCGGACGGTGACCGGGTCTGTATCCGACCCGACCGGTTGCAGTGTGGTTTCGGTCCGCCGGTGAGTGAGTTTGGCGCCCTCGACGTCGATGTCGGGGACGATGCGGTCGAGCCACTTGGGGAACCACCACGCCGCCCGGCCCATCAGAACCAGGAGTGCCGGGACGATGACCATGCGCACTACGAACGCGTCGAAGAAGACGCCGGCAGCTAAGGCGAAGCCCATGCACTGAGCGACGACGTTGTCGTTGAGCATGAACGCGCTGAAGACCGAGATCATGATGATCGCCGCGGAAGTCACGACGCGGGCGCCGTGATGGTACCCAGTGATCATTGCTTCCTTCGGGGACTTTCCGTGGATGAACTCCTCGCGCATGCGAGTCACCAAAAAGACTTGGTAGTCCATGGCCAAGCCGAAAACGAGGCCGATCAAGATGATCGGCAAGAAGCTCACCAGTGGATGGGGTTCAACGAGATCGAAGGTGCCCTTCTGGAAGATGAGCACGGTCGCGCCGAAGGTGGCCCCCATGGAGAGCAAGAAGCCGAGCGCGGCGGTCAGAGGTACCAGGATAGACCGGAACACCAGCACCAACAGGATGAACGCGGCACCGGCCACCAGCGCCATATAAGGCACGATCTTGCTGAGCAGTGCGTCCGATACGTCGATATATACAGCGGTCGTACCTGTGACGCCGTACTTCATTCCATACATGTTTTCGAGCTCCGGTTCGGCGTCTCGCGCAGTCTCGACCAGGTCCCTGGTGGCGTCATCATTGGGGCCGGCTTTCGGTACGCCCATGAACAATGTGGCTTGCCCGTCCGCGCTAGGGACAGAGGGAGTCAAGTAGTTCATACCGGGGTTGCTTGCCAAGCGGTTTCGAAGGTCGTCCACAGCTGATTGCCGCTGGTTCTGCGGCACGTCGGTGAGGTCGACAACGACCATGAGCGTTCCGTTGGCGCCTTCGCCGAAGCCCTTGGTCTGCAGCTCGTAAGCCTCGCGCAGCTGGGTACCCTCCGGGAATGAATCGCCGCCTGGCAGACCCAGCTGCATGTCGGCCGCCGGCACCGTGAGCATTCCCAACAGGACGACACCTGCGGCCAGCGCCAGTGCCGGAGACTTTCCGATGGTCCGGGCGAACCGCATGCCCGCGGTAACTGCCGTGTCGTCTTCGGGGTCGTACTTGGCGACAAGCGGCAGCTTCGGTGTGAACAGACGCCGTCCGAGGGCGCCCAGCATCGCGGGGAGCAGCGTAACGGCTACCAGCACCGCAAAAGCGGCTGAGACCGCCGCGAAAACGCCCATGTACGTCAGGAAGTCGATACGAACCACGCTCAGGGCGGCGAGGGCGATAATGACGGTCAAACCGGCGAAGATCACTGACGAGCCAGCCGTTCCCATGGCAGTTCCGGCGGCTTCCTCAGGTGATTCCGCCACGCTCAGTTCGTGTTTGTACCGAGACACGATGAACAGTGCGTAGTCGATGGACAGGGCCAAGCCGATCATTGAGGCAAGGACCGGAGTGAAGGTGGGTAGCGTGAGCCAGGCACTGCCGAAGAGGATGACCGCGAAGGCTCCGCCCAATCCGAGCAGCGCGGTGACCACAGGAACGAAGGCAGCGACGATTGCACCGAACGCCACCGCCATCACCACTAGGGCGACAGCGATGCCGATGAGCTCCGCGGCTCCACCTTCCTCGGGCTCGGTTGCGATTATCCCGGTGAGATACACCTCCAATCCGGCGGCACGGGCGTCATCGGCGACGTCGTAGGCCTTGTGCCGGTCTTCTTCTGTGACGTCGGACATTTCGGCGATGTCGTACTTCACCTTGATCGTCGCCACCGAATCCGGCGAGGCCCGGTTGAGGACATTCAGCGGTGCACTGTTGCAGACGGCGACGAATTGTGCGTCGTTACGGTCGCCAGTGAGGCAGTCGATGCCTGCTGGTTGTCCGATCAGTGTGGTGGCTGTGATCGGGTCGACGAGCGGTCGGCTGCGGTCCACGATGTCGAGGACCCCGAGCTTGGCGACAAAGGCCTGCACCGCTGCGGCATTGTGCGGATCCGTCAGTTTCTCGCCCTCTGGCGCGCCGATGACATAGGTGCCGGCAACGGCGGTGGGGTCGATTTCCTTGGACATGCCGGGGAAGTGCTCATCGAGAATCTCGGTGGCCCGGTCCGAAGGCAGTCCAGGCAGCGAGAACTCGTCTTGGAACGGTTTAGACACCGAGGCGCCAAGGCCGACGGCCAGAGCCAGTAGAGCTAGCCAGACAGGTATGACGATCCACTTTCGGCGGAAGGCGAATTTTCCCCACCGATAGAGGTATACGGACACGATGGTCTCCTGATGATTGTCGGGTCGGGTGATGCTGTCGTACGAGTCGACGAGGCAGAGGCAGGTGGTTGCATTCCACCTACTGCACGTAAAGGCCTACCTTCCGTCGGACAGGTAGTTCCTGTCGACGTGTCAGTAGTAGCTATGGTCCGGCGCTAAACGCATTCGGCAGCGCGGGGTCAAACGGTTGGTGCCGTTCGTATTTCACCCGCTGTGGGTGCCCTGAGGATCGTGTGGAGGTCGGTTGGCTTGACATGGTTCTTCGCCGCTCGGCGACCTTGCACCGTGTGAGTAAGGGTGCGGGTGATACTCGGAGAGCGCGGCAAAGTACTGGGTTGCGACACAGACCGTGTTCGGCGTCGACTTTGAGGTTCCAATGTGCCCGTCGCGCCGCCTGGCTGAGCAGGAACCTGGGGGTGGTTTTGAGAGGCGGTGGTGTTGGATGCACTCACGAGTGCACCTCTCCAATGGCTGCCGGAACGCCGCCCGATAAGCGCTGAGCATGTATCACTTCTCCGGTGATGCCGTCTACATTCAGATCTCGTATGCAGCCCAGAAAGCGGCGTTCTGTGTGTACGCCCAGTGCCGGGTTCAGGACGATGGTCCATGCGCCATCGTGTTCGGCTGGGCCGCTGCGGATTTGAACATGGTTGACGGTGCTGCGACAGTTCTTCCACACAATGAGTGCAGGATCCTCTGTGGATCCTCCGGTCCTGGATTCGGCGTCGAATGTCACGATCGTACGGGTATCGGGTTCTCCGCGGTCGGTGCGAAACTGCATTTCATCGGCCATGGCTGTCACGCCAGCCGCTGCAACGATCGCGAGCGTGGGAATCCACAAGAGCGCGAGATGCTTCATCGTCGATACCCCACCGAAGGGCCGCGGAGAAGTTGGGTATCGCCGTAGGGAGCCAAGAATCCGTTTGGGGGCAGGGACAGTCGATCGAGCCGACGAGTGATCTGCTGAACAGCAATTGGTTTTGTCGTCAACTGGGCGACACGTTCGACCACCCACGCAACACCGGTGAGCGCCACGCCTCCAGCGAGCAGCACCGGGACGAACACGTTGAGGCGATCAGGGCGAACGAGCCAAGCAAAGCCGACGCGTTGTGCGGGTTCGGCATCGGTGACGATTCGTGCGGGTAGCTGCCGTGTGGGCTCTGGCGTGTGGTTGAGACGGAGTTGGATCTCCCGTAGGCGGCTGGTCACGAGCAAGCCGATCAATGCTGTCTCGGCTGCTACGAATAGCGTCGCCGACATGATGGCGCGGCTCCACTCCCAGCGGTACAGATAGATGAAAACATATGCAGCGGAGGCGATTCCGGCAGCTACTGCGATGAGCACGGTGAGTTTTCGAATCATCGCGCTACCACTGTCTGGTTGGCGATCTGAACGGCACCGGTCTGACCATCGAGTTCGATCTCCGCGCCGTCGGGCAACCGGCGGGTGGCATCTGGAAGATTGACGACCACCGGCACGCCGTGTTCACGCGCCAGAATCGCAATATGGCTGAGCGGGCTGCCGGTTTCGGCGATCAGCCCTGCGAGGCGTGGCACCGTTGCGGCCAGCCGAGGATCGAGATGCCGAACTACCAGAATTGCTCCTGGTGGCGGCTGATCGCCGATGTGCACGATCCCTCGACCAACACCGCCGCCCGCGCCGATCCCTCGCGTGGAGGTGCTTTCGTGACGCGTCACCGCCACGGGAACCGTGCCGGCGAGCCGGAACTCGGCAGGCAAGACCGCCGCGTGAGAACGTTGGCGGGCGGCGAGGTCTATGGATCTCACTCGGCCGCAGGCCAAATCCTCCAGTTCATGGAGATGCAGCAGCGCGACCGATTCGGTCGATGGCAGAAGCTCGTCGGCGTACAGCCTGCGACCCAGTTCGGCGGCGACGCGGGCGCTGAGCTCCTGAATCCATCGAGATCGCAGTCGCAGGGCTTCGCGTGCAACCGGCGTGCCGGCGAGGTCCCCATGGAGAGAAAGTGATTCACCGCTCACGAGCGGTAGCTGCGGATGGAGCCCGATCTTCGGGGGGCTCAGCGCGAGCACTGTCGGAAAGAGTTCGGTGATGCCCTCATCGTCAATTCCTCCGGCTCGTGCCTCACACAGCGTGGCGAGCGCAACGGCGGTGGCTGTCGGGCCCGAGGAGATGCCTCGGTGGAGCATGCTGGCCAGTGCCTCGTAGCCGTGTACGGCGGTCAGGGCGGTCCGGCTGTGGTGCAGGATGTCGATCAAGTTCCGGTTGCCCAGCTGATCGAGCGCGGGTACCTCTGCGAGATCGGTGTCCACCTGCTCGCACACGTGGTCGGCGAGCAGTGGGAGCGCGGCGGTCAATCGGCCCACACGCACCGAAGCACCTAGACGTCGTGTGAGAGGACGAGGATCCAGCTTACGAAGCCACGGTCGGTCGCGGCGCTGCACGCCAAGCAATTCAAGATCGGCGACAGCGATACCCTCCACCGAAGTCGCAATCGGAGAATCGCGCAGCGCGCGCGACGTCGCAACCCCCGCCGTCTCCAGGGCTACTCTCAGCCCATCGGCCAGCGGTGTGAGCCATAGGTCTTGTTCCAAAGGAAGCAGCGGATCGGGGAAGGTCTCGGCCAGCGGTCCAGGTCCGAGGATCGGACCCTTGCCCGGGGCATGCATTGCTGTGATCGGTCGCGCCTGTAGCAGGAAGGCCTGTCCTTCGTTGTCGAGGGCCCATTCGATATCCAGAGGTGTGCCGAAGATTCGCTCGGCCGCAGAGGCGAGTCTGATGATCTTGCGCCGCAGCATGATCGGCATCGCCGATCCTTCCTCGGTCAGAACGCGACGTATTCGGCCGCCTCGTGTGAGGGTGGCGGTCCATCCGGCGTCACTTCCGTCCACCACGCTACTCGGTCCGCTGCGGACTGCGGTCAGGACCATCCGATCGCGGCGTCCGCTGATCGGGTCAGCGGTGAACAACACGCCGCCCCACACCGCACGGAGAAATGGTTGGACGAGGATTGCCATCCCATCTCCTGGCGCGTGCGGCGAATCCTCCGCCCCGAAAGCCGCTGATGCCCGTACCTGGTCGACAGCGACTGTGAAGGCTTGCCAGTCCTTGACGTCCAGTACCGACGTGAAGCACCCGGCCATCGATTGCTCCGCACCGTCTTCGACGGTCGACGACGACCGAACCACGAGTGCTCGCGCACCGTCCCCCGATAGTCGTCGCCACTCCTCGGTCGGTAGATCAGTGGGCGGCTTCCAGGCAGTGGTCAGTATGAAGCCGTCAAGCACTGGCAGCCCGCTGTACGAGGCTCGGGCTAGTGCGGCGGCTTTAGCGCCAGTGAGTCCAGGATCCTGCGCCCGCGAATCGCGTAACGTCAGCACGGTAGGTGGCAGTGCGGTGGGGGCCGTCATATGTCTTTTCGCCTTCAGGTCACAAACAACGTTGTTTTTCGGTTCGGCGGTCATCGGATGGCGCGAAGGGATCGTCAAATACTGTGAAACCCAGAAGCTTTCGGTGTCGTAAGACCGACGATGAAGATGTCGAGGAATCCCTCGACGTTGCTCTGAGGCTCTGTAGCAGGCTGGCGTGCGAGAACCTGGTACAGCATCGTGCCGATGAGAATGTCGGCGGCGGCCTCGAGATCGGCGTCGGCACGGACCTGTCCTGCCGCAACGGCGCCGTCGAGACGGCGTACCAGTTGCTCTCGGTTCGGGCCGGAAAGCTGATCGTAGAGCCGCCGCGCATCGGTATCGCTGTCCGCGGCGGCCGCGGCCCAACCGCGGAACAGTGCGGTATCGGCCGGGCTGTCGAGCCGGTGAACCATCTCCGCGACCCAGTTACGGAGATCTGACGTGATGTCGCCGGTGTCAGGCGGGGGGCCGGCGAGGCTGGCGAGATATCCCGACAGGGCCGCTTCGGCGACGATGGCCGCCTTCGATCGCCACCACCGGTAGACGGTCGGCTTTCCCACACCGGCTCGTGCCGCGATTGCCTCGATGGACATCTGCTCGTAGCCAACTGATGTCAGGAGATCGCGTGTGGCCTCCATGATCGCCTGATGCGCGCGGGCGCTGCGGGGTCGACCTCGCTGCTTGTCGTCCATGGCCACGATCGTAGGAGCCATCGCCGATTTATTGAACGGTGCGTAACGAAAGTCACTCGAGCGCGGGCTCGGGTCCGCTCTGTCCTGGAAGTCTCGGCCCGCGGGGCAATTCGACGCTGTCTTACCGCTACGGCTACCAACGACGGTCGGTTTCGCTTCAGCGCCGCCCCTCGCGCTTCGGCCCAGGCCGTGTCGGCCAGCCGGCGGCTTGCGGATGATTCATCTGAGCGGTCGGGCGAAGTTTGCCGGACACGCCGAACGGGTGACTGAGTGCCACGGCGTAGACGCCCGGGATGGGCGTTCGGCACCCGTTCGCGGGTGAGGAAGGCGGGCGTGAATGTGGGTCAACCTCAGATGTGTCGGTCTGGTCGACCGGCGGGCCCAAGCGTTCGAGGATTCTTTCGTTGGCAGGAGTGACGCGGGTGAGGGCCATCAGCGGCTATCAGCCGGCGACTTTGAACGAGTGGAAGCGACCTTCGGCTGCAAGCCCCCGCGTTCGCCTTCTCGTCACTCATGGTCGGCGCGGCCGGTGCGCTGTCGACGCGGGGGCAGAGATGGCCTTCATCAGTCGATTTCCGGCGAGCGCTCCGGCGGCTTGTCGCTGAATGTGCCGTGGAGAGTGGAGAGCCTCCCGACCCGTGTCGAATCTAATCGGAATGTTGCCGACTGTTCAAAGGCACACCCGTAGTTCGCGGGCCCTCGGTTATGGTGTGCCGCCGTCGACTCTCAAGATTGCGCCGGTGCAGAATGATGACGCGGCGGTAGCGAAGTAGAGCACCGCCCCTACCACTTCGCTCGATTCCCCGGCCCGGCCCAACGCCACACTGTTCTCGATCCGTTCTCGCAGCTCTGGTGTCCATGCGGCGGAGATATCGGTGAGGAAGGGGCCACACTGGATGGCATTGATTCGCACAGTGGGGGCGAACGCCTGGGCAAGTCCTTCGGTTAGGGTGTTCAGCCCAGCCTTGGCTACGGCGTAAGGCAGGGTCTTCGCATCGGGCCGAACAGCCGCGACGGAGCTGATGTTGATGATCGCCCCACCGCCGTCGGCGACCATGCGGGTGCCGATGGCCGCCGAGAGGCGAAAGGGGCCTTTGAGATTGACGCCGATCACTTTGTCGAACAGCGCCTCGCTCACCTGGTCCAGGCTGGAGTAGTGCGGAGATAGCCCGGCATTGTTGACCAGTACGTCGACATGACCGAACTCGTTGTAGACGGTCTCGACGAGCCGATCGCAGTCGGCCCAATCGCTGACGTTGCAGGCAACGGGAAGAGCGCGTACTCCGAACCTGGCGGTGATCTCGGCTGCGAAGGCCTCGCAGTTCTTCAGCTTGCGGCTGGCGATCACAACGTCGCCGCCCTGTTCGGCGAATGCGGACACCATGTCCCTGCCCATGCCGCGGCTGCCGCCTGTTACGACGACGACCTGACCTTCCATGCTCACATCGGCTCCATTAATAGAGTGGACACTCAATACAATAAGTGGTTAGTATAGGAGCCGTGCGAGAGAAGTCAACGCTTGATCACCTGTCCGACCTGGAGATCATCGAGTCGTGGATGGACGATCAAGGGCTTGGCGCCGGTCCGATCCGTGACATCGAGCCGATCGGAGGCGGGACGCAGAACGTCATGCTGGAGTTCGTCCGCGGCAAGCGGAGATTCGTGTTCCGGCGAGGTCCTCGGCACGTTCGCGCAGCGACGAACCCAGCTTTACGTAGGGAGATGCGGGTGCTGTCCGGGCTGGCGGTAACGCCGGTGCCGCATCCGCGCCTGATCGCGAGTTGCTCGGATGAGAGTGTTCTGGGGGACTCCGTGTTCTATTTGATGGAACCGGTCGAAGGATTCAATGCGGCGACCACGTTGCCACCCCCGTATGCGGCGGACTCTTCGCTACGTCACGGTATGGGGTTGGCTGCCGTCGATGCCCTCGCGGTGTTGGGCTCTGTAGATTTCGAGGCGGTCGGCCTTTCTGATTTCGGGCGACCTGAGGGGTTTCTGGAGCGGCAGGTGGCTCGCTGGATGGGGGAGCTGGAGAGTTATTCCGAGCTGGACGGTTATGGCGGACCCGATGTTCCGGGTGTCAGCCAGGTCGCGGACTGGCTCGAACGGAACCGGCCCACTGTATGGCAGCCGGGAATCATGCACGGCGACTATCACATCGCCAATGTGATGTTCCGTCACGATCGCGCCGAGGTTTCCGCGATCGTGGACTGGGAGATGTGCACGATTGGTGATCCACTGCTCGATCTCGGGTGGTTGCTGTCGATGTGGCCGCTTCGGGGTGACGAGACCGCATTGATCGGCGGTCCTGCAGCCCAGATGGGTGGTCTGGCGACATCGGTTGAGCTGGTCGAACGCTATGCCGGCCAGTCGCCGCGAGACCTGTCGTCATTGCCCTGGTACGTAGTGCTCGCCTGCTTCAAGCTCGGCATCGTGCTGGAAGGCACCTATGCGCGGGCGTGTGCGGGCCAGGCCTCCCGGAGCGTTGGAGAGCAACTCCACGCAACCACTCTCCACCTTTTCGATCGCGCGCGTGGGCTAGCCGCGGGCAGCGTTGGTCTGTAGTGAAAGGAATCCCATGGTTTCAGACTTGTTCGCTGATAACGAGATTCGGTCCAAGCTGGACTGGATGGACGAGTTTGTCCGCTCTGAGCTCTACCCGCTGGAAACGCTGGACCTCGACTGGAATCAGTGTCGCAAGGTGATCGCTCCGCTGCAGGAGGAGGTCAAGGCCCACGGACTTTGGGCGGCGCACTTGGATCCGGCGCTGGGTGGGCAGGGGTATGGGCAGGTCAAGCTCGGCCTCATGCATGAGATTCTGGGTAGGTCATCGCTTTTCGGGCCGCTCGTCTTCGGAAACCAGGCGCCCGACTCGGGTAACAGCGAGATCCTTGCCATCGCGGGTACTCCTGAGCAAAAGGAGCGCTGGCTGACGCCTCTGCTCGCCGGGGAGATATTCTCGTCGTTCGCTCTGACGGAGCTGGACAACTCCGGCGCGGACCCGACCCAATTGTCTACCACTGCTGTGCGGAACGGAAACGATTGGGTTATCAACGGTCGCAAGTGGTTTGCCTCGAACGCGTCGATCGCCGATTTCATTATCGTGGTGGCAGTGACGGACGCTAGTGCTGAGCGACACCGGCGCGCCTCGCAGTTCATCGTGCCGACCGGTACCCCGGGTCTGCGCATCGTGCGGGACATCCCCACCCTCGAGCACGAATACGTGCGGCCCAACCAGTTCGGCGGACACGCCGAGTTGGTGTTCGACAATGTGCGAGTCCCGGCGGATTCCCTCCTGGGAGAGGTCGGCGGCGGCTTCGCGATCGCGCAAAAGCGACTGGGACCTGGTCGGATCCACCACTGCATGCGGTGGATCGGACAAGCCAACCGGGCCTTTGACATGATGTGTGAGCGTGCCACCTACCGTTACGCGCACGGCAGCGTGCTCGGTGACAAGCAAACGGTGCGCAACTGGATCGCGGATTCAGCGGCCGAGATTCGGGCGGCGAAACTGATGACTCTGCAGGCCGCTTGGATGATCGACCACCACGGAGCGAAGGCCGCCCGCAAGGAGATCGCGATGATCAAGTACTTCGGTGCGAAGGTGCTACACGACGTCATCGATCGCGCGATACAGGTTCATGGATCGCTCGGCTTCTCCGGCGATCTTCCGTTGGCCGCTATGTACAACTTCGCGCGTGGCGCGCGTCTCTATGATGGGCCGGATGAGGTTCATCGTGACAGTGTTGCGCGAATTATCCTGCGCGACTACGCGGCTCCGCCAGGAGACGTTCCCACCGAGCACATTCCCACCCGCCGTGAATCAGCTCAGGCTCGGTTCGCTGAGCTGCTCGAAAACGCGACAGTCTGATGCTTCTGTCACCTCAGACACGGCTCACTCGTGGAGCCGTATGGGTGAGTGTCTACTAGCAGCCAGGGATCCGACAAGCTATAGGGCTACGGTCGGCGGTCTTCAGTGGTGGATAGGAGCCGATTGTACCGAAGTTGATCGGCTAGGGGGTCCGAATAACTTGCACACCAACGGGACTCGTATCACAAGCGCAGGATACGGAGGCCGGGAGGTGCTACCAACTTGGTATCCCGAAATGGGGTGCTGGGCGGATTCGCGACTAACCACTGCATCGGCCGCCCTTCAGCATCTACCCGGAAGTCATTCTTCCGATCTCGGGATCGCGTACTGGAACAATTAGATATCTCCTACTCCAGCTTGCGTATCAAGGCTGTCCATCCTCAACGCATATATTAGAGTCGCGTGAAAGCGACGTTGCCGTGGTTCAGAGAGGAGCTACGTATGAATGTGAAGAAACTGACCGGGAAGGTCGCAGTTGTAACAGGTGCCGCAAGCGGGATAGGCCGTGAAACCGCGCTCCTGTGTGCGCGTCGAGGTGCGTTCCTCGCGTTGTGCGACATCGACCAGAGCGGCCTGCAGGAGACTGCCGAACTGGCACGCGCGTTCGGGGTCGAGGTGATGACCGAGCACGTCGACATCGCCGACGACGCACGAATGAAAAAGTTCGCGGAAGTCGTCCACAAGCGTTGGGGTGCTGCCGATCTCCTCGTCAACAACGCTGGCATCGGCTTGGTCGCTGGGTTCTCGGATACAACTTTGGATGATTGGAACCGCCTGATTTCGATCAACCTGATGGGAGTCGTGAATGGCTGTCGCTATTTCGTGCCCCGTATGATCGATCAGGGGCGACGAGGGCACGTTGTCAACGTGTCCTCGCTGGCTGGTCTGTGGGCGAACCCGACAACATGCGCCTACTCGACAACAAAGTTTGCGGTCGTCGGATTTTCTGAGGCGTTGCGGATGGAGTTGCGACCACATCGAATTGGGGTGAGCGTCGTCTGCCCTGGAGTTGTGAATACCCCGATTACTTCCACAAGCGTCATCCGCGGCGACAACGCGGATGCGGTCCGCACCCGACTGACGGGAATCTACGCCCGCCGAAACTACGGCCCTGAGCAGGCGGCGGATCGAATTCTGCGGGGAGTGAACCGCGATCAAGCGGTTGTGCTTGTCACCAGCGAGGCTCACATCATGCATGCCGTTACACGCTTCTGCCCTCCTCTCGCGCGATTCGCAGCGGCGCGGGTTGCGGCACTCGCTCAGCGTCAGTAGTGATCGACTGATGGGCGAATCGATCCGGGAAGGGATGCGCCCTTGACGAACATCTCCATCAGCGCCTCTACCCGGACCTCACCCTGAAAGGCCGACGTCGGCGAGAGCAAGACCTCAGCCAAAGACCTGTAAGCAGCGGCCAGCCACTCGGGGGTCACGTCACTGCGCAGTACTCCCTTCGACTGAAGGGTTTGCATGAACGCGGCCATCCCAACGGGGTCGGGCCCGGCTGCTGCCAACTCGGGCGTACCGATCAGGAACGAGTACCTGTCCCCGAACCGGACCGAATCGCCTGCGAGGGTGCGGATTGCGGCTACGCCGGCGGGAAGCTTCGCGGCGTGCGTAATAATCTGTCGTCCCTCGGTCAGTGCGCGAGCCACGAGGCCTTCCATGAGCCGTTCTCGTGAGCTGAAATATGCCTGGAATGTTGACCAGTCAACGTCGGCGACCTCCGCCACACGCTTCATCGACACATCAGCGTTGTCCGACAATGCGGTCACTGCCGCCTCGACGATTCGTTCCCTCGCCCAACGAACATCCTCCCAGAGAGGGGTTGTCTGCACGCGTCTTCCCTTCCTCGACTACTGCATCGGAGGACAACCAAACTGACAACAGGATGCCATATCAGCGAACGCCTGATACCTCAAATCGACTGTCCTAGTAGAAGACTGGCGGGCGGACACGCCGAAACATTTGGCTGCGAACGTGCACTGAGGTCGCTGACCACCCAGGATGGCTCGATGACTCGAAGGGGCCCGCCTTGAGCGCAGGGCCGCGGACCGGCACTGGTCTCCGGCAGCGGGTCCGGCCGTCTCCGGCGCTTCCGTCTGGCGTTACTGACTTCGAGCCGGTATCTTCGTTTCATGAAGTCCGAGCAGGAGTTCATTTGATGAGTCTTAACTACGAACCTCCGAAGAGGCCATCCGCGTACCCCCCGCTGTCTCAGCTGTTGCAACCGTTGGAAGGTTCGGCGAGACACGTCTGGGGGTCGGACGGTACTCGATTGCATACCGTAGAGGCAGGCTCCGGTGAGGATGTCCTTCTGGTCCACGGTTTCGGCATCTCGGCCAACAGTTGGTCCCTGGTGCAGCCGCGGCTGGTAGCCGAGGGCCGCCGGGTCATTGCCTATGACCAGCGAGGCCACGGCCAGTCGACATGCGGCAGAGAAGGATTAGGTTCACGACAGCTGCGTGCCGACCTCGAAGCAGTTGTATCCGCCTACGACATTGCCGATGCCACGCTGGTATGTCACTCCATGGGAAACTTCGTCGCCCTTGCCCTGCTGGCTGACAAGACCTTCCGGAACAGGTTCCGCCGCGCAGTTCTGGTGAGCCCGATCACCGGAATGTCCCGCAAAGCCTCACGTGCGGCGCGACTTGGAACGCCACTGATTCGTCTGGGTTTCACTCAGTACCTGGCGGCCCAACACCTCACCGGAAGGTACATGGCTGCTAAGAGTGTGGGGCCCTTCGCTTCGGCTGCACTCGTCGAAGCCACCCGCCGGTCGGTGGCAGCCATACCGCCCGGGGTCGGTCCCTGCATCACAATGCTCCGCCATGAGTCCATCGCTGAGCGCCTCGGAGAAGTCGACCTGCCCCTGCACATTCTCACCGGCACGCGTGATCGCACGACCCCGTCGTGGCATGCCGAACTCATCTATATGCGCGCGCCTAGAACGCACATCCAGTTCGTCGTTGGGGCTGGTCACATGCTGAATTGGGAGGCCCCGGATGAAATCATCCAGGCCGCCGCCATCAGTTGAACAACCTGCAGGCAGTCTCCGCTGCGAAGTCGGGAGACTCCTAGCGCGAACACTTTACTGACTAGTCGCCGGTGTGCAGAGCCTGTCCGGCGCGCCAAGGACGGCCCTCTCAATCTTGGAAAGGCACCGACATGAAGGCGTTCCAGTTTGCCTCACCCACGACCGGGCTTGTTCCGGTCGAACTGCCGGAACCTGTCGCCGGTCCCGGGCAGGTTCTCCTCAACGTAAGAGCGGCCGGCCTGTGTCATTCGGACGTACATATCCTCAACGGGCACGGTAACAACTGGCTGGGCAAGCGCCCTATCATTCTCGGGCACGAGGTCGCAGGGACAGTCGATGCCTTGGGGCCTGATGTCGACGGTGTCCAGGTCGGGGACAGAGTCGCCGTCGCGCTCGTCGCGCATCCGATCGAACAGTCGGACTTCCAGGGAATCGGACTGGCCTACGACGGCGGTTATGCGGCAAGGACCGTAGTTCCGGTACAGAACCTGGTGACTATCCCAGGGGAGGTCTCGTTCGAATTCGCCGCTGTTGCAACGGACTCCATTGTCACTGCCTACCATGCCGTGGTGGCTGAGGGGGAAGTCGTTCCCGGATCCACCGTCGCCATCATCGGACTGGGCGGGCTCGGGCTCAATGCGGTCCGGATTGCTACCCTGCGTGGCGCCACCGTCTTCGGTGTCGACAAGGATTCGACTACCTTCGACATCGCTGAAGCCTATGGCGCAACCAAGTGTTTCCCCAGCGTCGCCGACGTACCCACTCGGGTCGACGTGGTCATAGACTTCGTGGGTGTCGGTACGACAACTGCGCAGGCCATCTCGGCAGTCGAACTCGGCGGCCGAGTCGTCCTAGTCGGGCTCGGGGTTCGCGAGGCCGCGATTCCGACACAGCTGCTGGTTACGAAGAATGTCCAGCTCAGAGGGTCGTTGGGTGCAAGCTTCGAAGAACTTCGTGCCGTTCTCGACCTCCTGGCAACAGGATCGATCACGCCGATCGTGGAAACAGTACCTTTCGACGACCTCGAATCAGCACTCCGCCGGCTGGAAAGAGGCGATGTTCGCGGGCGCCTGGTCACCCGCCCCGACGGCGAGCCCAAGGCAGTGAGCGGCTCCTGATACGCAAAGTACCTGGTCAGCTGTTCGGATTCTTCGGATACCAAGGGCGCCCGCATAGTATTTGGCCCATGGGTTCCCCTCAGCACTCGGAGAAAGGCCCGGCGCGCCGTGCTCCCGGTAGGCCGCGCGGCAGCATCGCCAGTCAGACCGAGGCGACACGCGAGCGGATCATAGAGGTCGCGACCGAACTGTTCGCGGCTGACGGCTTTCATGCCACTAGCGTCTCCACGATCGGCACGCGGACCCAGCTGCAACCCGGCGCACTGTACTACCACATCAAGTCGAAAGAGGACCTGCTCTGGGAGATCCTACGAAGCTATACCGAGAAGGCGCTGGCCGGCGCCCGTGCCGTCGTAGCCATCGACGCCGATCCGGTCGAGAAACTCGGCAGACTGATCGACGCTCATCTCGACACCATCACCCGACATCGCCTAGAAGTCATCATCCAGAGCCGGGATGCCGATGCCCTCACCCCGGAACACGCGGCTCAACTCCAGGAGTTGCGCCGTGACGTCCAGCATTGCTGGGAGACGGTGCTCGGTGAAGGGGAAACCACAGGAAAGCTGATGCAGGGGAATCGCATCGTCGCCAACGGTCTCCTCGGCATGGTCAATGCAGCCGCGGTTTGGTACCGGCCTGATCACGGAGATACACCGCAGAAGATAGCCCGCGAGTTACGCAAAATGATCATCAACGGCCTCGCGCCCAGGACGTAGCGGTGGATTCTCGGTCGGCCGGCAGGCGAGGCAACCTAGTTTCGATCGTGTCAGATACTGCGGGCGATCCTGCCAACTTCACTCCACCGACAGATGCTCCAAACCGGCGGATTCCCTTGGTACTTCCTCGGTGTGATCGTCGGGTACGGCGCGGACTGAGGTCGCTTACCCGGTCTGGGATACTCCGTGCATGAGGAGTGACACGCGATGACGGGGACTTCGGTGAATGACGGCCGGGCAGGTATAGGCACCTTTCACGGGCACGGGGGCCTAGATGATATCGACCGGGCGGTCGTCGAGCGTCTTCGTAAGGACGGCCGAGAGACCAACCGCGCGCTTTCACAGGCGCTGGCAATCAACGAAGTCACCGTCGCGACGCGGATCCGGCGTCTGGAGCTCAGCTCGATCATGCGGGTCGTAGCAGTAACGGACATGCGCTAGTCGCCGGATGGCAGGCTGGTTGCTGCTCGGGCTTGGATGGTGCTCGAGTCGTTCTGGGAGCGGCATCCGCTGGCCATAGTTTGCTAGCGATTTATGCCGCGGGGCTATGAATACTTGACCGAGGCGTGATCGGCTCGGCTACTATGCGCTGATCGGCTGCGTGTTGATCGCTGGTAGCTGCCATGCGATCTGCGGATTGCGCCGCGGCGTCCGTTTCGCCGAGCGGCGAAAAGGGTGTGAATTGTATGTCACGTGACGATTTGGCGTCCGATTCACGCCGAAGGGATCGCCGAGGAAACGCGGTGCCCCAGGAGTGGACGAGATTGGCCAGTGGATCCTGCGAGGGAGGCGATTGATGTGAGAGTGATTGCGTCCAAACGGATTCCGCTGCGCACGCCTGCGGGGTGGGGGGAGTCTTGCCAACCATGAGGGAATCTCCTCCCGGCTGTTCGATGTCAGGGCCGATCTGCGGCAGTCAGATGGGACCTACCGGGACGTAGTCGAGGTGGTGGATGCTGGGCCGGATCTCGTGTCTGTCGCCGAGGGGCTGCCGTGGCACGGTCTTCGCGGGAACCGTCGAGGCTTTCCGGGGGACACCTGATCTCCTAGACCGGAGCGACGGGTTGGGAGCGGTAGGAACCTCGGTGGAACCCTCATGACCAACGTGATCGAACATGTCGACGTCCTCATAATCGGCGCTGGGCTATCTGGTGTAGGTGCGGTGTGTCGCTTGCAGCGGGAGGCGCCACAACGCAACTACGTGGTTCTCGAGATGCGAGATGCGGTTGGGGGTACCTGGGATCTGTTTCGCTATCCCGGTATCCGGTCGGACTCTGACATGTTCACGCTCGGCTACCGATTCCGGCCTTGGTCTCGCCACCGCGCGATTGCGGAAGGACAGTCGATTCGCCAGTACCTGCGTGACACAGTCTCCGAGTCCGGGATCGACCAGCACATCCGATTCGGTCACCGGGTAGTCGATGCTGCGTGGTCATCGGCGCAGGGCTGCTGGACTGTGACTGCGCAACGTACTCACACCGATACATCGGCCGTGTTCACTGCGTCTTTTCTGCTCTGCTGCGCGGGGTACTACCGCTACGACCGCGGGCACACGCCCGACTTTCGTGGCCGGGAACGCTTTACCAGTCCAGTCGTGCATCCGCAGGATTGGCCACCCGGTCTGGATGTGGCAGGCAAACAGGTGCTGATCATCGGTTCGGGCGCGACGGCGGTCACGTTGGCTCCGACGCTGGCGCGCCAGGGCGCGAAGGTATGTGTTCTCCAGCGCTCGCCCGGATATGTTGTCGCTGTGCCCGCGAAGGACAGGTGGGCGCGCCTGTTCCGGGCAGTGTTGCCGATGCGAGTTGCTCATGGCTTGGTTCGGACGAAGAACATTGCCATTCAGGCAGTGACGTATGAGCTGTTCCAGCGCTACCCCCGCCGAGCTCGTGTCTGGATCCGCAGACATCAGCAACGCCGTCTGCCTGCAGGTTTCGACATCGATACACACTTCACACCCCGGTATGACCCCTGGGAGCAGCGATTGTGTCTTGCTCCCGACGGCGACTTCTTCCAGGCGATCCGCAACGGGAGCGTGGAGATGGTTACCGGCCGTGTCGACACCTTCACCGAGGACGGCATCAGGGTGTCGACCGGTCAGGATCTGCGGGCCGACCTCATCGTCACGGCAACCGGTTTGGAACTTGAGGTCTTCGGAGGCATCGGGATCAGCGTGGACGGTGAGCCGGTCGAGGTACCGAAGCGGATGGCCTACAAGACGGTGATGCTGTCGGAAGTGCCGAACTTTGTCTTCGTCCTCGGGTATGTGAACGCGTCCTGGACTTTGAAGTCGGATCTGGTGTGTGAGTACGTGGTTGGTTTGCTCCGCCACCTGGACAAACACGGGTATGTCACCGCTACGCCGACACACGATCACTCGATCGCCCGGACCCCTTCATTGCGAGGTTCACCCCGGGCTACTTCTTGCGCGCCGGCGCTCGGTTTCCTAGCCAGGGTGATCGCAGCCCGTGGCGGCTGAAGCCAGGCTATCTGTACGACCTGGTTGTCTTCCGCTACGGGCGGAAAGCGGACCGAACCCTGCGTTTCGCGGAGGGTGGAGATCGAACGAACCGCGCGAAGAGCCAGGGTGGAGCGTCCGTCGTAACTGACTGAATGTCGGTTCTGAAGGCGTCAGCCGGACCATCGCGTGTGTGGCTGCCCTTGACATACATGCATGTGAAGGGGTGTTTTGTGATGAAGCCGGTGCTCCGCGGCGTACTCCTCCGAGGCTGAAAAGTGTTGCCTAACTGTCAAACAGTCAGTAGTATCAACACGCCTCAGTACCGATGAGGTCACGAGATCACGTCAAACGGAGTACGAGGAGACAGGTAGGTTGGGCCTCGCGTCATTTGGAGCCCAGTTCGCGCCGCAGGCTGTCGTCTCGGCGGAACGGGCCCTAGCCAATGAATGAAGAGCTTTCAGTTGTTCCCGACGGGAATGGGCGTTGGGAAAGTTTTGTCCGCAGCCTGGCCTCCATTCGCACTCGAATTCTTGCGTTGGTACTCATTCCCAGCATCGCCCTCGTAGCGACTGGCGGAACTTTCGCAACCCTGCTGCTTCGGGAAGGCCTCAATTCGCGAGACTGGTCTAATGCTCTCAGTGTGCAGATTTCCCCTGTGCTCGAGTATGTTACAGCGGTGCAGTCCGAGCGGACGCAGAGTTTGCGCGCGCTGGCAGGCGATCAGCGGGCCAGCATCGACGTGGGGGTGCAGCGGGGTAGGACTGACGCGCAACTACGCAACATCGTGGAGAAGATGGCTCCCGGATTGAGGACACTCAATCCCGAGGCAAGTGCGAAAGCCAATCGGGCTCTTCAGGAGTTGCTCGGGCAGATGTCGGCAGTGCGGCAGTCGGTGGACGGCCACCAGGCGTCGCCGACCGAGGTCGACGAGTACTACGCCAAGCTCGCGGGGCTTGTGGTCATCGCGATCGACGATTCAGCGCGTACCTCGAAAGATCCTGAAACCGCTGTCGAGGAGATGCTTTCGGCCGACGTCATGCAAGCCGCTGATCTGCATTCGCGGTCTGTTGGCATTGCAAGTGGAGCGACTGTGGGCGATGGATTGAGCGTGCGGGAGCGCTCGGCCTATGCGCAGTACGCCAGTGGTTCTCAGAGTCAGCTCGACGAGCTCGCACCACAGCTGGTCGGGGTCGGCCGTGCTCGCTACGAAAAGCTCATCGCGAGCCCACAGTGGGAATTGGTATCCGGCTCGAATGAACATTTGGTGGAAACCGGTGCGCTGTCGGTCCCTGTGAGCGATTGGGTTGCCGCACAGAATCACATCGAAGGTCAGCTGCGGGCAATCTGGAGCGATCAGTACCGTCATGCGGAGGCGGTGTCCACCGCGGCGTCGGATCGTCAGATCAAACGCGCCTACGCGGCTGGCAGCGCAGTCCTCCTCATCGCGCTCGCGACCTTGATCGCGTCGATGCGGATCGCCAGTGCGCTCGTGCGGCGCTTGCGTACCCTCAGGGACCGGACATGGGAGCTGGCAGACAGAACCCTGCCGTCGATGATCCAGCGGCTGCAGGATGGGCAGGAAGTCGATATCGAAAAAGAGTTGGTGCGTACAGATTATGGCAAGGATGAGCTCGGGCAGGTGGCCGAGGCATTCGTGACTGCGCAGCGCACCGCTCTTGGTGCGGCGTCGAGCGAGGCACAAGCCCGCGCCGGTTTCAAACGAGTATTTCTCGACATCGCGCGTCGAAGTCAAGTCATTGTGCATCAACAGCTGACTGTATTGGATACCGCGGAATCCAAACAGGATAATCCTGAGCATATGGAATTGCTCTTCCAGCTCGATCACCTGGCGACCCGTGCTCGCCGGAATGCGGAGAACCTGTTGATTCTGGGCGGTGGACAGCCTGGGCGCAAGTGGCGTCAGCCCGTAGCGCTGGAAGAAGTCGCTCGAAGCGCGATCTCCGAGACTCGCGACTTTGCGAGAGTCAAGGCTGTACGACTGCCGGCGGTTCGTGTACTCGGGAATGTGGTCGCCGACCTCATGCATCTACTGGCAGAGCTGGTCGACAATGCGTCGGCATTCTCACCGCCTGGCTCGCCGGTATCGGTCCGGGGCAATCTTGTCGGTAAAGGCGTGGCGATCGAGGTCGAGGACCAGGGACTCGGAATCCGCGCCGAGGAGCGCGAGCGCCTGAATGAACTGCTCTCCAATCCTCCCGAGTTCCAGCAGATGGCTAGTGACGGACATCGACATCTCGGTTTGTTCGTGGTGGGGCAATTGGCGCGACGCCATGGTATTGCCGTGAACTTGACGGAATCGGCATATGGCGGTGTGAAGGCCATTGCTCTGATACCAGCCGCACTGCTGGAAGGCGTCGGTGAGCTGGAATCGATCACGGACACGGATACCACTCTGAGTGCGTATTCGATCACGTCGCTCGGCGCGGCCGATGGTGTACCCGCCGTGGACGTTCAGATACCGAAATTACTGGAGAATCCTCAGTCGCACAGCGCGATTGGCCTGCGCCCGATGCGTCTTGCCCCTCCGGCTCCACTCGAAGGACCGGACAATCGTGGCGGTCGAGGTAACAGGACGCCACTTCCGAAGCGCTCACGCCAGACACACTTGGCGCCTCAGTTGCAGATTGACGAGTCGGCTTCGGAGCCCGATTCGAATCGCAATCCGATTCAGGGGCGAACGGTACGGAGCCCTCAGGATGCGCGGAGCAAGATGGCCTCCTTGCAGAGCGGTACGAGACAAGGACGCGGACTCGGAATGAGAGCACGAATGGATATGGACAGGACGACAGATGAGTGATTTCGCCGCAGCCGGTTCCGCCATCAGCGGTTTGGACTGGCTTCTGGATGAACTGCTCGCCCGATTGGCGGGTGCGGAGAAGGCTGTAGTCCTGTCCGATGACGGACTGGTCATCGCGCGTTCGCAGAATCTTCTCAGAGAGGACTCGGAGCACCTCGCAGCTATGGCCTCTGCATTCGGCAGTCTCGCCCGCGGAGTGGGGACCCAGTTCGGCAAGGGTGCGGTGCAGCAGACCGTGGTCGAACTGGAGTACGGCTATTTGGTGGTTACGCAGGCTGGCTTCGGCGCCTGCCTCGCGTTGCTCGCTTCGGAAGAATCTGATCTTGGGATGGTGGCCTACGAGATGAATGTCATCGTCCAGCAGGTAGGGGACAAACTATCGGCTGCGCCGCGTGTCCGGCCAGATATGCCACCTGCTCGTTGGTGACGACCACAATGCATGACGATGAGGTCCTCTGGACGGACGACGATCCTGGTCCGCTCGTGCGCGCCTTTGCTATCACTCGAGGGCGAGCTGGGCGGAATCTGCATGATCTGGACATGATCACGCTGGTCGTAGCGATCCAGCCGATTGGCGAGCTAGCCAACCTGGATCGAGAGTACGCAGAGATCCTCCACATGTGCCAGGGGCGGCCGATTTCCATCGCAGAGATCTCTGCGAACCTCAATCTCCTACTGGCCGCGGTCAAAGTGTTGGTCAGTGACCTGATCAGCTCGGGTCATGTGACGTACCGATCTCCGAATCAATCTCTCGGCAATCCGGATGTTCAACTACTGCAGGCGGTGCTAGATGGTATTCGCAGTATCTGACGCGTTCGGTGGTCCCGAACTAGGTGTTCAGGCAGTCAAGCTACTGATAGCCGGCGGCTTCGGCGCCGGGAAGACGACATTTGTCGGTGCGGTCAGTGAAATTCCGCCGCTCCGAACCGAAGAACGCCTGTCAGACCTTGGTGCTGCCGTCGACGATCTGACCGGCGTGGAGTCCAAGGTTACAACTACTGTGGCCCTGGACTTCGGCAGGATTACTGTCAATCCCCAGGTCGTGTTGTATTTGTTCGGTACACCAGGGCAGGACAGGTTCTGGTTCATGTGGCGGGAACTGTCGGTCGGCGCACTGGGAGCAGTGGTGCTTGCCGATACTCGGCGGTTGGATGGCTCGTTCGCAGCGGTCGACTTCTTCGAGTCCCGCCGGATCCCATTCGTGGTCGCAGTGAACTGCTTTGATGGCGCAGATCGGTATGACGAGGACGAGATCCGGGGCGCTCTGGATATCGATCCGCACGTGCCGGTCATGTTGTGTGACGCACGAAGCCGTGAGTCCGCGAAGCTGGTGCTGGTCCGCCTGCTCGAGCTCCTCATCGCCATCGCAGTTCGCTGATCTTAATTCGCAGTTCGTGTATGACCGCTCAGCTGAGGGGCAGGACGGTCATACACGATCCGCACCCTATTGCTGCAATTCCAGCAGTGCTGCTTCGAGATGATGAGTGAGGTCCCACACGTCGGGGACGAGATCCGGGCAAGCCAGAATGCCGACATTCAGCTGGCCGTCAGACGATACGACCGTGATGTTGAGGCTTCCGAACGGATCAGAGAGAGCCGACACCGGATAGGTCGCGATTGCGCGAATTCCGCTGAGGTACTGCGGGTATTGGGGTCCGGCCACATTTGAAACGAGTAGGTTCACCAGTGGTAGGGCTGGCGCAGTTGCGCGCAGAAGAGCACGAGTCGGGAGACCGTGAAGCAGCGGCGTCAGCAACGACGTCGCATGATGCAACAGTGTGGGTGGCCTGGTTTGGAACCGGCCTTTGACATCCACAAGGTCGTTGTGGAGCATCTTCAACCGAGAACGAGGGTCGGACTCCGCAACGGGCAGAGGACTGAACATAAAAGAGAACTGGTTGCCCGCAGCCCCGAACTGGTCGGGAGTGCGCACAGTCACCGGGACGGCTGCCATGAGGGAGCGATGGGGTGAATGCCCATGATCGAGCATCCAACGGCGCAATGCCGAGGTGCAGAGTGCCATCACTACGTCGTTGACCGTGCAGCCGATGCTGCTTTTGATGTGCTTTACGGCATCGAGAGGAAGCGAAGTGAATGCCACGCTGCGGGCAGCGGTGATCGGCCCGTTGAACGGTGAGGACGGCACCTTGGCTCGTGATTCGAGAAAAGCTTCCACCAAGGCGGGCCCGGCCTCGACGAGAGCTTGGGCACGGGTCCATTGACGTCGGAGTCCGTTGACGGCACTCCGAGCCAGCATTTCGACCGTGTCCGGCGTTCGGTCGAAGCGCACTCCGTTGGTGGGTGGTTGAGTAGGAACATGTTCGGGAGTTTCATCGAACAGTTCCGCCATGATCAGACCGCCGGCGACTCCGTCGATGACGGCGTGATGTGTCTTCCAATAGATGGCCTGTCGTCCGCCGGACAGGCCGGACACCAAGTAGCACTCCCACAATGGTTTCGACCGATCGAGCGGTTCGATGTGCCGCCGCGCCATGTAGTCGGCTAGGTCCTGGTCGGTCGAGCCTGGTGGCATACGAACACTGCGAATGTGATAGCCGAGATCGACTGTCGTGCAATCTTCCCAGTACGGTCGGTCGAGTCCGAGCGGGACGGTGCGGATACGACGGCGCAGCGGCGCGATCGAGTGTAGCCGGTCAGCATACAGTCGCCGTAGTGCGGAGACGTCCAGTGGTCCACGGGGGGCGTTGCCGGAGTCGAGGAACGTGACGCCACCGATATGCATAGGTGTGGTCGAGGTTTCGCTGTCGAGCATATGCAAATCCAGCGAGCTGAGCTGATGTGGGTCACCGGTCGAGGGCGCAGCCGGAAAGGTGACCGATATCTCCGGTATCGGGCGGTTGGTGGTGAGCACTTCGCCCGGTGTCATGATCTTGATTTTCGTGCCAGTGGAATTGAGAAGGGTCGTATTTGACGAGACCATGGATGTCCTCTGGTGGTGGGAGATCCGGGACGGGTGCCGTCGACAGTGAAGCCCGCTGCGACGCGAATCCACAACACCAATCCCGGTGATTGCTCATAGATTCCGCGCGTCGCGGCACGGGCGCATAGGTTCGTTCGGCGAGGATCGCTCGAACGGTGGCGGTCTCCGTCATGGAGGCACAGTTGAGAGTTTAGCGTCGGCCGAGTGCCTGTGTAGTGTGATCGCGGATGTTTCTGGAAGAGATCTTGCGAATGGGCCGCCCGGCAACATGGTGAAACATTTCGTACCAGAATAGAAGTCAACAAGTCCTTGCTGAAGTCCCATCTAGGCGGCGCGCACCGACCGGAGTGACTGCTGGTCTACAACGGGATTCCGGGCAGTTGGAGGCCGGCCGGCGCACGGCACCATTCGCTGCTAAGCGCCAGCCACGGCCGGATTTTTCGTGCACTGTCGCTGTTCGACAGGGCAGCGGCCGGGTGAGCGGGGATGCGACTGCGCTGCAGTCGATCCGCGGCGGATGGATGCGCGAACAACCGTTCGGACTGTCGATTCGAACGGGTTTCCCGTCCGGGACTCCCGAGCCGATCTGCGGGAGTAGCCATTCTGCCCAGTCGGACTTGATCATCCGTAAAAGGTTCGTTGTGGCGAGCCAGGACGACGATCTAATCTGGCGATCGCAGGCTGCCCTGCCTTCCGATTCGAGGGATCGCGACTGGCCGGAATGAGTGATGTCACATCGTTCTTGTGCAGTGCTTAGTTGGCGGAGTCGGTTGCAGAAGCCGCTACCCACCGTTCGACGTGCAGGTGCGACCTCGCTGTGCCGGTTGCCTTCGGGATTCCTGGCAATCCAGCCATCGACCAATCGCGCGCCTTCGGGGAAGACTCGGCTGCCGGGCTACCCGCCGATCAGGACCTGTCGACCGGCGAAGCGACGCACACCGGATCGAGGCCGACTCGAGAACTCATGGCAAGAAGCCCCCGTCGGCGTGGACGACGCTCCCGTTGATGACGCCGCCGTCCTTCGAACACAGCCAAGCCACAACCGCGGCGATCTCGTCAGGGTCCAGAATGCGATCGAGCAGTTGGTGTCCGGCGAACGCATCGACATTGTCGAGCCCATAGATGCGAGCCTGCTCGGTGAGTAGGTCTGTGCGCGTCGAGCCAGTCGACACAGCGGCAGCGGTTATGCCAGTGCCGCGAAGGTCGCGTGCCAGGCCTTTGACGAGTCCGACGATAGCGTGGTTGGCTGCGTTGTATCCAGCCAGCTGCCACATTCCGTGGTGAGCTGCTGAGGAAGCTACGGCGACGAACCGGCCACTGCGTGGGTCGGTGTTGCGGAGGAGCGCAGGGACGGCGGCGCGAGCTAGATTGGCGACCCCGTGTACCCCTACGTCGAACATCGGCTCCCAGCCCACGGGATCGGTCTCCCAGACCACACCTTCGCCGGTGAGCACGGCGGCGGCTGCCACCGCAGCATCGAGCCGCCCGAACTCGGACTCGGCCGCGTGGACTGCGTCGACGAGCGCGGAGAGGTCACGCGCGTCTGCGACGACGTCGAGGACCGTTCCTGGGTGTGACTCGGCGACTGAGGTCAGCTGCTGACGTGTAGCGGGAGCATAACTCATCCGGGGATCCCTCACGCACGCGTCTACGGCTACGACGCACCAGCCGGCGCCGGCGAGACGGTGTACGATCGCCGCACCGATACCGCGGGCGGCACCGGTGACGAGGGCGACCGGTGCATCCGTCATCACAGACCTCGGGTGAATCCGTCCGGAATCAGCACGTCATCCGGGCTGAGATCGTGTATCGACTCATGACCCAGGCCGTAGAGAGTCGAATCGATACCTTGACGGAGGACCTCGATGACGTTGTGCACACCGCGCTCGCCGCCCGCGGCCATGCCCCACAGGTAGGGTCGACCGATCATGACTGCGCGTGCGCCGAGTGCTACCGCCTTGACTACGTCACTGCCGCGTCGAATGCCTCCGTCGAGCAGGATTTCAACTTGTCCACCAACGGTTTTCGTGATACTCGGTAGCAGCCGAATCGCGGCTGGAGTGGAGTCGAGATTGTTGCCGCCGTGATTGGACACCGAAATCGCGGTGGCGCCGATGTCGACGGCACGCTTGGCGTCGTCGGGCCTGGAGATTCCCTTGATCAGGAACGGCCCGTCCCATTGCTGTCGCAGCCACGCGATATCGTCCCAGGACGGTGGGGGAGTGCCCATCCACTCGCCGTAGGCACCGAAGAAGGTCGGACCCTGCTCGCCGCGGGGAACGAGGTTCGGGGTGGTGAGGTCTGGCAGCTTTCCGGAACGTGCGAAGCGGGCCAGCCAGCCGGGCCGAGCCAACACCTGAGGGGCGAACGACACAGCTGTCTTCAGATCGACTCGTTCAGGTAGCGCCGGGCTACCCCAGTCGCGTGCTGTCGCGAAAATCCAGTCCAGGGTGACGATCAGGCCCTTCGCGCCGGCTTGGCGGGCCCGGTCCATACGGGTGACCATCGTCTCTTTGGATCCGAGCCAGTAAACCTGGAAGAACGTCTTGTCATTCGCAGCCACCACCTCTTCGATCGGCTTCGATGCGAACGAGGACAGGCCGAGCGCCGTGCCGGACTGTGCGGTCGCGCGAGCCACGCCGACCTCTCCCGCGGGGTCGACCGCTTGAACACCTGTTGGTGAACAGATGACTGGCAGCGAGATCGGTTGCCCCAGAACGGTGGTGGAGAGATCGCGGGCTGCCGGGAGGTCGGCGACATGTGGGCGCAGGCCGAGTTCTGCGAAGGCTGCGGCATTGTCGTCAAGTGTGACGCCGGCTTCGGAACCTGCCAATAGCGCTAGATAGACCGACCTGGGTACGCGCTTCTTCGCCCGACGCTGTGCTTCAGCGACGCTCTCGAACCAGTCGCGAGTGCTTGCCATGGAAATCCTTGTCGTGAGGGAGGGCTGGGTGCCCGACTACCGGAGACCGGCGATCGGGTCGGCGTTGCATGCCCGATCGGGTACGGGCACGGGGAGAACTTGAGCTGTCGGAATCCCCAGGGAGACAGGTCGTTTAGGTGCACTGCCTCGTGAGTGGTCCTTGTCCGGCCGCGGTTTGTCAGTCCGGCCTCCGGCTGCGGCAAGCGTAAGTTCGGCGTTGCCGCGCACGCATTCGGGATCCGGGCCGTCCAGGGGCAAACCGGTGAAGAACTTGGCGGCCATACAGCCGCCTTGGCATGAGTCGTACGCGGAGCACGACTGGCACGCACCGCCGGCTTGTGGCTTCCGCAGTTCGGTGAACAAGTCAGCAGTGCGCCAAACAGTTTCGAATCCGCCGGGATTGCGGACGTTGCCGGCAAGGAACTGGTCGTGGATGGCGAACGGGCACGCGTACACATCGCCGACTGGATCGATCAAGCACACTACTCGGCCTGCGCCACACAGATTCAGCCCGGGTAGTGGGGACGAGCCCAGGGCATTCAGATGAAAGAACGAGTCTCCTGTCAATACGCCCTCGCCGTTCGCAAGCAACCAGTTATAGATTTGCAGCTGCTGGTCAGCACTGGGATGTAGGTCGTTCCACACATCGGCCCCGCGCCCGGACGGACGCAGTCGCGTGATGCGGAGCTGTGCGCCGAAATGGTCAGCGATGGCTTTGAACTCGTCGAGTTGGTCCACGTTCTGTCGGGTCATGACAACCGAGATCTTGAACTCACCGAAGTCGGCCGCTGCCAGATTCTCCATGGCTCGATAGGCTGTCTGGAACGAACCACGTCCGCGAACAGCATCGTTGACTGCAGGGGTCGCACCGTCGAGCGAGATCTGGACATCGACGTAGTCAGTCGCAGCGAGCTGCCGAGCTCGCTGCTGTGTCAGTCGGACACCGTTGGTGGAAAACTTGACTCCGACCTCGTGATCAAGGGCGTAGTCGAGCAGCTCCCAGAAGTCGGGTCGCACAGTCGGTTCGCCGCCTCCGATGTTGACGTAGAACACCTGCATGCGCTGCAGTTCGTCGATGACGGACTTGCACTCGGCGGTAGTCAATTCGCCAGGATCGCGCCGCCCTGACGATGACAGGCAGTGCGTGCATGCCAGATTGCAGGCATAGGTGAGCTCCCAGGTCAGGCAGATCGGCGCGTCCAGGCCGTGTTTGAAGTGTTCGACCAGTTTCATGGAGATTCCTGTTCGCGTCAGGGTTCCGTCCGGCGCTGAATCGTTCCGGCTCGGCTGAGCCCGGCAAGGGCTCGGAGATAGCTGTCGTGCTGTTCGGGCGGTACCTCCGCTGCCACCAGTGCAGCGACAGAATCGACCTGGTTCGCCAATTCACGGACAACGATGACCAGCTTCGGTGTCTTCAGAAAAGAGAGACGGCGCGTCGCGAAGTCGTACACCAGCGCGCCGAATTGTTCCGGCCGGAGCGAAACCGTCGGCGCGAGGGTGTACGGCTGCGTTGGATCGAAGGAGTCAGTAGACACCACACATGCCATCGATCGATACGTCCTCGATGAGGATGTCTTCCTCGATGAGGAGGTCTGCCTCGAGGGCGCCGTTGTCAGTGTCCTGGCTCGTCGGTTCGTTCATGATTGCTGCTCCTACTGGATGGACGAAACGGGTGGAGTCGATGCGCGCGATGCCTCGCATGAATCAGACGATCTTGTCGGCACGGAGCTGCTCGAATTCGTGATCCTTCAGGCCAAGGAGGTCTCGGTAGACGTAGTCGTTGTCAGCGCCGAGTTCTCGTCCGGTGTGTTCGATGACAGCCGGCGTTTTGCTGAGACGTGGAACCGGGGCCTGCAACCGGATGGGCCCGAGATCAGGGTCGTCGACGGGAGCGTAGGTATCGCGCGCCCTGAGATGCGGATCGGCGAGCAGCCGGGGCGCGTCGTATACCGGTGCCGCGGCGACCTCCTCGCGTTCGAACACCGCCATAGCGTCGTCGAGAGTTCGTTCCGCGATCCATTCGGCGACGGCTGCATCTACTGCGTCGGCGTTCTTGAGGCGCTGTTGCGGGTCGCCGAAATCTGGATGATCCGCCAGGTCGGGGCGGCCGATTGCTTTGAAGATGCGCTTCGCGACAGTCGGCGCGCTGCCGGATACGGCGATCCACTGGTTGTCCTTGGTCGCGTATGCGTTGCGAGGGGCGCTGATGTCCCACTTGTTGCCGAACCGGGTCTGGACAATCCCAAGCTGGTCGTAGGTGAGCACTGATTGCTCGATCAGACGGGCGAGCGGCTCGATCAGATTGAGATCGATCAGCTGGCCTGTGCCGTTGTGGACATCGCGGTGGTAGAGCGCCGCAAGAACCGCGTAGGTCCCTGTCAGTGCCGCCACTCCGTCGGCGAGCATGAACGACGGCAACGTCGGCGGTCCGTCCTTCGCGCCCGTGGTGTGGGCGAAGCCGCTCATGGCCTCACCGAGGGTGCCGAAACCGGGTCGGTCGCTGTATGGTCCGCCGGTCCCGAAACCGGTGACGTGCAGCATGACCAGGCCAGGGTTGGTCCGTGAGAGCGACTCGTAACCCAACCCCCATTTCTCCAGCGTGGACGGCCGAGTGTTGACGATGATGACGTCTGCGGTCGCGGCGAGTTTGCGCAGCAGTTCCTGGCCAGCTGCGCGGCGCAGATCGAGTGTGGCGGTCCGCTTGTTGCGTCCCACGCTTTTCCACATCAACCCGTGCCCGTCCTTCTGCGCACCCCACTTGCGGATAGCGTCTCCGGTGCCAGGCTGTTCGATCTTGATGACTTCGGCGCCGAGCTCTCCGAGATAAGTTGCGACGAGGGGACCGGCTGCCAGCGAGGCGGCGTCGATGACGCGGACCCCTTCGAGTGAACGGATCACGTTTTTGCCGTCGTGCTGTCGCGAGTTCATCGCTTGGCCGCTTCCAGGATCCGACGGGCACGGTCGACGATCGGGTAGTCCACCAGTCGGCCATCGACCACGATCGCCGCCGCGCCTTCGGCTTCGGCCAGGGCGAACTGTTCGACGATAGTCTGTGCGATCGTCACTTCCTCGTCGGTCGGTGCAAATCCGATGTGGCTCAGCGCCACCTGATTGGGGTGGATGAGCATCTTGCCGCGGAAGCCCATTCGCCGTGCCTGGCGGCACATCTCGACGAACTCGGCGTCTTTGCGGAAAGCGATGAACGGCCCGTCCAGCGGCGATGACACCCGTGCCGCGCGGGCGGCGATGATCAGAGCGGAGCGGGCATACAGCAGCTCTTCGGCACTGTCGGAATGGTCCAAACCATCGATGCCGAGGTCGAGCATGAAGTCATGGGCCCCGAAGACAGCGGTCTCGATACGCGGACTGGCCTGCAGGATCTCGCGGGCGTCGGCGATTCCCTTGGCGCTCTCGATAAGCACCAGCAGTTGAGTAGACCCGGGTTCGACGCCGTGCAACTTCTCCGCCGCGGTGATCCATTCGTCCGCAGCGCGGATGGTTTCGACGTCCTCGACCTTCGGCACCACGATGCCGTTCAGATCGGGCTGGACGACCGCTTCGATGTCACCCTGGGTGCGTCCTGTGGATGGGTGGTTCACGCGAACATAGCTGCGGATCGCGGCAATCTCCGCGATCCCCGCGCGAGCCTGCTCTCGCGCGGCGGTCTTGTTGTCGTCGGTAACGGCATCTTCGAGGTCGAGAGCGGCCGCATCAGGTGCGATCTCGAGCATCTTGCGAACGCGCCGCGGTGAGGTTGCCGGGCAGAACAACAAAGAGCGCAGTGGCGCGGTAGTCGTTGATGCGGTCGTTGCGTGAGTCATGCTGTTCCTTGTCAGAGGTTGCTGGTCGGTCGCTGCGGCGACTGTCCGAGACGCGGGGCGAGGACTTCACACCCGTGGGTGCTGGTGGGTGTGATCAGTGGCCGATGCAGTTCGGAGTTGATGAGCCGGCCGACGCTTACAGATGGCGTGTGCCTGGCAGGACTCCTCGGCGTTGCCCCAGATCAGTTTTTGGATACAATCGACAGTATGCGACGCGCCGGAAGGCGTCAAGGTTGCCCACGAGCGTCGACACCGACTCCCCTAACTACTGTCCGAGAGAAAGCGAAGACTTCATGGCACCCACGGTCCGTCCGCGCAGGTCAGCACTCTATTTGCCCGGAAACAACGCTCGAGTGTTGGAGAAGGCGCAGACCTTGCCCGCGGATGTGCTGATCTTCGACCTCGAAGACGCGGTCGGTGCTGATGCCAAGTCCGAGTCCCGGGCGCGGGTGTGTGAGGCGGTCGCCTCGGGCGTTTACAGTCCCCGCGAGGTCGTGGTCCGGGTCAACGGGCTCGGGACCAAGTGGCATGAGGATGATCTCGCCGCTGTGGCTCGCTCGGGCGCTGACGGGGTGCTCGTGCCCAAAGTGGAGACCGGTCAGCAAGTTGAGTCGCTGATCGCCGGACTGGACAAGTTCCAAGCGCCGGACGACCTGATGCTGTGGGTGATGGTCGAAACACCTGCCGCCTTCCTGCGAGTGGAACAGATCGCGTCAGCCAGCGATCGACTGGCGGCACTGGTCATCGGCACCAACGACCTGGTGAACGACATGCACGGTCGGCATGTGCCCGGACGTGCGCCGATTCTGTCCGCGCTGACACTTGCCGTTCTGGGAGCACGGTCGGCCGGAAAGGCAATCCTGGACGGCGTATTCAATGCCATCACCGATGAAGACGGCTTCGCTGACGAAGCCAAGCAGGGCCGCGATATGGGATTCGATGGCAAGACCGTGATCCATCCCTCGCAGATCGGGCCGGCGAACGTTCACTTCGGCCCCTCGTCGGAGGACGTTGCCTATGCCCGGACAGTAGTGTCGGCATACGAGCAGGCATCGGCTGTCGGCGAGAGCGTCATCGTTGTCGACGGACGCATGATCGAAAGCTTGCACGTGCGCGATGCGCAGCGAATTCTCGCGTTGGATTCTCTTATCACCGAACTGAGCCTCGCCAGCGCATCGGCTCAGTGAGCACGCACCTGGTCCGAGTTGTGCACCCAGACAGCTCGGGCTTTGTGGTCAGCCCAGTTCGAAACTTCTGAAAGTGAGTCATTCGTGTCCGGTACCACCTCAGCCGCCGTCTCGAACAGTCATCTGCGCCCCGGCGGCCCCTTCTTCGACGATCTTGTCGTGGGGCAGCGTGTCGCTTCTCCGGGGATGACCCTGACCAGTGGCCTCGCCGCTGCCCACCAAGCGATCCTCGGTGACCGCGCCGCCCTCGCGCTCGACGCCGAACTCGCGGCGAAGGTGACCCGGGTAAAGGGTCCACTGGCCCACCCCGGTCTCGTATGGGATGTGGCGATCGGTCAATCCACCCACTTCAGCCAGCGCGCCAAAGCCAACTTGTTCTATCGGGGGCTGGTGCTGCACCGCCTCCCCGCGATCGGCGATTCGCTGTACACCGAGACAGAGGTCATCGGCCTGCGTGAGAATCGGCGGCGTGAGGGGCGTTACCCGACCGGCATGATGGCGCTCCGAATCAAGACCGTCGACCAGTATGAACGGACGATTCTGGACTTCAAGCGTTGTGCGATGATTCCCATGAGTAGTCAGGAGGTGGGTACCGATCACCAGGATGATCTGTCGTCGATCTCCGGCGAGCTCGACACCGCGGTGCTCCGCGCGCTGACGGCCGACTGGGACCTGTCGGCTCATCCTTCCGGTACGGCGGTGCGGCCGGGGGACAGCTTCACTGCGGCATTCGGCGATGTAGTCACCTCCGCTCCCGAGCTGGCTCGATTGACTCTGAACCTTGCGGCGGTCCACCACGATCAGCGTGCTGCGGCTGGTCGGCGCTTGGTGTATGGCGGGCATACTATCGGGCTGGCCTCGGCGCAGTTGTCGAAGACACTGCCGAACCTGGTGTGCTTGGTCGGTTGGAACAGCTGTGATCACCTCGCTCCGGTCCACGAGAACGACACTGTCTTCAGCACCATCGAGGTCGAGCACACCGAACCCCTCGATAATGGCGGTCAGCTGGCTCAATTGCGGTCGCGTGTGTTCAAACTTGGCTCAGCTGACCAGGATTCGATCGAGGTCCTGGACTGGCGCGTCGTGGGAGTCCTGGCGTGAGTTCCGACCACGGTGTTCTCGCCGGAATGCAGATCGTCGAAGGCTCGGCCTTCGTCGCTGCCCCGTTGGGTGGGATGACCTTGGCGCAGATGGGTGCCGACGTCATTCGCTTCGATCAGATCGGCGGCGGCCTCGACTATCGGCGTTGGCCGGTCACCGACTCGGGGCACAGTCTCTTCTGGGCTGGCCTCAACAAAGGGAAACGCTCGATACAGGTCGATCTACGTTCGCCGGCGGGGCGGGAACTGGTCCAGGCGCTGATCACGGCGCCCGGCGCGGACGGTGGCATGTTCCTGACCAACTTCCCCGCCACGGGCTGGCTGGACTACGAAAGATTGAGGGAACGCAGGGCCGACCTGATCATGGTTGCGTTGACCGGAAACTACGATGGAAGCAGCGAAGTCGACTACACCGTTCATCCTGCCACTGGCTTCCCTTTCATCACCGGACCGAAGGACAGCGCCGAACCGGTGAACAGTGTGCTCCCCGCTTGGGATATCGCGCTCGGCAGCTTGGCGGCCACAGGGCTGCTGGCGGCTGAACGTCAGCGTTCACGTTCCGGGACTGGACAGCTTGTCCAGGCCTCACTGTCGGATGTGGCCTTCGCGATGGTGGCGAATCTGGGACGACTCGCCCAAGCTTCGCTCGGAAGGAGTCAAGCGGGGCCTGCGATCAAGGACGGGAATTATCTCTACGGCGCTTTCGGAGCGCCATTTCGTACTCAGGACGATCGTCTGATCATGGTCGTTGCGCTGACCCAGCGGCAGTGGACAGCTTTGAAGAACACGACCGAGCTGGCTCCGCACTGCGCGCGAATCGGTGCGGCCACCGGCGCAGATCTCGACACCGAATCTGGTCGCTTTGTGGCGCGCGAATACATCGCAGAGTACCTGCGGTCGTGGTTTGCCGAACGCACCTATTCCGAATCTTCGGCAGCGTTGACTGGCGGTGGCGTGGCGTGGGGGCCCTACCAGAGTTTCGAAGAACTTCTCGATGACCAGCGCTTGTCCTCGGCAAACCCCTTATTCTCGCAGGTCGAGCACCCCGGGGTGGGTACCTATCCGATGCCTGCGTCGCCACTGGGTTTCAGCGAAACGGTGCGACCTACGGTTCGGCGAGCACCGGTGCTGGGCGAACACACCGTTGAAGTGTTGTCCGATGTACTCGGCCTAGCCGAGCGCGAGATCGGGCGGCTGCACGACGACGGCATCGTCGCTGGGCCTGCGTCTTGAATCCAGAGCTAGCGTTGTGTTTTGCCGGTTGAATACGGAGAGTGGGAATTGGCTGCTTCCTTGAATCTCGACTCACGAACGCTGGTAACCCGCATCGCGGACAGCCTCCGTGAACGGATCATCTCAGGTCAGTTGGAACCGGGCGCCCATATTCGCCAGGACGAATACGCGGACGCGTTCGGAGTCAGCCGTACACCCCTGCGGGAAGCGTTTCGGCTGCTTGCAGCGGAAGGGTGGGTAACCATCCGGCCCAGGTCCGGTGTCGAGGTAGTCCGAATCTCGGCTGCCGAGGTTCAAGACATCGTCGCTATGCGCTTGTTGCTCGAACCGCTGGCGATACGGGTCGCTGCTCTCACTCATACGGAGGAGGAAGCGGCAACGCTTCAGAAGGGCCACTGTCGACTGCAAGCGGAGCGTCCCCGCGAGCAGGGCCTGGCCAACGAGTACGACGCGGCGAATCAGGAGTTCCATTTCGCTCTGTATGGATTGAAGCTCGGCGAGACTTCCGATCCGCTGCATGTAAGTCTTCGCGGTTACTGGGAGCGCTATTCGCGCTATCGACGGGTGTATTACTCGCGCGCTATCGACTCGCTCAGCAATTCGAGCGACGAACACGCGGCGCTTATCGATGCTTGGCTTGCGCGCGATGCAGACCGGGCTGAAGCTATTCTGGCCCAGCACATTCTGTATGCGGGATGCTCGTTGGTTCGGTCCCTGAGCAGTGCGGAGCCGCCGTGCTATGCGGCACAGTTGGTCGAGTTGGCTAAGCGGTACGGTTGCGACCTGGGCCGCCTGTAGCGGAGTGGCTACGAACTCGACCACGACAGCCGGTCAGCCTGCCATCTCGAGTTCGTAGCCGAATCTACGTCGTCACACGTATCCGCCGTCGACGACGAATGTGGACCCGCTGACAAACGACGATTCATCGGAAGCCAGGAATAGAATCATCCCGCTGACGTCCTCTGGCTGACCGATCCGGCCGAGCGACGTTGCCGCGGCCGCCGCTGCGACGACTGCTTCGGATCCCGGGGTTCTGATCATCGCAGTGTCGATAACCCCTGGATGGACTGAGTTGACGCGGATGCCTTTGGGGCCCAACTCCTTCGCAGCGACCTTCGTCATTCCGGTCACGGCGAACTTCGACGCGGTGTAGGCGATGCTGTACGGCTCACCGACGAGACCCGCGATAGAAGACACGTTGATGATCGATCCGCCGCCGGCTCGGGTCATGGACTCGAGCACTGCCTTCATGCCCAGAAATTGGCCGACCTGATTCACGTCGACGACCCGGCGGAAGTCGGCCTCGGTAGTGGCCTCGAGCGGCGCGGCGAACCCCAGGCCCGCGTTGTTTACGAGGATGTCGACATTGCCGAACTCCTGCTCCGCTGTGGTCACGACGCGTTGCCAGTGCGTCGGACGGGCTACGTCATGGGTGACGAAAAGAGCCCGATCACCGAGTTCCTCGGCCACCCGGTGACCCTCGTCCTCCAGTACGTCGGTCAGCAGGACCCGCGCTCCTTCCCGTACGAGTGCTCGTGCGTGCGCTGCTCCCATGCCCCTGGCTGCGCCAGTCACGATCGCAACACGTTCGTTGACTCTTCCCATGACATCTCCTGGATACGTCGGTGACAACGGAGAGGACGGTACTGGCGTACTGTCAGTAGCATCAAGGTTTCGCCGAAATCGTGCTCGCGCCGCGGGGTGGTCACTGGACGGCCTGGTGATCAGTTGGTCGGGCGACTGTCGGCTGGTCGGCCCCGAGTGGTCATTGGTATATCAATCTAGATCTGATATGTTAGATTCAGCTGAGCGGAAGGTGGTCAGGATGGAAGAGGCGTGGCCGGTCGCGGGTGTGCCGGCACCAGTTTCGGGCGCCGGGACGATCCGTGAGCGCATCGCATGGATACTTCGCGAGCGCGTACTGACTGGTGTTCTTGCACCTGGCTCACGCATCGATCTGGACGCTGTCGCCTCCGAATTCGAGACGAGTCGGACGCCGGTTCGGGAGGCCTGCCTGGAGCTGACCCACGACGGTCTCATACGCATCGCCCCCCGCAGCGGCATTGTTGTCCTCGGCGTACCACCGGAGACCATTCTCGAGAACTTCGCGGTGATGGCGGCGCTCGCGGGTGTGGCCGCTGACTGGGCGGCGCAGCGAATAAGCGGCGGCGAATTGGCGAGGGTGCGTGAACTCAAGGTTGAAGTCTCCGTCGCTGTGCGGTCGGGTGACGATGCCACCACGCCAAACTGGATGTTTCACCGTGAGGTGAACAAGGCGTGCAAGTCGCCGCGGCTGCTGAGCATGCTAGGGATGGCCGGCCGGATGATTCCGGCGGGATTTCTCAGAGCATTCCCGGAGCACACCCCGTGCAGTCTCGAGGAACATGACGCGCTGGTCCACGCCCTCGCCGAAGGTGATGGTGCCGCGGCGCGCGAGATCACCGAAAAACATCTCCAGGGAGCGGCTCGGGTGCTCAGCGCCAGGGTCGCGTCCATGGACGCCACAATGAGAGGAAACGAGTAGATGCCACTCGACTTCGAGATCATTGGTAAACAACATGGCCCGGTCGCAGTGTCCTGGACGGCCGCGGACTCACAGATCTATGCACTGGGCGTCGGGGCCGGGTTGCCGGATCCGCTAGCCGATCTGGAATTCACTACCGAAACGGCTGGCGATGGGAAGCAGGTGGTCCTCCCGACATTTGCCATCGGCTTGATGCAGTACCACGGTCCCGAGGTCGAGCTCGGTGAGATCAGTCCATCGCAGCGGCTACATGCCGAGCAATCGTTGACAGTGCTGGAACCCTTTCCGGCGAGCGGCACTGTCCATGTGACGCGTCGCGTCACCGATATCTGGGACAAACGCAGCGGTGCACTGGTGAGCATCGAATCGATCGCGACCGACCCGGAGACGGGCAAGGCTGTGGCGGTAGCGGTTTCGCGTTCATTCATCCGTGGGGAGGGCGGATTCGGTGGAGACGGCGGGCCCAGCGCGTCCGCGTCGATTCCCGAGCAGCGGCCCGACTTTGAGATCGAGGTGCCGACCATGCCGAACCAGGCTCTGCTGTTCCGACAGGCTGGGGACCGCAATTCGCTGCATGTAGATCCCCAGGTTGCCCAGCGCGGAGGTTTCACGAAGCCGATTCTGCACGGCTTGTGTACGTATGGCTTCGCGGCCCGCACGCTGTTGAAGCACCTGTGCGACAACGATCCGACCAGGTTTCGCCACATCAGCGGGCGTTTTTCGAAGCCCGTGACGCCCGGTGAGGTTCTCACCGTAGCGATCTGGCGAACAGCCGCAGGCGCGGCTTTTCAGGTTCGCGACGCAGACAATGCCGTTGTAATCGACCGCGGTGAATGGATGTGTCCTGACCGCAGTATCGTCTGAAGGAGTAAATGGAGATGGACAGCTCGCTGACGGCAGCATTGGCGGCGCTCGCCCGGGGCGAGATGATCGTCGTTGCTGATGACCACGATCGTGAGAACGAGGGCGACCTCGTGATGGCGGCTGCTCGGATGACCGACGAGCAGATGGCGTTCTACCTTCGTCACGGCAGCGGGATCGTCTGTGTTCCCATGACAGACGAGCGAGCAGACCATTTGCAACTGCCGTTGATGACCGGCCACAACACGGACTCGCACGGTACTGCATTCACGGTCAGCGCTGATCATATTGCCACCGGGACTGGAATCTCGGCGCTCGACCGTACAGCCACGGTCAGAGCTCTCGCCGCGAGGGACACCTCACCGCGCGAGTTGCGCAGACCCGGCCATGTGTTTCCGCTGCGCGCCAAAAAGGGCGGGGTGCTTGCACGCGCCGGCCACACAGAGGCGACCATCGACCTGCTCGAGCTCGCGGGTGAGACAGCTGTCGGCGTCATCACCGAGTTGGTTGGAGACGATGGAGTTCCCCTGCAGGGCCCACAGGTAGTGGACTTTGCGCGTTCGCACGGGCTCGTCGTGATATCGGTTGAGGACGTCAGGCACGCTATACGGCACGACATCGACCGCATCGTCACCTGTACCGCACGCGCTGCGCTACCGATGGCCGGTGGGCGGTTTACAGCTTCCTGCTACAGCTCGGTCCGCGATGGCATCGATCACCTCGTGCTCACTCTGGGAGATATCGCGGCCGCGGACGCAGCGGATGACGGCGTACTCGTACGGGTGCATAGCGAGTGCCTGACCGGCGATGTTTTCGGTTCACTTCGCTGCGACTGCGGTGCTCAATTGCAGCAGTCGATCGATCTAGTTGCGGCGGAAGGTGCGGGCATCATCGTCTACCTGCGAGGGCAGGAGGGGCGTGGGATCGGCCTGGGCCGCAAACTGCAGGCCTATGCGCTCCAGGAGAAGGGTTTTGATACGGTCGACGCGAACACTGCACTAGGGCTTCCGGTGGACTCCAGGGAGTATAGTGTCGCAGCTGCCGTTCTTGCTGATCTCGGCGCACGCAACCTGCGCTTGATCACGAACAATCCGCACAAACATGCCGACTTGTGTTCTTTCGATCTTCGAGTCCACGAACGGGTCAAAACCGAGGTCGCCGTGACACCCGACAATCTGAAGTACTTGCGTGCCAAGCGGGATCGGCTGGGACACGATGTCGAACTCACGGAATGGGAAGCTCAAGTCTAGGTGGTTGAGTAGCACCGGCGATATCGCCGGTTTCACGCGGCGCCTCGGTGTTCGGTCTCTGTTCGGTGCGCTTCACAATTTTCAACGCGGCCCTAACGCTGTGCAACGGGCCACGGAGGTTGGCCGGGTGGCAAGAGGCCCCCGGACGTTCAACGAGTACAGAAAGCTGTGTGACCCTTCGGTGCTGAACTGCGCCGCGTTGACCCGTCGCGTTCTGATCGGGAACTCGGGAATAACGAGACCTGAAAGTGGAACAGTCGAAGATTGCGTTGCGCGCGGCGAACCAGGTCGAGAAGTTTCCGACGTTGGAGATCGGGATGGTGAAGTTTACGCGGAAACCTTGGGCGTTCGTTCGATCTGTTAGATTGTAGCAACCAAAAGCGGTGTGGCGGCGAAGTTTTCGCGCGCGCACACCGCAATAGTGGGGAGTTGCAGCCAGGCTACCGTGCCGTTGGCGTCACATGAAGCGACCGCCGTGCACCTCGAGGACGGCGCCTGTCACGTAGGTAGCGAGGTCGCTGGCCAGGAAGAGTACGACCTTGCCGATCTCTTCGGGTTCACCCGCGCGGCCGAGTGGGACCTCAGCGAGCTTCTGGTTCCAGATGTCCTCCGGCAGTGCCTCTGTCATTGCAGTACGAATGAGTCCGGGTTGGATCGTGTTGACACGGATGCCGTATCGAGCGACCTCGCGCGCGGCTGCTTTCGTGAGTCCGACCATGCCTGCTTTGGCGGCGCTGTAGTTGGTCTGGCCGAAGACGCCGGTTTTGCCTGAAGTGGAGGAGATGTTGATGATACTTCCACCGCCGGATTTCCGCATGGCCGATGCGGCAGCTCGAGTGCCGAGCCAGGCGCCCTGAAGATGGATGTCGATTACGGTGCGGAACTGTTCGAGGGTCATCTTGGCCATCGACGCATCACGGGTCACGCCGGCGTTGTTGACGTAGACATCGAGGCGGCCATGCGTCTGAACAGCATGGTCGACGACCTGCTGAACCTGCTGTTCATTGGCCACGTCAGTGACCACGGCGGACGCGACCCCGCCGGACGTAACGATGGAAGCAGCAGCCTTCTCCGCGGCTTCGCCATCGATATCGGCGATGACGACCGCTGCGCCATGCCTTGCAAGTGTTTGCGCGATCGCGTACCCGATACCTTGGGCGGCACCGGTAACGATGGCCGTGCGGTCACGGAGCAGGTTGGTTGGTACCTCGGTGACGGAAGTAGTCATCGTCGGCCTTTCTGTGTCAGAGGTAATCAGCGCAGCGAGTCCCAAATGCGTTGGGCGGTCGGATTCTGCTGCTCGTCGATCAGCTGGCCGACCAGGCCCGCCGCCCGGGCGATGATCGCGAGCCCGCGGCCGAAAACCGGGGGCCGCCCCATGTCGGAGAGGATCGCGCCCGTAATCCCCGCAGCGTTCACGGGCAGCAGGATTCCCGCGGAATCCTGCAAGGCTGCGGGAATCTCGAGAAGAATGTCGGTGTGCCGACCGCGCAGGCCGCCGCGTTCGGCGATAGCGAGTAGCGCCGGGGTGCGCGGGTCACCGTTTTTGTGCTCCGGGTGGCCGAGTCCTGGGATGGGCTGCTTTGCGCTGCGGGCCGCAGCCACGATCGCACGTGCGATCTCGACCGGCTCCTGGTCGGGCGCTGCGGCGTTTTCGCGCTGCAGCAAAGTCGCTGTCTTCTCCATGGTGCCGAGGTAGTGGGTCCCCGCTCCGCAGAGTCCCGCCGCGACGGCGGCCTGGAACGACTCGGGTGCGCCGAGCAAAGTGAGCCGGGCAGCTACCGAGCTGGGCGTTACGCCGTGATCGGCGAAGGTCACGAGGATCGCGTCGATCATCGCTGCTTCGCCTTCGGTGGGCGTTGCGCCGGCCGTCATCAACAGGTGTACGACGTCGGTGAACCCTCGTTTACCGATCAGGTCTTCGACCAAGTCGTGGCCTGCGACTCGAATCGTATCGGGAGCACCGGTAGTCGATGTCATCTGAACTCCTTCTGGCTGAGCTTGACCAATGCGGTTGCAGAGGTCAATATATCAGTAGCAATCTAATATGTCAGCCGCGGGTTGACACCTCGAAAGGAGCGCCATGGCGGCGAAACGTGACGACCAGATGACTCTGGTGGGCTTCATGCAGGCGGGTAACGTGACCGTGTACTCGGGTTCGTGGCGGTACCCGAGCGCGGCCCCCGATTTTCTGGACCTTCGGTACTACCAGCGGGTCGCGCGGGTGCTCGAAGAAGGCACGTTCGACCTGATGTTCTTCGACGACCGGCTGGCGATGCCGTCTATCTACGGTGGCTCACCCGCGGATGCGGTGCGATACGGTGCTCGCCCTGTAAAGCTGGATCTCATGTCGGTGCTCGGCGCGGCTGCGGCGGCGACAACGCACCTCGGGCTCGGTGCGACGTATTCGACCACCTACTATCCGCCGTTCCACGTTGCCCGGTCGTTCGCGACGCTCGACCACCTCAGCGGCGGGCGCGCAGCATGGAATGTGGTTACCTCTGTCAACGACGCGGAGGCCCGCAACTTCGGTGTCGATCAGCATTTGGCGCACGATGAGCGTTACGACCGGGCCGAGGAGTTCATCGAGGTTGTCGCGAGACTGTGGGATTCGTGGGATGACGATGCGATCGTCTTCGACCGCGAAACAGGGATCTTCGCGGATCCCTCCCGGGTTCATGAACTCGATCACCATGGTAAGTACTTCGATGTTCAGGGTCCGCTCACTGTGCCCCGTCCGCCGCAGGGCAGGTTGCCGATCATCCAGGCCGGACAGTCCGGCCGCGGCCGCGAATTCGCCGGGAAATGGGCTGACCTGATCTTTACCGGTAACCCGACTCGCGAGATCGCCCTCGAGCACTACAACGATCAGAAGCGGTTGATCGCCGAGGCAGGCCGTGATGTGAACGCCGTCCGGATCCTGCCCATGGTGTACACGGTCGTGGGCGAGACCGAAGCGATCGCCAAGGAGAAAGAGGAGATTTTCCTCAACCAGCTCGTGCATCCTCAGGCTTCGCTCGCTCTGCTGTCCGAGGTCACCAACTACGACTTCTCCGGTCACTCCCTCGACGACGAGGTGACCGATGAACTGATCGACTCGGTATCGGGGATCCGTGGTCTGGTTCAGGGTGTGAAGAAGCGCGTCGAGGGCACGTTGACCCTGCGGAAGCTGGCGGAACATCGTGCGACCCTGTTGCAGGGTCCGCGTTTCGTCGGCACGGGTGCACAGGTCGCCGATCAGATGCAGGACTGGTTCGAGTCCCGTTCGTGCGACGGATTCGTCATCGCTGCTACCCATCTGCCGGGCGCGTTCGAGGACTTCGTGCGGCTCGTTGTGCCGGAGCTGCGCAAGCGCGGCGTCTTCCGGTCCGAGTACACCGGTTCGACCCTGCGCGAGAACCTCGGACTCAGCCGACCCGCACAGTTGAGCTGACGACGAACGCGTAGCCACCCCAGAATGTGAGCCGCACCCTGCGCCGTGCTTTCAGCGCGCGGGGCGGCCGAGGTCGGACACCGATTACGGTGTCCGACCTCGCTGTGGTTGCATCGAATCAAATTCGCAGGTTCCGCGAGCTGTTCGCAAATCTGTGTGCATAGACCGTTTGTCGCGCAGCATGCTTGTGAAGTCGTTGTGGTCATGGCTGCGCGGTCGGCAGTCATCAGCCAAAGCCGCGCACTACGGCGAGTTCGGTGCAGACCTAGAACCTGTCGTGTCGGCACACATCGACTGGCACGATCCACAACACACAGCTCCCGCGCTGAGGAACGGTCCTCTGCCCGGGAGCTGTGCTGGTCAGGCTGTCGTGCCGAGATAGGACCGTTCGAGCGATTCGAGATCGTTGCTGAGCGCGCTTGCCTCGCCTTGCAGGACGATCTCGCCGCGTTGCAGGACATAGGCGCGGTCGGCGGTGGCCAGTGCCTGTCCGGCGTATTGCTCCACCAGCAACACACCAGTTCCGCGATCTGCCGCCAGCCTGGCGAGCCCGAGCATTCGACTGACAATAATTGGAGCGAGCCCGAAAGATACCTCGTCGGCGATGAGGACCTTGGGACGGCTGGCAATCGCCTGGGTGAGCGCGAGGATCTGCTGCTCGCCACCGGACAGCTGTCCAGCAGTGCGGCCGAGGAGCGCTTCGAGCTCGGGGCTTATGTCGAAGGCATCGCCCGGGTCGACGCGAGCGAGGCGCAGATTCTCCCTGACGGTCAGGCTCCTGACGATACCGCGGTCATCGGGAAGATAGCGAAGACCGCGTCGGGAACGCACATGCAGCGGGGCGTTGTCGTGGTGGCCCAGTATCTCGATCTCGCCGCGAGCAGGGATCACTCCGGCGAGCGCGGCGAGTGTTGTGGTCTTTCCTGCGCCGTTGGCGCCGAGAATGACCACCACTTCACCCGCCTCGACGTGCAACTCGATCCCCCGGACAACATCGATGGCCCCGTATCCGGCTCGCAGGTCTTTGGCCGAAAGAAGTCTCATAGCGGTGTGCCTTCCGTTGCGGGTACGGCTGATGGCTGGATGTCATCGCCCAGGTAAGCCGCTCGCACGACGGGATGGGCAAGTGCTTCCTGAGTCGGCGCGGTGACGATGGGTGTGCCGAATTCCATGGCGACGACTCGGTCGCAGATCGCCGCCACGAGACTCATATCGTGCTCCACGATGAGAATTCCCAACTTCCGCTCGGCGGCGACCTGGCGGAGAACGTTCGCGAGATGCTCGGTCTCGGCCGGGTCGAGTCCTGCGGCTGGTTCGTCCAGGAGCAGCACAGTCGGTCGGCCTGCCAAAGCACGGAGCACGCCGAGAATCCGTCGACGACCTTGACTGAGCTCGTCGGGCATGGCCCTCAAGTCCAGACCCAGCTCGACCGCCTCGTCGTGGAACTCCCTTTCTATCTCGATCGGACGATTGCGGAGTGGATCGAGCAACCAGTCGATCCAGCGGACCGGATTGCAGGCGACCGCGAGGTTCTCTGCGACGGTCAGATCGTCAAAGGTCTCGACAGCCTGGAATGAACGGCCCAGACCGGAGGCGGCCCTGGCGTGTACCGGTTGCCGGGACAGATCACGATCGCCGAGCAGGACAGACCCGGCGTCTGCGCGAGCGAAGCCCGTGATGGCGTCGAGCGCCGAGGTCTTTCCCGCGCCGTTCGGACCGATGAGACCGACGATTTCGCCCGCACCGACTCGCAGTGAGAGATCGTTGACGGCCACGACATCGCCGTAGCGGACGGTGAGATTCCGCACGCGGAGTTCCTCGCCGCTGCGGTTCGGCCGGGATTGCACGATTCGAACCGCACGCTGTCGCTGTCGTCTCCGACGAAGATCGCCGATCGCGGCCACGCCGTGGGCGTTCAACACGAGCACCAGGACGAGCACGATGCCAGATCCAAGCACCAGCCACCGATCGATGGCACTGCCGCTGTCCATGAGTGAGGACACGAAGCCGTTCGGTGCAAGCGCGCCTCCGATGATGGGGCCGATCACGTAGCCGATACCACCGATGAGCACGAAGATCACCAGGTTGAGGGACTGCAGCAAACCGAATCGTTCATAGGTCACCGCGCCGCCGGAGAAAGCGAGCACGATGCCACCGAGTGAGGCCAGCGCCGCCGATATGGTGAACGCGATCAGTTTGGTCGCGGGAAGCGACACACCCATCGCCGAGGTTGCACGCTCGCTACTGCGCATGGCAATTAGGCGGCGGCCCGTTCGGCCGGCCCGGAGGTTCGCGACCGCGTAGGCCGCGGCGACGAGAACGACAACTGCGAACGCCGCGTAGCGCTGCGGATGGGTGACGCCGTTGATGTCGAGAGGGCCGAGGTGTGGTCGATCAATCGGTGTGCCTCCAAAACCATTGACCGTGAACCACCCGTTGTTCAACACCACACTTTCGATCGCGATTCCGATGCCGATGGTGGCGATTGCCAGCGCTGGCCCGCGAGTGCGCATCGCCGGTGCGGCGAAGACGATTCCGACGGCCGCTCCGGAGACCACGCCGAGCGCCAGCACGACCGGGAACGGCAAGCCCAAGTTGTGACTGAGCCGAGCTCCCGACAGGGCACCGATTCCTGCGATCGCCATCTGCGCCAGCGACGTCTGGCCCGCGAGCCCGGTCAGAACGACCAGAGACAGACCGACGATCGCGAAGCCCGCCGACGCTGTGACCGCGACGGCCAGCTTTTCCGTCATCAACAGCGCGGCGCCTGCTCCGAGGGCCGCGACGGCGATCGCTGTGAATGGGCTGACGGTTCGCCGCCCCAGGCTTGGGAGGCGCGCAGCGATCTCCCCTCGGACCGGGAACGGCGATCCGCGCAGCATGAGAACAACGATGATCACAAGGAACGGCAGGGCATTGGGCCAGCCGCTCGCCAGATTCGCTGGAAGGATTTCGGCTTGATAGCGAGTGACAACCGACTGTCCAACACCAATGGCGATCCCACCGACAGTCGTCCAGAAGAACGACTCGAAACGTCCGATCATGGCTGCGGCCAATGCCGGTATCACCAGGAACATGAACGGCAGCGGCGTGATCACGCCGACTATCGGGCTGAGGATGACGCCGGCCAAACCGGCCAGAGCTGAGCCGAGCATCCAGTTCCACATGGCGACGGGGTTCGGTGCGATCGCGAGTGACGCTGCCACGACGCGGTTCTCGGCTACCGCGGTCGTGGCGAGGCCGAGCCGGGTTCTACGCTGCAGAATCCATAGAGCGAGCGCGAGCGCGACGGCGATGCACACAACGATCAGCCGGTCGTAAGGGACCGCCAGTGTGTCGCCGAGTTCCAACCTTCCCTTCGGGTAGAAGGAAGGGACCGCGACGTTGCCGGTGCTGGTTCCGAACACCAACGGCACCGCCTGCTGCAGGACGGCAAACACACCGAGAGTGGCCACCATTCGCACGAGCGGAGGGGAATTGCGTAGTGGGTGCATCACGCCCACTTGAATGACCCCGCCGATCGCGGCCGCGAGCGCAACTGCCGCGACGGCCGCCGGCAGGAGCGGCCATTCCCGCTCGCCGTAGGTCTGGACGAACAGAGTGGCTGCCGCAAACGCTATCGCCCCGTGGCTGAGGTTCAGCACACCGGACCCACGGTAGATCTGGACCAAACCGATTCCGGCGACGGCGTATGCACCGCCGGCTCCGAGACCGAGTAGCGCGAACTGAAGGAACGTATCCATGGCGAGTACCGGGTTCCCGAGCCGAGGTCAGCGGCTGCCGAAAGTCGGCTCGAATTCGCCGGATCCGCCGGACACCACTTTGCCGTTCTTGACGACGGCGCTGAAGTAATCCAGGTTCACCAGGCGCGGAAAGGCTGGGTTCGCGCCAGGCTTGGTGAAGTCCAGCTTCGGGGTCAGGCCACCCGCGTCATAGCCACTGACAGCCTTGAGCGCCCCGAGGACCGTGGCCCTGTCGAGGGTCTGCAGTCCCTTGGCGGCTTCGTTGAAGAGGTCGAAGGCGACCCAGTCCGCCTTGGCAAGGTCGCCGACGAACTTCGTCGACCCATTCGCCTTCATGTCGGTGACGAACTGGCTGTTACCGGCCAGCTCGATGTCCTCGGTCGGGTAGTAGGCGGCGAGGCGCATCCCCTCCGCCGCAGCGCCGAGTCCCTTCAGGGAGTCGACGGTGAAGTTGACGGTCGCGGCGACAAAGGGCACGGAGATAGCGAGTTGCTGGCGGGCCAGCATCATCTGCGACGCCATCGTAGGCGTCACTGCCAGCAGGACGGCGTCCGCGTTTTCGGCCATCGACGACACCTGCGAGGTGAGGTCCGAGGCTGTCAGGGGAACCTGCACCACGTTGGCCAGCGGCGCGGCGCCATTCGACTCGAGCGACTGATTGACAATCGCGACTCCTTGGAGCGCGTTAGGCAGCTGAATAGTTCCGTAGGCGACCTCCTTTGCTTTGATATCGCGCACCGCGATCGCGCCCTGGGCGCCGAATCCGGTCACGACTCCACCGTTTGTCGGAAAGCTGATCGGCGAAGTGAAATCGCCTGCGGTGGTTGGGATGGCTGGCACATTCGCCAGACCCGCATCGCTCAGTGTCTGGGTGATGTCGTCGGTGACAGACGAGCCGATCACAGCGATGATGGATGGATCATTTGCTGCCTGGCGTGCACAATTGTTGGCGATGTTCGGATCGAGGTTGGTCGTGCAGAACACGATCTCCACCGGATGTCCCGATCCGCCCAGACCATTGTCGACCTCGTTGATGCGCTTGACCCTGGCATTGGCCCCGGCGCGGGCTTCGTCGAGATGAATGTTGGCAGCGTCGCTCTCGGCGAGCACCATCATCACCTTGACCGGAGATCCGGTCGCCTTGACAGCGTTGGCGGGCGGTGCTTGGCCGTCGCTCGACGTGTCCGAGGTCCCGCTACAGGCGGCGATCATTGCCGTCGCCAGCAGCACCGCGGCTGCGGATGAGAGTCGACTGGTCTTCATTTTCGGAGTTCCCTTCGGGTTTGATCACGTGTCGAGCGGTCCAGCAGCTGTACGTCGGCATCGGATAGCCGCGCTGGACTGGAGTGACCTTAGTCACTGGGTGATGACTATCGGTAGTCTTGCCCACTGAGCGGCTCAGGTCAACAGATTTCTTGAATCTGCCGATCCGGACTGATGCAAACCTTGAAAGGCGGGGAAAATGGCAGGAAAAAAACTTGCATAGGGTAACTACATACCTGCGGTGCGCCCGGGCCTGGATTGGCAAACTGCCCGAGGTGTCGGTAGGCTCGGGGTTTCTAGTGCTTAATCAGTAACTAGAGCGTTCGGTGAATCGGCACGCCGAGCCGAAGGTGAGGAAGGCCAATCCTCGGCAGATCTGGACCTGTATTCCGGATCGATTCCGTGCGGGTGTGGTGCGGACATGGAGTGATCACCTGCTCGACCCCTGCGGCACGTGCAGCTAGACGCGAGGCCGAACAACGCTTCCGATGGGAAGGGGGGTGCATGTCGGCAGCTGCTATGAGGCCTCGTACTGGCCAGGCCTCCTCGGGCTTCGTTCGTCTCGCGAGGCGTTGGCGCTGATGGCCTTCCCAGCGGGGCGGTTGCGCATGCATCTTGTCCGCCTCCTTCTGGGGGTTTTCAAGTGCTGTGCTCGGATAGCGGAAAGTGGTGACCGCCGAGATTGATGATACTGACATGCAGTCAGTTGTGGGTCAGTTTTGTCTCGGACCGCTTGGTCGTCCCTGATGTTCGAACAGTTCTCTGATGATGTTCTTGGCGATCACGGGGGTGACCTGGGCGGGTGCACCGCACTCGGTACGCCTTGATCCGCTCTGGGGGTGCGGGCGCGTGTTCCGCACCTGCGCGTTGGGGTAGCGTGATAGATATATCAGATGCAACCCGATACCTTGTTGAAGGCGTCGGAAGATGTCGCAGCGAGCGGAGAGGGATCAAGTGGCTGTCGTGAGCGAGGCGTGGGCGGTGGCCGGCGTGCCGGAGCGAGCTGCGGGGGCGGGCACGATCAGGGAGCGCGTGGCGCGTGCTCTGCGTGAACGGATCCTCAGCGGAGCCATCGCACGGGGTTCACGAATCGACCTGGATGCCGTGTCCGCCGAGTTTGCGACAAGCAAAACTCCCGTGCGTGAAGCATGCTTGGAACTGGCACACGACGGGCTTGTGCAGGTCGCCCCACGCAGCGGGGTGATCGTACTCGGCGTGACGGCAGAAACGATTCTCGAGAGCTTTGCGGTCATGACCGCGCTTCTCGGCGTCGCGGCGGAGTGGGCGGCTGAACGGATCACGCCCGAAGAGCTACAGCGAGTACGTGAGCTGAAGGTTGAGGTCGCGATCGCGATGCGGGCGCGTAGAGACGCTGCAACGGAGAACTGGCTGTTCCACCGGGAAGTGAACAAGGCATGCAAGTCGCCGCAGTTGCTTGCCATGCTGGGGACGGCAGGCCGGATGATTCCACAGGGCTTCTTGGACGCGATGCCCGAGGACGTCCCGTGCAGCCTGGAAGAACACGATGCGCTGGTGCGCGCCCTGAGTGAAGGCGACGGAGCTGCTGCACGCGCGGTCACCGAAACGCATCTCCGGCGCGCTGCCGAGCAATTGAAAGCCAAGGTTTCCGAAATTTCGGCCGAGGGCGCGGAGATCGCGTAGGTCAGGAGCGTCGGTAGGTGCTCGGCGGTCGACCCGATCGTCGCCGATCTACTTGCGGTGCAGGGTATTCCTCGGTCGGTTGTGGTCGGAATCAGCCGCTCGTCGACTGAAGCGGCAACCCAGCCGTCGGCCCCACGTCCGCCGCCGCGTCTGCCATCCGCCTCCTTGGCATGGGCTGGGGCTAGTAGGTCGGCGACTTCAACCGAGCGACGTCCAGCATCCTGCGTTGCTACGTTGCGGGTGCATTGCGGCCAGGCGATTCCAGTGCCGAATGACCGCTCGGAGGCGCCCGGCTTGCTGCCAATCGGCGAGGCGCGGACCAGGGCGGCTTGCTGGCAGCGAGTCCAACCGCTACCTGTCGTCGCCGATGGTGGTCAACGCATTTGGGTAGCTGCGAAGTGTGCGCCGCGCCTACTTGCACGGACTCGCTTCGTCGCCGGGGGAGTTCGGTCGACGAGGATCATCGGATTCACGCTGATGCGCTACCTGTGCGCTGCCTTCGTCAACCCGATGGTTGACATCCGCTGTTTAGTCGTCTTTACCTGCTAAATGTCGTTTCACCGTGCATTTACTGACTTGATGACAGTAACGTGTGGGTCAGTCCATGCATCGCTATGGCAGCTGGTGCGCAGCAGGATCGCCGAGGCTTCCGGAGCTCGCAAATGTCTCGGGGTCGCTGTGGACGTGTCAGGAATTCGACGCACAGGAGCAAGGATGCGTACTGGTACAGCTCGGGCAGCGATCGGTACAAGGGCCGCTCGCGGAATAGGTTCGGAGGAGTTGGGTGCTCCCTTGGTGCTGGTGAGCAACGCGGGAATCCCGCGGGAACAACATGCTATTCAGGATGGCGGCGGGTGCGGGACGCGGTGATGAACGTTCACCCTGCGTGGCGTGTTCCTGGTGGGCAGTGCAGTCCAAGCCCACATGACGGCGGTGAACTCGGTCATGCTCGAGGATGTCTCAGCAGGGCGCATCGAAATCGCCATGGAGAAAGCAAGTAGATATGTTCTTTAGCCAGATAGATTACATCGTGGTCGATTCGATCGCGACTATCACGTTGCGTCGCCCGGATCGTCTCAACGCCTACACGCATGCGATGGCCCGGGAACTGGGTACCGCCTGCGACCTGGCGGAGGGTGATGATGAAGTCCGCGTCATCGTGGTGACGGGTAGTGGTCGAGCGTTCTGCGCAGGTGCCGACCTCGAGTTCGAGAACAGTGAATCCACGAAGGAGCGAGTCGACGACTGCTTCTCCGATGGTTCTCCCAGAGACCCGGGCGGGCAGGCGTCGCTGAGATTCGCTGCACTCCGCAAGCCGGTGATTGCCGCGATCAACGGAGCTGCGATAGGAGTCGGCGCCACCTTGACCGTGCCGTGCGACATCCGGATTGCGTCTGAGAGTGCACGTTTTGGGTTTGTTTTCACCCGCAGCTGCCTGATTCCCCAAGCCGGATCCACGTTCTTCCTGCCCAGGATGGTCGGCATGGCCCGGGCGCTGGAATGGGTGGCGACAGGCAGGGTTTTCGATGCCGCGGAGGCTTTGGCGGCTGGGTTGGTGTCCCGTGTTTGCCCAGCTGATGAGCTTCTTGACACGGCCTACGCACTGGCCGAGGAGATCCGTGACAACGTCGCACCGCTTGCTTTCGCTGCGGCCAAGCAGATGATGTGGGGCATGTGGGGCGCCGAAGGTCCCGGGGCTGCGCACCGGCTGGAGTCTCGAGTGCTCGAAGAGGTAGGCCGCTCATCGGACTTCGCGGAGGGCGCCAGTGCGTTTCTGGAGCGTCGAAAGCCGGCCCTACCTTCGGGTCGTGTCAAGGACCTACCGGCGGCTATCCCGAGCTGGCCGCGAGTCGACTGACGCGATGGGCAGGACTGCTCGTTGTATGGAGTGGCCTGGCCCAATCTCGTCCCATCCGCGGCCAGGGTGGGCAAGCTTCACCGCCACGCGGTCGGGTAATTCCGTGACGTTAGAGCTGGGTCCGCAGGGTGCTGGGCCAAACATCCAAGGTATGTCAGAATGTTACTGACTTACTGTCAGTACACTTGCACGTAGGGACTGCGCCGAGTGTGGGCGGTTCAAGGATCCGGAGGATATACATGGTGGCTCGAAGCAGTGGAGATTGGACCGAACGCGCGTCGTGGCTGGATGACGATCTTGTCGCTCTCGCAGAGCTTGCCCGCACCTTCTTTGCCAAGGAGGTCGAGCCTCACCGGGAACGCTTTGCGAAGCAGGGGTTCCCGGACAAGGAGGTCTACCGCAAGTCGGGCGAGGTCGGACTGCTGTGTCTGTCGATTCCCGAGACGTACGGCGGCGGTGGCGGAACTTTCGCCCACGAGGCCGTGGTACTGACTGAGCAGGTGTTCGGCGGGGCCGAGGCACTGCCCCTTGGTGTGATCAGCGGAATCGTTCCGCACTACCTGCTCTCGTATGGTTCTGAGGAGCAGAAGCAGCGCTGGTTGCCGAAGCTGGCCAGTGGCGAGTGGGTTGCCGCGATCGCCATGACCGAGCCTGGAACCGGTTCCGACCTGCAGAGCATTGCGACCCGTGCGGTTCGAGAGGGTGATGAATACATCATCTCGGGCGCGAAGACCTTCATTACCAACGGGCACAACTGCGACTTGGTCGTCATCGCGGCGAAGACCGACCCCTCGGCGCGGGCAGCAGGGATCTCGTTGATCGTTGCTGAAGTCACCGATGACACACCAGGTTTCAGTAGGGGCCGCATCATCGAGAAGCTCGGCCAGAAGGGAACGGACACCGCGGAGCTGTTCTTCGATGGTCTCCGAGTCCCTGCCGCAAACCTCCTCGGACCCCGTGAGGGAGAGGGATTCGGGCAGTTGATGAGTCAGCTGGCCTACGAACGGTTGATCTGCGCTGTGACCGCGGTCGCCGCGACCGAACTGGCGGTTGCGAAGACCGTCGAGTACACCAAACAACGCGCCGCCTTCGGCAAGACGCTGTTCGACTTCCAGAACACGAAGTTCGAGCTGGCCGAATGCGCCACAATCGCACGAATCGCCCGGACCTTCCTGGACGACTGCATCCAACGCCATCTGCGGGGCGAACTGGACGTAACGACCGCGGCAATGGCCAAGTATTGGCTCACCGATCAACAGTGCACCGTCATCGACCGATGCTTGCAGCTGCACGGTGGCTACGGTTATACGCTCGAATACCCGATCGCCAGGCTCTACGCCGACGCCCGGGTTCAGCGGATCTACGCCGGCTCGAACGAGATCATGAAGGAACTCATCAGCCGAGCGTTGTGATGCGTAGCCGTTGCGTCGGCGATTAGTGACCAGCGCCTAGACGGCCCGCGTGGCGAGCCGTCGGTTCGACGCAGTTGGGCGCCCGTCTGCTCGCCGGCTTGACGGCTGAGCAGACGGGCACACGGGTTCGGTCGAAGCCTGAACAAGGGATAGCGACTGGTTGCGCTGACCAGCCGACTTCGTGCTGGCGGGCTTGTGTGCGACGTCGTGGCGAACGACATCGAGATCTGCTCCGGCGCTCGTCCAGCGCGCCGCTGCGGCGACAGCGCGATCGTTCGTGCATCCGAGCGTGCCCGGCTCCAGCGACCTGAGCCGGATGGGTCCGTCCGATGGTGAGACGGCCTATCGGTACGGGTTGTCGGAAGTCTCACGCCCTTCGGGTTATGCGTGCTGTCAGTGTTGGCGGCGCGCCAAACATTGGCATTGATCGTTCGGCCGTTCCCGCGGCAGACTAAGCACTGTACCCACCTCCGCAGGTCGTTCGGCGTGGCGGGAGTGGATGCTGCTCGAGTGTGGCGGGCGGTGTGGAAGCGCCTTGCTTATATGCGACTTCTTTACGGTTGAAGCGAGGCCAGACCCCCGGACTGGCTGACGCGTTTCGGCCAGGCGATGATCGATGACAAGGTGTATTCGTACGTTCGGCTCGACTGGTGATGCGTCTACGACAGGTTCGGTAGACAATCCAAACGGTTGGCCCTGTAACTCGGCATATCGACTCTTCGGCGGAGGATGCCTAGCATGGTGGTTGCGGAGCAGCTCGGGTGCTCACGGCGACTATCCCGCTCGTTCGCGTCTGCCAGACGGTGCTGGCGACGGTCGTCTATGGGTTGTGGCTCATGCCCGGTGGACTGTGGCTCTCGGCCGCGGATCTCCACTGGGCGGGAAGCGATGAATGTCGACCTCCAACGCGACCCGCGTGTGATGGTCCTATCGGCCTCGGCCGCGAATCCTGAAGAGGCGAGGGTGATCCTACCGTCGGTTGGTCAGTATGGGCAAGGTGGTGGATGTGGATGATGAAGCGGTTTTCTTCGCAGTCCGTCGCCCAGGTCGAGTTGATGTACCGGCCTGATCGGCCGACTCATATCGTTTCAACTGGGCATTTGCGTGGAATCCCGTCGAGGTCGCTATCGGTGGCCGTAGTTGCTGGCGGGGTTCCTGCCGTGAGGCTGTCAGTGCTGCCTCTGCAGAAGCATGCTCAACCCTTGCGCTACTGTCATTGGGTCAGTACCGTGTGAGCCAGTTCACGGCGTCGACGCAGCGAATCAGCGCGGGGTGCCAGCTCGCAAGGAGGCAAGCAAAGAATGGCAGTAGGTACGGGCAAGCGGTCTGCAGGCGGCTCGCGTGAAGCGCGGTCCAGCAGCGTAGCTGAGGCGCAGGAGATGCCGTGGCAGGACGAGGTCGAAGCCGTAGTCGTCGGTGCAGGTATGTCGGGCGTCGCCTTGACACGGGCACTCAAGCAGCAGGGTCTGCGCGAGATCATGGTTCTGGAGAGGGGCGATCAACTCGGTGGCACTTGGCACCACAACCGGTATCCAGGTGTTGCGTGTGACGTTCCGTCAGCCGCGTACAGCTTCTCGTGGGCGCCGAACGACTGGACTCGCCTTTTTGCCGGCGGTGACGAGATTCGTGAGTATCTCCAGCGCGTCGCCGCAGAACACGATATCGAACGCCATGTTCGGCTCAAGACCGAACTGCTGGAGGCGGCGTGGGATGTGGAGACAAGTCGATGGGTGATCGAAACCACCAGAGGACGCGTCCGCTCACAGTTCCTCGTGCTTGCGACCGGTCAGCTGCATGACGCGATTGTTCCCGCGACGCCCGGCGCCGACAAGTTCGCCGGGACCACGTTCCACTCCATGTATTGGCCCGAGGATTTCGATGCGGCGGGAAAGCGGATCGCGGTAGTGGGTACCGGTGCATCCGCCATCCAGTTCGTGCCGCAGATCCAGCCTGACGCCGAACGGCTGGTGGTGCTGCAGCGCACTCCGCCGTGGATCGTGCAGAAGTTCGACATGGTCCACAAGAAGGTCGACGCTGAACGCGCTATGCGCAGGCAGCGGCGAGTGCGCAAGCTCGTGCTCAGCATCCTCGAGGTTTTCCTCGGGGTGACGTCGGATGCTCGAAGGGCCTTCCTCATCGAATGGATGGCGCGTAAGCACCTGCGTGATTCGGTTGCGGATCCAGCGCTGCGAGCTGCACTGACACCCGACTACAAGATCAACTGCAAGCGGATCTTGCAGTCCAACGAGTGGTATCCCGCGATCCAGGGTACGAACGTAGACTTTGTGACCTCTGGTCTGAAGGAAATCCGTGAGCATTCCGTAGTCACGTCCGATGGCCAGGAATTCGAGGTCGACACGATCATCTATGGCACAGGATTCCAACTGCTTCAGGACCACCTGCTTAAACGTGTGCGTGGCCGCGACGGCCGCATTATGTCCGAGGTCTTCGCAGGAAAGCAGCGGGCCTACAAGGCGACGACGATGGTCGGATGTCCGAATATGTTCGTCATCTTGGGTCCGAATGGTGGAGCGGCCTCCATCCCGGTTGCGATCGAGGCGCAGGCGCGCTACGTCTCGTCGGCGATCGAGACGATGCGGCGTCGTGGGCTCGAGTCCTTCGAGGTCCGGCCCGCGGCCGAGGAAGCGTGGAATCGAACCAAGGATGCCCACCTGGAAAACTCGGTGTGGAACGCCGGTGGATGCTCCAACTACTACGTCACAGATGGAGTGAACAACGTGGTTTGGCCCGGCTCCATGGGGCACATGAAGAAGGCGCTGCATACGTTCGATCTCGAGAACTACGTGGTGACTCAGAAGTCGGACCTGCGGCCGGCAAAGGGAGAGTCTGCATAGCTCCGTCGGCACGACGAGGGCCGCTTCCCCGGCCGACCTCCCGCTGGGCACAGTCCGGCGGGAGGGTATCCGGCTACCGCGGTGGCCCGGCACAGGTTTGAGCCAGGCCACTTGTTCGACTACGTCCATGGTGGCGGATATGAAGAATCCGATATGCCCGCCACTGTGGTCGACCTCGAGCGGATGTGCCGGTGTCAAGCCGTGATGCCGGGGTTCTTATCGGCGGGGAGAAGCACTCGAAGGTTCTCGATCAGTCTCTTGCCTTGCCGGTGATTCTCGGACCGCTGTGGTTTGGGGTGTGTGTGCCCGGCGAACGAAGGCGGCGAACTGGCGGGGTGGGCCGTTCGTGGAGTCGACGGCGTCGACCTTCGGCGTTGAGGAAATTTCAAACGTGGTCGGCACACCGCCGTGGTCCAGCTGTAGATGATGCGTGACCGCAACTCCGTCAAGGAAACTCACGCGCCCGGCGGCCGCGGTTTGGTGCGACAGACCAGTACTAATGGATGGTGCCGGTGTCGATGCCCGGCACGAGATGTTTGCAGCGGACTGGTCGGGCGTAGCGGCTGTGGTGGCGCCGCGGCACGGAACCGATCAGCCTGGACACTGGGGATGCGATGTGTGCGGGCGTAGATGGCGGCGTGGTGTCGAACCACGGTGAATGTTAGTTGGGCGGGGCTGACGGGCGGTGTCGGTGCGGGGCCCGATGTAGCAAGAGGCGGTCGTGCTGGGTGCCAGGGCAGTGCTGGTCGGTCGAGCCTACGCGTGGGCCGTGGCGGCTCGCCGTGAAGCCGGAGCTCAACGCGTTGCTCTACGGATTCCGTGCAACACAGCAGTAGGTCTGGTTGCGCGGGCCAGCGTTAAGGACCTGAGCCGGAGGACTCTCGAACTGCCGGCACTGTGCTGCTACGCCAGGCCGCAATTCTTTCGGCCGACCGCGACTGCCGTGCGTCGGCGGGTGCATATTCCCGCACGCAACGCGGCTAGGGGCTGTGGCAGCGGTGTTACGTAGGCACCACCGCAGTCATTACATTCCCCTTGGGGCGAAGGCACTTCGCGCTCGGCCGCGACTGCCACGAACAGGTCCTTCCCGACTCGCAGCGATGAGATCTGCATCGAGTGCGCTCTAAGACGATCATGGTTTAGGGCAATCAGCTTCGAAGTACGAGGCGACGCGCTCGACCCGAATGGCAAAGGGAACAGTCAAATTTTATTCCGGCTGTCCGTGTTGCTCTATCAGGACTGAGTCTCTCGCACTGCAGGTCGAACAGCGCGGATATCGCGTAGATGCAGGGCCGCCTACCACTACGTGACTCAGCCATCGAATTGTGTCTGTGATGTCTGGTCACAGCATGGCTCCGAGCGTGCCGGGACTAGCTGGTGGTTCAGAAATGCCGTCGAAGGCGGAGACGAAGACAGGTCCCGGCGGTGAGCCGGGACCTGTCGAACGGCCTGACGATGGAGTTAGCTTGCGGTCACGGGCTCGAGCAATGCGGCGCCGTAGGCGAACGGCGTGCTGGCTGTGAGTGCCAGCGGCACAGCGTGCTCGCCGGCGTCGAGGAGTCGCCGGAGTCCGATGCCGAGGTCGACCGACCCGACATGTCCGGCATCATCACCGGTTACAACGACGCGGTCCAGTGGTACACCTGCCGTCATGGCGACGGCGGGGAGGAACTGAGGAGAAACCTGGTTGCAGACGACGCGCTCCGGAACGATCGCGGTGTCCTTTCGTGCGGCGGCGAAGGCCTCGCGGTAGCCCTCGACGTACACATCCCGGACCTTGTTGAGCGGAACGGGCGCGAACTTGCGAGCGTTCTTGCCGCCTTCTGGAGGGAAGGGGTTCTTCGTGCCGCCGTACTCGATTCTCACCAGCCCGTTGAAATCGGCGTAGCTCGCAAATCCGGTCGATGCGACTCGCCAGATGGCAGGAGCGTCGACCCCGACGCTGACGATGAGCGCAGAGCCTCCATCGCCGTAACCCCACAGGTGCTGGTTTCCGTTGTCCGCCCTGTCGATCGTATCGCTCAGGCGTTCGCCGCTGACGATCGCGGCGTACCCACCGCCGCGGGAGGCCAGCCATCCCTCCATCAAGGACAGTGCCCACAGCGTTCCCATGCATCCGCAGGAGACATCGAGGGGGGTGCAGGAACTCGGCGCGCCCTGCAAGCGCATCACTTCAGCCGCCACAGACCAGGAGCCGAGGTACTCCCGCGACATCCCGGTCGAGACGACGATTTTGAGGTCCGATGCGGAAATGCCGACTTGCTGGAGTGCGTCGTCAAGCGCTCGCGACGCCAATGTGGCAGGTTGGTCGTCTGCGCCGCCGACATGGATACGTGGCCAGCTGCGGTATTCGGAGGTGTCGCCGCCGGCGGCGTCGGCCAATTCGACTACGGATCGTGACTCCGGCAGGGTCAGCCCGACGGCGTGAATCGCCAGCGGCTCGGTCATGAAAGCCTCCTTTTGGCCAAGAACTGTTGCCCATCGTCACAGGCGAGGCCTCGAAGCTGGCCCGAGCTCGTCCGGGATGGGTGTGTTGCATCCGGTGATCGGTGAGCACCGGGTCTTTCTGTTTCGCTGTTGGCGGCTATGCGGGGTGATTGCCACACTCGCCGGTCTATCGACAGGCTACCGACAATGAGTCAGTAAGGCAAGGATGTGGCGTTGCGAAGGGCGTCTCTGTGGGGCATGGCATCTGTATCGGAATTCGACGCCTAAAGGCAACGCGGCCGCGACGCTCAATGCCTTCCGAGAATCGGCAGCGTTCGGCTCGGTCGCGACAGTCCTGTCCAGCCGCCGACCGGGCTTCTGGTCGGCCGCTTCGGTCGGTTCGGTGAACCCGCTGCGCAGAACGGGCCGCCAGATACTGACTTGTTGACGGCTGTAAGCCGATTGCTGGAGATTGTCCTATCATCGATTGGGTGGCTGAGGCTGTTGTTGCATCCGATGAGTCCACTGATTCCGTGGGCGCTGGTGCTGTGTCTGACGAGCCCGAGCGCCGGCCTCAGCGCGGCAAGGCTGGGCGGCGTGTGCGGATGCAAGCCGATGACCGGCGTCGTCAGGTCCTCGAGGTCGCGCAGCGGTTGTTCGCCAAGTACCCGTACTCGGAAGTGTCGACCGCCGACATCGCCGAGGCGGCGGGCATCCAACGGGCCACGCTGCACTATCACTTCGGCACCAAACGCGACCTGTACGTCGAGGTCATCAAGAACTTTTCTCGCCTGCCCCCGTTGCCGGAGGTCCGCAAGCAACGGGAAGGCCTCGAGGATTCGATCGAGCACACTTTGAATCGGTGGCTCAACAGCGTATGGGACAACCGCGGCACGTTCATCACGATCTTCGAAGCTGGCCCGATCAGCAACGACCGCGAGATCGAGGCAACCCTCGAGGAGGGACGCGAAGCCTGGGCCGCGCGCCTGGCCGAACTACTCGAACTCCCCGGTGGCGCCACTCGCCCCGCGCGGGCGCTGATCCGTGGGTTCCAATCCATGGCCGAAACCTCCGTCGACGAATGGCTACGCCGCGAACGCTTGAACCGCGGCGAGGTCCTGCTCTTACTGACCCAGACGCTGCTTACCATCGCTGAACAGGTCGCGCCCCACGTCCTGGACCCAACAGCGACCGGTCGAGTTCCTGCTCAGTGAACAAACGCTGCGTCGGGATCGCAGGGCGTGGGGGTTGCAGGCAGGCTGGCTGCACAGTGAAGTCTGAGCCGCGGTCGCATAGACGGTGCCTTCATGAGCAGCATCGTCTTGGGCGGCGGGGGTCAACGTCTTCAGTCTTACTGTCCTGATGTCAGGGAAGTGTGCGAACTGGATGCAAATCGCCTGGCAGTCGGCATGATCAAGGTAGTGGTGCCACATTATGTTGACAGATTGTCAGTAGTGTGCGAGATTTCTCAGAGGAAACGCCAGTGTTACTGACTTCATGTCAGTAGCGCGAGGCTGGTTGGAATCCTGGTTGGAATCTCCGGCACTGCCATGGCCCCTTCGTGGGGAAACGTGGCTTGTGAGCGAGCCCGAGCCTCATCGGCTGCCCAACCCGGGCGATGCAGGCCTAGAAAGGACATTGTGTGACTACCGAGGCGTTCATCTACGACGCGATCCGCACGCCGCGGGGCCGGGGCAAGGCGAACGGTTCCCTGCATGGAACGAAGCCTATCTCGCTCGGTGTCGGGCTGATCCACAACTTGCTCGAACGCAATCCTGACCTGGATCCGAGCGTCATCGACGACGTCGTTCTCGGTATCGTTGCCCCGGTCGGTGACCAGGGTGGATGCTTGCCTCGCACGATCGCTGTGGCTGCCGGCCTGCCGCATTCGGTGGCCGGGTTTCAGTTGAATCGTTTCTGTGGATCCGGGCTCGAGGCGGTCAACATCGCAGCGCAGAAGGTGCGCGCAGGCTTCGACCAGTTCGTTATCGCCGGCGGCATCGAGTCGATGTCGCGTGTCCCGATGGGCGCTGATGGCGGAGCTATGAGCAACGACCCCGCGACAGCGTACGACACGTACTTTGTCTCGCAAGGCACTGGCGCGGACCTGATCGCGACGATGGAGGGGTTCACGCGAGAGGACGTCGACAACTACGCGGTCCGCTCGCAGGACCTTGCCGAGAAGGCTTGGGCCGGAGGCTATTTCGAGAAATCGATCGTTCCCGTGGTTGACCAGAACCGGATCACCGTGCTGGATCGTGACGAACACATGCGCCCCGGTTCCACTGTCGAGAGTCTGGGCCAATTGCGGCCGTCGTTCGCCGCAGTAGGACAGTCCGGCGGATGGGATGCCGTGGCACTGCAGAAGTACCACTGGATCGAGAACATCAACCATGTCCACACCGCCGGCAACTCCTCGGGAATCGTCGACGGCGCTGCGCTGGTGCTGATCGGCAGCGAGCAAAAAGGCAAGGACCTCGGGCTGGCTCCCCGCGCTCGGGTAGTCGCCACTGCCACCTCGGGTGCCGATGCAACGATCATGCTTACCGGCCCTATCCCAGCTACTCAGAAGCTGCTGGCTCATACCGGGCTGACGGTGGCGGACATCGACCTCTTCGAGATCAACGAGGCCTTCGCGTCGGTGGCGCTGAAGTACCAGAAGGAATTCGGCATCCCGGACGAGAAGCTCAACGTCAACGGTGGCGCGATTGCTATGGGGCACCCGCTGGGAGCGACCGGCGCCATGCTCGTCGGCACGATGATCGACGAGTTGGAACGGCGGGATGCGCGTCGTGCTGTGGTGACGCTTTGCATCGGCGGCGGGATGGGTGTCGCGACCCTCATCGAACGAGTGTGAGTCCCGGCGAGAGAAGGAAGACCGAACAGATAATGAGCGAGAACACGATTCGCTGGGAGTCCAGCACAGACGGTGTCGTCGTACTTACGATGGACGACCCGGCCCAGTCGGCCAACACCATGAACCCGCGACACGTTGCGTCGTTCCGCGCCGCGGTCGATCGCCTCGAGGCGGAGCGGGACTCGATCACGGGTGTGGTTGTGACCTCGGCGAAGAAGACTTTCTTCGCCGGCGGTGACCTCAACGACCTGATCGCTGCGCGCAAAGAGAACGCCGCTGATTTCTTCGCCTCCATCGAGGGAATCAAAGCGGATCTGCGTCGCCTGGAAACGCTCGGTCGTCCGGTGGTTGCGGCAATCAACGGTGCCGCGCTCGGGGGCGGCTTGGAGATCGCTTTGGCGACGCACCACCGGATTGCTGCCACGGGGCCGGCCGTCCAGATCGGCCTTCCCGAGGTGGGTCTCGGGTTGCTGCCTGGTGGCGGCGGCGTGACCCGTACGGTCAGGATGCTCGGAGTACACAAGGCTCTCAGCGACGTATTGCTGCAGGGTCAGCGGATGGACGCGGCGACCGCCCTGGAGGTCGGCCTGATCGATGATGTGGTCGCCAGCAGCGACGACCTGCTGGCGGCGGCGCGCAAGTGGATCCTCGACAACCCCAATGCTGTCCAGCCGTGGGACGTCAAGGGCTATCGCATTCCTGGTGGGTCTCCCTCCAACCCGGGTTTCGCGGCGAATCTGCCATTCATGGCCTCGACTCTTCGCAAGCAGCTCAAGGGTGCGAACCAGCCCGCTCCGCGCGCTATCATCGCCGCCGCGGTCGAAGGCAGCCAGGTCGGCTTCGACACTGCTTCGACCATCGAATCGCGTTACCTCACCGAACTCGCTACCGGCCAGGTCGCGAAGAACATGATCCAAGCGTTCTTCTTCGACATGCAGCACATCAAGTCAGGCGGATCCCGTCCTGCGGGGTTCCCCAAGCACGCGGTACGCAAGGTTGTCGTCGTCGGTGCGGGAATGATGGGTGCCGGTATCGCCTACGTGTGCGCCAAGGCGGGTATCGAGGTCGTACTCAAGGATGTCACCGTAGAGGCGGCTGAACGAGGCAAGAACTACTCGGTCAAGCTCGTCGAGAAGGCACTGTCTCGCGGCAAGATGACCCAGGAGCGAGCTGACGAGCTCCTGGCAAGGATTCACCCGACGGCGGTTGCCGAAGACGCCTCCGGAGCCGATCTGGTCATCGAGGCCGTGTTCGAAGATCCCGGTCTCAAGAGCAAGGTATTCGCTGAGATCGAGCCGGTGGTCGCTCCGGACGCTCTGTTGGGCTCGAACACATCGACGCTGCCGATCTCTGGTCTGGCCGAGAGCGTGACGAGGCCAGAGGAATTCATCGGCCTCCACTTCTTCTCTCCCGTCGACAAGATGGCTCTGCTGGAGATCATCGTCGGGCAGAAGACGAGCGACGCCACCCTGGCCAAGGCTATCGATTTGGCTCAGCAGATCGGCAAGACGCCGATCGTCGTCAACGACCAGCGAGGCTTCTTCACCAGCCGAGTGATCGGGAAGTTCATGGAGGAAGCGGTTGCCATGGTCGGCGAGGGGCTGGACCCCGCGTCGGTCGAGCAGGCCGCGCTGCAGGCCGGCTATCCGGCGCCCGCGCTCCAGCTTTATGACGAGCTGACCCTGACTCTGCCGCGCAAGGCACGTGAGGAGACCAAGGCCGCCGAACTCGCTGCTGGAAAGGAGTGGGTCGACCACGGCGGCGCTGCGGTTATCGACCGAATGATCGATGAGTTCGATCGCAAGGGTCGTTCGACCGGCGGTGGTTTCTACTCGTACATCGATGGCAAGAGAGCGGGCCTGTGGCCCGGCCTGAAGGAGAACTTCCGCGAGACCGGTAACGACATTCCGTTCGAGGACATGAAAGAACGGATGCTCTTCGCGGAGGCGATCGATACCGTCAGGTGCTTCGATGAAGGAGTGCTTCGCTCGGTACCCGACGCGAACATCGGCTCCATCCTGGGTATCGGATTTCCCGCTTGGACCGGAGGTGTCGTCCAGTACATCAACGGTTATGAGGGTGGTGTTGCCGGGTTTGTAGCGAGGGCAAGAGAACTCGCGACCAAGTACGGTCCGCGGTTCGAACCGACTGCAAGCCTGCTGGCGAAAGCCGAGGCCGGCGAGGTCCTCGCATAGGCTCCGTCGCGGCGGCGTGTGAGCAGAAGCCGCGCCGCCGCGACGGCATTCAATGTAACTGCGGCACCGAAGTTTACGTCCAGGTTGCCTGTAGACCAGCTGGATGTGCAGCAGGGACCCGGACCGACTGAATGGCCCGATGAACTGTCATGATGAGTTAGGAAAAGTCACTAAGTGGAGACAACACAGAGCGCAGGCGCGGTGAAACCACTCGGCGCTGAACAGGATGCTCTCCACCGCGCGCGTGTCGGAGTCGTTCGCGAGTCCGGCGCGGGTGAGCGGCGGGTCGCCTTGGTGCCCAAGATCATCCCCGCCCTGTCCAAGCACGGTGTCGAGGTGGTCGTGGAAGCCGGTGCCGGCCTCGGTGCCCTCATCCCCGACGCGGCCTATGTCGAGGCGGGCGCGACCATCGGTGATCCGTG
>NZ_JBSGVQ010000040.1:0-77215 GCF_053608525.1 Nocardia sp. NPDC055029
GGCGCGCCGGGCGGGGCCGCGGCGCGGGGGCACGGCCCCTGTCGTGGCCGGCCCCCCGCACCCCCGGGGGGCCCCCTATGGGGGGCCCCCGCGTTTCCGGTCCGCGTCGCAGGTGGTCAGTGGCCGGTGCCGCGCAGGCCCCGGTACTGCAGTGCGGCGAAGGCGCCGACCGTGACCGCCTGCATCACCGCCCAGACCGCACCGGCCACGGTCAGCCCGAGGGCGCCGGTGACCAGGGCGAGCAGACTCGCGACGACCCAGGTCGCGTTGCCGATCGCGACCGCCGCCGCGCCGGACCGATGCACGGGCGACTTCCGGCCGACCACGGCGACCGCGAGGCCGTAGGCGGTGAGGAAGGCGCCGATGGCGAGGCCCGCCCGGGAGTCGAGGCCGAGCAGTCGTTCCAGCGGCTGTGCCAGCGCGAGGTAGGCGAGGCCGTTCACGGTGGTCACGACGGCGTCGAGGCGCAGCGACAGCCGCAGCAGCGGCTCGCCCGGAGCGAGGAGGGCGGACAGGCGGGACGGGGCGGTGGCGGTGGTCATGGCGGATCTCCTGGTTCGGGAAGGGTGGATCAGGCGGAGGCGGGGACCTGGTCGAGGAAGCCGTAGACGCTGTCGATACGGCCGTCGGCGAGCACGGCGACGTCGAAGCCGATCACTACGGGGTCGCCGTCGGCGGGGCCGAGGCCCCAGGTGAAGCGCACCTGGTCGTGGTGGGCGTCGACCGGTCCGGCCAGGCGGAAGGTCCAGTCGGGGAACTGGGTCTGCACGCCGGCGATGGCCGCCTCGAGTTCGGCGTGGCCGGTGACCGCGACCAGGGGGTCGACATAGCGAGCCTCCGGGGTGAACAGGCGGGCGACAGCGGAGCGGCGGGCGCCGGGCTCGCGGGTGTTCCATGCCTCCAGGTACTGCGCGACGACGGTGTTCATCTCGACCTCCGAAATATGCTGTGAGCTGGTGTTTCGCTGGTTGTTCCTGCGATGACACCTACGTTATGGCGCACCGGGGGTCCGTCGAATCAGTCGCCTATAGGTACTTCTCGCGGGGTACGCACCGCCGGTACCGGTACGGCGATACCGTGGTGCGCATGCTGCACGGACGCGAAGCCGAACAGGCCACGATCGACGACCTGCTGACCGGGGCGCGGGCCGGGCGCAGCGGGGCCCTGGTGCTGCGCGGCGAGGCCGGGATCGGCAAGTCCGCGCTTCTGAATTACGCAGCGGCGCAGGGCATTCCGACGGTGCGCAGCGCGGGGATCGAGTCGGAGGCCGAATTGCCCTTCGCCGCACTGCATCTGCTGGTGCGGCCCGGGATGGAGCTGGTGCGGCAGTTGCCGCCGCGGCAGCGCGACGCCATGGAGGCCGCGTTCGGTCTCGGCGACAGTGCACCCGCCGACCGGATGCTGATCGGTCTCGCACTGCTGACGCTGTTGGCCGAGGAAGCCGCGGAGGGCCCGCTACTGTGCCTGATCGACGACGCACACTGGCTGGACCGGGCGACGGCGGAGACGCTGTTGTTCGCGGCGCGCAGGCTCGACGCCGAGGGCGTGGTGATGCTGTTCGCCACCCGCTCCGGCCCCGACGACTTTCCCGCGCCCGGCCTGCCCGAACTGGCACTGTCCGGGCTGCGCGCGGATGCGGCGGCGGCGCTGCTCGACGCGGGGCCTACCCCGCTCATCCCGGCGATGCGCTATCGACTGCTCGCCGAATCCGGGGGCAATCCACTTGCGCTGCTGGAACTTCCGTCGGCGGTCTGCGAAGCGGGCTCCGACGACCTCAACCCGCTGCCGCTGACGCAGCGGCTGCAGCTGGCGTTCCACGGCCGGGTCGCCCGGCTCCCTGTCGCCACCAGAACGGTCCTCCTGGTCGCCGCGGCCGCGGGCGCCGAGGACCTCGCTCCGGTGCTGCGCGCCGCGGCGACTCTCGGTGCGGCGCTACCTGATCTGCAATCGGCCGAGGACGAGGGTCTGATCAGCACCGACGGACAGGTACTGACCTGGCGACACCCGCTCTCGCGCGCCGCGGTCTACCAGGGTTCGGCGCTGTCCGACCGTCTCGCCGCCCATCGCGCACTCGCCGACGCCCTCACCGACGATGACGTGGCCGACCTGCGCGCGTGGCATCTCGCCTGTGCCGCAACAGGTCCCGACGAGCAGGCGGCGACCGCGCTGGAGCACACCGCCAGCCGGGCCAGGCACCGCAACGGATTCCACGGCGCGGTCGCCGCCTACGACCGGGCCGCGGCGCTCAGCGTCGACACCGGCGCGCGGCTGCGCAGGCTGGTCCTCGCCGCCGAAACCGCCACCGAGGCCGGGCTCACCGACCAGGCCGCCCACCTCGCCGGCCGTGCCACGGCACTGCACGTCGACGCCGAAGCCCGACTGCGCAAGCGAGCCCTGACCACCGCGGCCGCCTTGACCGAACAGGCGGCGCGAACCGACCAGTCGGTGCCGACCGACAAGGCCGCGCTGACCCACCAAGCCGCGCGAACCGACGCCGCGCGAACCAAGGCCGGGCGAACCGACGCCACGCTGACCGAGGAGTCCGCGCGGCTGGCCGACCGGGCGGCGCGGCCCGCCGAGGGCGACTACGACCTGCGCCTCGAACTGGTTCGCGCGCAGGCCGAATTCGCCGCGGGCAAGCCGGGTTCCGCGCATCGACGGTTTATCGCGGCGGCGATCGCGGCACGCGAGACAGATCCGCGGGGCGCGGCGCGCATCGTCACCCGGGCGGTGCACACGGCCTGGTATCTGGGGCCCGCCGAACTCGACGAGGTCGCCGCGCTGCTGACCACGCTGCGGCTCGACGAAGACGATCCGATCACCCCGATCGCACGGTACCTCACAGGATCGGTGTCCGGTCATCGCACGGTCGACCTGCGCGCCGCGGCGACCGTCGCCCGCGCGAACGGCGCCGACAGTCCCGCCGACCTCGTGCAGCTGTGCGGCAGCGGACTCGTCGTCGGACAGGACGACCAGGTCGGTGACCTGGCCGACGAGCTCATCGGCGAGAGCCGTGAGCAGGGGCGGATCGCACTGCTCGCGCCGCTGCTGTTCTTCCGTTCCGAGGCCGCGCTGTTCGGTGGACGGCCAAGCGAGAGCAGGGTCGCGGCAGAGGAGGGACTGCGGATCGCCGAGGACATCGGTCAGCCGCAGTGGATCAGTCAGATCACCGCGTTCCTGGCCTATCTGGCCGCAGTGCGCGGTGACGAGCATTCCTGCCGCGTCCACGCCTGGCACGCTGTCGCCGAGGAGTTCGGTGGCGCGCAGTCGGTCGGAGCACCCTGGGCGCACGCGGCTCTGGCGCTGTTCGAGCTCGGCCGGGGCAGGCTCGAACAGGCCAGGACCGAGCTCGAGCACATGACCGTCGAACCGGCCCGACATCACGTCAGCGGGCTGCGCACACTCGTGGATCAGATCGAGGTCGCGACCCGGCTAGGCGCCACCGACCAGGCGACCGAGGCGCTGGCGCGGCTCACCGCGTGGTCGGCACGGGCGGGACAGGACTGGATCGCGGCACTGGCGGCAAGGGGCAGCGCGCTACTGGCCGACGGACCGGAAGCCGAACCGCACTTCCTGGCCGCACTCGCGGGCAACCGTCCGTTCGACGAGGCCCGCACCCGACTGCTGTACGGCGAGTGGCTGCGCAGGGAAAAGCGCAAGGTCGACGCGCGCGGCCAGCTCGAACAGGCCCTGGACCTGTTCGACCGGCTCGATGCCACGCCGTGGGCCGAGCGAACCCGCACCGAACTGGCCGCGCTCGGGGTGGGGGTCGGCGCGAAAACGAGCGCGGGCCCGCTCAGCGTGCTCACCCCGCAGGAAACGCAGATCGTGCGCCTGGCCGCGCAGGGACTGTCGAATCGGGAGATCGCCGCGCGCTTGGTCCTGAGTCACCGCACGGTCGGGCATCATCTGTACAAGGCGTATCCGAAATTGGGTGTGCTCTCGCGCGGGGAACTGAGCCGCCTCGACCTCGCCGAGTGAGCTCGCGACCTTCGAGCGGTTTCGACCTAGCGCAGTGAGTGCGCGCGGACGGCGCCGACCGACCAGCGCAGAGCGGCGACGGCGGCCGCGGCCAGCACGGCGGACTGCGCCGAACCGAGGATCAGCAGCAGCAGGGCACCGACGACGAGCCCGGCGACCAGCGCCTCGAGCTTGTAGACCGGCCAGGCACTGCCCGCGATGTCGACCGTCGCGGATGCTGCCGATGGGGTGACCACTGCCATGTACACAGGATAGACGGACACCGAAGTTCGGGCTACCGAACTTTCCTGGACAGGCTTGTCGGGAACATCACACGGCCGGCAATCGTTGTGCAAACCATGCCACTGACAGGAGAGTACGCACCGAGTACTTCGGACTGGGCCCGTAAGCAGGCCGAGACCTACGAGAACTCCGGCGGAGCCGCAGGCACGTCGATGCAGGGCAAGCCCGTCGTCCTGCTCACCACCAAGGGCGCCAAGACCGGCAAGCTGCGCAAGACGCCGCTGATGCGCGTCGAGCACGACGGTGAGTACGCCGTCGTCGCCTCGCTGGGCGGCGCGCCGAAACACCCGGTCTGGTACTTCAACATCACGGCCGAACCGCACGTCGAACTGCGCGACGGAACGGTCACGAAGGATTACACCGCTCGCGAGGTCTTCGGCGAGGAGAAGGCGCTGTGGTGGGAGCGTGCGGTCGAGGTGTGGCCGGACTACGCCGAGTACCAGAAGAAGACCGATCGCCAGATTCCGGTCTTCGTCCTCTCCCCGCGCTAGCGTCCGCGCCCACCGAACCCGTCGTCCGGCGGGTTCGGTGCAGGCCACGGGAGGCGCGCTCTCGGGGCGCCGTCCCCGGCTCGGTAGCATTTACCGGGTGTCCCCCATCGCTGACGTTGCCGAAGTGTCCGTAACCCGTCCGCCGCTGACCGCGGATGAGATCGACGCCGCCGCCAAGCGAATTTCCGACATCATCGAGCCGACTCCGCTGCAGTACTCCGCGCGGCTGTCGGCGAGCACCGGTGCGCAGGTGTACCTCAAGCGCGAAGACCTCACCGCGGTGCGCTCGTACAAGCTGCGCGGCGCCTACAACCTCATGGTCCAGCTCACCGCCGCCGAGCGCGCGGCGGGTGTCGTCGCGGCCAGCGCGGGCAACCACGCGCAGGGCGTTGCCTTCGCCTGCCAGGCGATGGGCGTACGCGGGCGGATCTACGTGCCGACCACCACCCCGAAGCAGAAGCGCGACCGCATCCGCGTGCACGGCGGCGAGTTCGTCGAGCTCATCGCCGTCGGCGAGACCTACGACGCGGCCGCCGCGGCCGCCGCCGCCGATGTCGCCCGGACCGGCGCGACCATGGTCCCGCCGTTCGACGACCCGCGCACCGCCGCGGGCCAGGGCACCATCGCCGCCGAGTTCCTCGAGCAGCTCGGCACCGCACCCGATCTGGTCATCGTCCCGGTCGGTGGTGGCGGCTGCCTCGCCGGCATCGGCACCTACCTGCGGGAACGCGCGCCCCAGACCGGCCTGCTCGGTGTCGAACCAACGGGCGCGGCCTCGATGACCGCGGCGCTGGTGGCGCACGGCCCGGTGACGCTGCCCGAGATCGACCCGTTCGTCGACGGCGCCGCCGTGCGCCGCATCGGCGACCTGCCCTACCAGACGGCCGCCGCGTTCGGCGGACAGGTGGTCTCGCACGCCTCGCTCCCGCTGCTCACCACCACCGATTCCCCCACCGGTACAGCGTCTTTCCGGATGATGCACGTCGACGAAGGCGCCATCTGCACCGCGATGCTCGGCCTGTATCAGAACGAGGGCATCATCGCCGAGCCCGCTGGCGCGCTGGCCACGGCGGCGCTCGCGGAGGTCGACATCGAACCAGGGACCACGGTGGTCGTCCTGGTCTCCGGCGGCAACAACGACGTCTCGCGCTACGGCGAGATCATCGAACGCTCGCTGGTGCACCGCGGACTCAAGCACTACTTCCTCGTCGACTTCCCGCAGGAACCCGGTGCGCTGCGCCGCTTCCTCAACGATGTCCTCGGCCCCGACGACGACATCACCATGTTCGAGTACGTCAAGCGCAACAACCGGGAGACCGGGGCGGCGCTGGTCGGCATCGAACTCGGCACTACCGACGATCTGGCGTCACTGCTGCATCGCATCGAGGAGTCCCCGATCCAGGCCGAGCGCCTTGAACCGGGTTCTCCCGCCTATCGCTACCTCACCTGAGCGGTTACGCGGCCGCGCGGTCGATCTTCGGCCCGCGGCTGCGGGTGGCGTTCGCCCCGGCGACGGCCAGCGGCAGCAGCCAGCCGAGGGCCAGCTGGTCATAGGGCAGCAGTGCCTGGTCGAGCCGGTTGTGCACGAAGGCGATCGACAGCCCCGAGCGCGGGTCGACCCAGCCGAAGGAACCGCCGAGCCCGATGTGGCCGAAGCCGTTCCGTGCGCCGGGCATCGGCAAGGAGTGGTAGCCGAGATGCCACATCATCGGCAGATAGAACAGAGCGTGGTCGAGCTGGTAGGTCTGCACGCGGCGGATCGCCGCGTGCGTGCTCGGCTGCAGGAACGGGCGGCCGTCGACGGTGCGGCCGTCGGCCAGCGCCGCGTACATCGTGGCCAGGCCCGCCGCGGTGCAGACGCCGTTGCCCGCGGGCATCTCGGTGTCGAGGATCGTCGGCTCGTCACCGTCGAGAATGCTGTCGAGACCGACGACGAACAAGCACCGCGCAGCGGCGCCGAGTGGGCCGGGGACGCGCATGCCGACGCGGTCGAGGAATCCGGCGGCGATCGGGTGGCCCGCCAGTTTCAGGTGCGCCCCGGCCAGTCGCGCGTACTCGGTCGACGAGCCGGCGGCCGGACGGCCGAGATGGATGCCGTCGATGCCGAGCGGATCGGTCACCTCGGTGCGGATGAGGTCGCTCATGCCCTGACCGGTGACGGCCCTGGCCAGGCCCGCGAGCAGCCAGCCGTAGGTCAGCGCGTGGTAGGTCGGGACGCCGAGCAGCCGGTCGGGCGCGGCCAGCGCGAGCCGGTCCTCCATCAGCTCGTGATCGAGGGATTCGGCGGCGGTGGCGGCGACCGCGGGCAGCGAGGACAGCCCGGATCGGTGGGTGAGCACGTCGGCGACGGTGATCGCGCCCTTGCCGTTGGCGGCGAACCGCGGCCAGTATTCGGCGACCGGCGCCTGGTAGTCGATCAGGCCGCGGTCGGCGAGCCGGTGGATGACGGTCGCGGTGACGCCCTTGGTCGCGGAGAACACGATGGGCGCGGTGTCGGCCGTCCACGGCCGGTCCCCGGCGCTGCCGGTCCACAGATGGGCCAGTGGTTCCCCGTGCCGATAGATCGCGAGGGCGCCGCCCGCACCGCGGCGATGGCCGATCAAGGTGGCGAAGGCGCGCACCAGCGGACCGAATCCGGCCGGGGCGAAACCGCCGACACCGGCCGGAAGGGCAGCACTGTCCTGCCCGTAAGCGTCGTTGCTCATCGTATTACCGTACGGTCGTCAGTTCGCCTAGGCAACGGCCGGACACCGACCGTGCCCTAGCCGTGCCCTGGACGTATCACTCGGTGACCACGGTGCCCGCGCCGTCACCTTCTTCGAGCACGGCGAAACTGTGGCCCGAGATGAGTGTCCCCGCACCGGATTCGGTGGCGGGTGCCCAGGCGAGCAGGACCCGGCCGTGCACCGGGATCACCGCCTCGTCCTCGGCCAGGTTGCACACCACCGAGATCCGGCCGCGACGCAGCACGAACCAGCGCTGCGCCTCGTCGTAGTCGGCCCAGACCCGTTCCAGCCAGGGGTCGGTGAACTCCGCCCTGGATCTGCGCAGCGTGAGCAGGGCGCGATAGCAGGCGAGCAGCCGGGCGTGGGGTTCGCGGGCCGGTTCGGTCCAGTCGAGCTTGGAGCGGGTGAAGGTGTCCGGGTCCTGCGGGTCGGGCACGTCGCCGGTGGCCCAGCCGTGCTCGGCGAACTCGGCCCTGCGCCCGGCCGCTGTGGCGGCGGCGACGACCGGATCGGTGTGCGAGGTGAAGAACTGGAACGGCGTGCGCGCGCCCCACTCCTCCCCCATGAACAGCATCGGGGTGCTCGCCGAGAGCAGCACCAGCGCCGCTTTCACCGCGAGCTGGCCGGGGGTGAGGTAGTCGCTCGGCCGGTCGCCGACGGCTCGGTTGCCGATCTGGTCGTGGGTGCAGGTGTAGCCGAGCAGGGCACTGCCGGGAATCAGGTCGCGGCGCAGTGGCGTGCCGTGGGTGCGGCCGCGGAAGCTGGAATACGTTGCGGCGTGGAAGAACCCGTGGGTGAGGGTCTGCGCGAGGCAGGCCAGCGAGCCGAAATCGGCGTAGTAGCCCTGTCGTTCGCCGGAGACGGCGGTATGGACCGCGTGATGCAGGTCGTCGTTCCACTGACCCGCCAGGCCGTAGCCGCCCGCCGCGCGGGGCGTGATCAGGCGGGGGTCGTTGAGGTCGCTCTCGGCGATCAGGCTGAGTGGGCGGCCCAGATGTGCTGACAGGGCGGTGGTTTCGACGACGAGCTCTTCGAGCAGGTGGGTGGCGGTGCGATCGACGAGGGCGTGGACGGCGTCGATGCGCAAGGCGTCGATGTGGAAGTCGCGCAGCCAGCGCAGGGCGTTGTCGATGATGTGGCGGCGGACCGCGTCCGAGCCGGGACCGTCCAGGTTGACGCTCTGCCCCCAGGTGTTGCGGCCCCCGGTGAGATAGGGACCGAAACGCGGCAGGTAGTTGCCGGAGGGGCCGAGGTGGTTGTAGACGACGTCCAGGCAGACCGCGAGGCCGCGGGCGTGGCAGGCGTCGACGAAGCGTTGCAGGCCGTCGGGCCCGCCGTAGCTCTCCTGCACCGCGTACCAGAGCACGCCGTCGTAGCCCCAGTTGTGGGTGCCGTCGAAGGCGTTGACCGGCATCAGTTCGACGGTGGTGACGCCGAGGGCGACGAGGTGGTCGAGTCGCTCGATCGCGGCGTCGAAGGTGCCGTCGGCGGTGAAGGTGCCGATGTGTAGCTCGTAGAGCACCGAGCCGGCGAGCTGCCTGCCGGTCCAGCCCTGATCGGTCCAGACGCCGGGATCGAGGTCATGGACGGCGGAGAGTTCGTGCACACCGTCGGGCTGACGCGGCGAGCGCGGGTCGGGCAGGGCCGTCGGATCGCCGTCGATCGTGAAGCCGTATCTGGCGCCCTGACCTGCGTCTGCCTTGACCGACCACCAGCCGCCGCCGTTGCGGCGCATCGGGTGCGTCACTCCGTCCAGTTGCAGCCGCACCGCCCCCGCCCCCGGCGCCCACACCCGAAACTGCCTCATGGCCCCAGCATCGCATGCGCGCGGTGATCAGGCAGGATGACCAGTGTGCTCGCGCCGCCGAGCCGATTCCGGGCTCGACGGGCTGTCCGATCCGGCTCGGCGAATGTTCGACGGCTCGATTACCTTGGGGCCGAAGCGTTTTCGAGATCCTACTGCCATCCAGGAGGGCGCGATGACCGACTCCCCCGCCGTCGACCTCAGTCGACTGCTGAATTCCCCGCTGCCACCGAGCTTCGCCGAGCTGACCCCCGAGCAGCTCGCCGACCTGACCGGACTGGTCGAGGCAGGGCTGCAGCACCGGATCGACGCGCTCACCGCCGATGCCTTCGGCGCCCTCGACAACCTGCCCGTCTTCCTGCGCGGCGCGGTGCGCAAGGTGGTGGGACTGTGACCACGTCCGCCGTCGCCATCTCCCGCCTCGCCGCCGCGCTCGACGTCCCCGACGAGCGCCTGAGCTTCCTCGCCGACCGCCCCGCCGCCGATATCGACACCTTCCGCAGGCTGGTGACCGGCTATTTCTTCGACGCCACCGCGGACGGTCTCGGCATGATCCTCGCCGCGGTCCGGGTGCTGCCCGCCCCCGTCGCCGCCAAGGTAGCCACCCACAACGACAGCGTGCTGATGACCGCCCACCTGGCCAGCGTGCTCGACATCCCGCGCGCGATCTCGGTGGCGCGACGGCTGCGCCCCGAGTTCCTCGCCAGGGCAGCAGCCTTCCTCGACCTGCAGCGGTCGGCGGAATTGATCGCGGGTCTGCCGGTGGACATGTCGCTGGCCGTGAGTCGTGAACTCGCCGCGCGTGAGGATTGGCTCACGCTCGGCTCGATCATCGAGATCGCCACCGACGAGCAGCTGACGGCCTGCCTCCGTGGTCTGGATGCCGACGCGCTGCTGCACGCCGCGCGGACCGTGGCCGATACCGCGACGCTGGAGCGCGCGGCGGCGGTGGCTGCCGAACCGCTGGCGACGCAGCTGCGGGATATCGCCGCCGCGGTCACCGAGGCCTGATCCGCGCACGGGGCCGGGCTGCCGTGGCTGACCGATGTCAATCGTGCGCCACCACACCGACGGGCCCGGCGCCGAAGCACAGTTCGGCGCCGGGGGTGAGTGCGCGCACGCGCAGTGCCGAGCCGCCGCCGAGCATGCGGAGATAGACGGGATGCAACCCGGCCCGCACCTCGGCGACGGTTTCGGCGCCGCCCTCGAACGACACGGCGATCGAGCCGTCCTGATCGGCGAGGTAGTTGAGCTGGGCGGTCCATTCACGGATCTGCATCGGACCGTCCAGCGGCAGCCGCACCGCCGCTCCCCCGGCCACCCGGTAGCCGCAGCCGGGTTCGGGGGCGGACACGATCGAGCGATTCCACCAGACCTGGGCGTCGACGAGGTCTCCGTCGTCGGTGAACATCCGCAGGTGCGGCGTCGACCGGGCGAAAGTACCGGGCCCGGCGAGCGAAGCGAAAACTTGGTCAGTCATGTTCTGCGGAAAGGCCAAGGGATTCAGCACCTTCCACGGGACCTCTTGCGGCAGCAACGGTGCATCCACGCGCGGTAGCGCGGCACGCACGCCGGTGACGTACGTGCGGGCGGGACTCGGTTCCCACGATCGGGTGAAGGTGACAGTCGACAGCACACTGCTCGCCACGAAGATCACGGCCACCGCCACGCCCGCGATACGTCGCACCGGAAGTGCCCGCTCCGCGAGCTCGGCGCTGCGGCGAACATCCCGGTATCCACGAGCGTCGGCGTCGACGCGAAGGTCGCCAACACCGCCCATATCGCCGGCGTTGCTCACGTCGGCAGCTCTGCCCGTGTTGCCCATGCCAGCAGCGACGATGTGACTTCGGGAAGGCGTCGACGCGGCCGACAAATCGGCCGATGCGGCAGCAGTTCTTGTATCGCGAGGTACGTAGCGCGGGGCAATCATGATCAGCGCGAGACCCAGACAGGCGATGACGGCGAAATCCGCGAAGTAGCGGATGGACTGCAGCAGTAGCGCCGCGGTGCCCGGCCCGTCGCGCAGCACCACCACGGGCGCGACGGTCAGCACTGTGTAGGCGGCCATGCACGCCCAGACCACGCCGACCCGGCGGCGCGTGCGGATCGTCCACGCCGCGAACAGGATCAGCACCGTCCAGCACAGGGCGACCGCGATACCCGGCGGGTCCGCCCACGGGGTGGCCGGTTGCCAGCGTTCCCAGCGCCACGGTCCGCCGAACAGGGCGGGGACCAAGCCGTCCGAGAGCGCTTGCCGCAGCAGGGCGGTGGGTTGTTCGGGCCGGGAGAGTCCGCGTGGGCGCTGGATGACGAGCAGGAAGAACGCCGACCAAGCAAGCAGCACCGCGCCGGCCGCCGCCCACAACGCGGCACCGCGCCGGGCGGCCGCGCGCACCGAGTTCCCCGACACGTACGCCAGCAGCGCCACCACGACGAACGCGACCGGCAGCACGACGACCGCCTTCTCGAAGCACAGCAGCGCCACCGCGAACACCGCGGCACCCGAGACCGCGTAGCGCCTGCGCCCGGTCCGCACGAGCAGCACCGCGTCCGTGCTCACCCAGGCGAGCGCGATCTGCAACGGCAGCGCGTTCACCGCCGCCGACCACCAGGCGAACGCGGGCACCGTCAACGGCACGAACAGGTAGAAGACCAGCGGCACCAGCATCCGCGCGCCGGTCCCGAGCAGCACCACGACCAGCCGCAGCACCGCCAGCGACGCCAGCAATTGCAACACGACCAGCACGCCCGCCGCCGCACCCCAGTGCAGCGGCGCCACCGCGGTCACCGCCCAGGTCAGCACGAACGCCAGCGGCATCACATGCCCGTCGTGACTGGTGAACAGCAGCTCGGCCGACCACAGCGGATGCCTGCCCACCTCGCCGATCAGGATGAAATCGTCCCAGTAGAAGAACCCCGACGCGGCGACCCAGGTACGCAGCACCAGCTGGAACGCGATCAATCCGGCCGCGACAAGCAGCACAGCGCGCGGCGGCACGCGCGGCCGTGACGGCATCGCGGGCCGCGGTGGTGAGTCGAGTCGAGTCGCTGTCGTCACGTCTCTCGACGCTAGCCCGTCGTTCGCGGTGTTTCTATCAGCACCCGCCGGGGCAACCCATGATCGGCTCTTCCCGGCGGATCCAGTGCGATGACCGAGGGTCAGCCCAGGCAGCCGGGACCGAGCAGTGCCTTCAGATCACCCATCAACGCCGAGGACGGGGAGACCCGCCAGCTGTCGTCGAGCTTCAGCAGGGTCGTCTTCTCGCGCGCGCCGACGTGGCGGACGTGCACATCCGAGGTGCCGGGGTGGCGCGACAGAACCTTCTTGAGTTCACCGATCTTGTCGGGCGTGCACATGCGCGTCGTCATGACCACCGCGACCGGTTTGGCGACACCGATGGCCGACAGATCAGGCACCACAAGGTCGTTGGCGATCAGCGAGATCCGGTCGTCGCGGACGGAGACGCGGGCCTTGACCAGCACCACCGCGTCCTCGACCACGTCCATGCCGTACACCGAGTACGACTGCGGGAAGAACAGCACCTCCACACCACCGGTGAGGTCCTCGAGCTGCGCGGAAGCCCAGGCCAGGCCGTTCTTGTTGATACGCCGGTTCACCGAGGCGAGGATGCCGCCGATGGTCACCTGCGCGCCGTCCTTGACGTCGCCTTCCAGGATCGCCGGGATGGGGGTGTCGACCTGGGCGGCGAGCACGTGCTCGACGCCGTTGAGCGGATGCCCGGACACATACAGGCCCAGCATCTCCCGCTCCAGCGCGAGCTTGTGCTTGGTCTCCCATTCGTCCTCAGGGACCTTCACGTTGAACACCGAGGCCATCGAGTCGTCGCCGTCGTCCAAGCCGCCGAACAGGTCGAACTGGCCGATCGCCTCGGCCTTCTTCGTCGACATCACCGCGTCGATCGCATCGGAATGGATCAGCAGCAGGCCCTTGCGCGGATGCCCGAGGGAGTCGAAACCGCCTGCCTTGATGAGCGATTCGGTGACCTTCTTGGAGCAGGCGATCGCGTCGATCTTGTTCAGGTAATCGGAGAAGTCGGTGAACTTCGACTTCTCCTTGCGGGCGGCGATGATCGAGGACACCACGTTGGCGCCGACATTGCGGACCGCGCCGAGACCGAAGCGGATGTCCTTGCCGACCGAGGCGAAGTTCTGTTCGGACTCGTTGACATCCGGCGGCAGCACCGTGATGCCCATCTTGCGGCAATCCGACAGGTAGATGGCGGCCTTGTCCTTGTCGTCGCCGACGGAGGTGAGCAGACCGGCCATGTACTCGGCGGGGTAGTTCGCCTTCAGATACGCGGTCCAGAAGGAGACCAGGCCGTAGCCTGCGGCGTGCGACTTGTTGAACGCGTAACCGGCGAACGGAAGGATGGTGTCCCACAGCGCTTTGATCGCGGGCTCGGAGAAGTCGTTGCCGAGCATGCCCTCGCGGAAGCCCGCGTAGGCCTCCTCCAGCACCGAGAGCTTCTTCTTACCCATGGCGCGGCGCAGGATATCGGCCTGGCCGAGGGAGTACCCGGCGACCTTCTGCGCGATCTGCATGATCTGTTCCTGATAGACGATCAGGCCGAAGGTGTCGGCGAGGATCTCTTTCAGCGGCTCTTCGAGCTCGGGGTGGATCGGTTTGACTTCTTGCCGGTTGTTCTTGCGATCGGCGTAGTCGTTGTGGGCGTTCATGCCCATCGGGCCGGGGCGATACAGCGCCAGCACGGCCACGATGTCCTCGAAGCCGGTGGGCTGCATGCGGCGCAGCAGATCGCGCATGGCACTGCCGTCGAGCTGGAACACACCGAGCGTGTCGCCGCGGGCGAGCAGTTCGTAGGTGGCCGGGTCGTTGAGCGGCAGGTGATCCATGTCGAGATCGATGCCGCGGTTGGCCTTGATGTTCTCCAGGGCGTCACCGATGACGGTGAGGTTGCGCAGACCGAGGAAGTCCATCTTCAGCAGGCCGATGGCCTCACACGACGGGTAGTCCCAGCCGGTGATGATCGCGCCGTCCTGCGCGCGCTTCCACACCGGGATGGCGTCGGTCAGCGGCTCCGAGGACATGATGACCGCGCAGGCGTGCACGCCTGCGTTGCGGATCAGGCCTTCCAGGCCGCGGGCGGTCTCGTAGATCTTGGCGACATCGGGATTGGAGCCGATGAGCTCGCGGACCTCGGCGGCTTCCTTGTACCGCTCGTGCTCCGGGTCGGTGATGCCGGAGACCGAGATGTCCTTGGCCATGATCGGCGGCGGCAGCGCCTTGGTGATCTGGTCGGCGATGGCGAAACCGGGCTGGCCGAACAGGACTCGCGCGGAGTCCTTGATCGCGGCCTTGGTCTTGATGGTGCCGAAGGTGATCACCTGAGCGACGCGGTCGCTGCCCCATTTGTCGGTGGCGTAGCGGACCATTTCACCGCGGCGGCGATCGTCGAAGTCGATATCGATATCGGGCATCGACACGCGCTCGGGGTTGAGGAACCGCTCGAACAGCAGACCGTGCGGGATCGGGTCGATATTGGTGATGCCCATCGCGTAGGCGACCAGCGAACCGGCGGCCGAACCACGGCCGGGGCCGACGCGGATGCCGACGTCGAGTGCATGGCGGATCAGGTCACCGACGACGAGGAAGTAGGCGGGAAAACCCATTTCGCAGATGACGCCGAGCTCGTAGTCGGCGCGCGCGAGGTAGTCCTGCGGCGGGCCGTCGGGGAACCGGCGATCCAGGCCGTCGAGGACTTCCTTGCGCAGCCAGGTGGCCTGGGTGTGGCCCTCGGGCACCGGGAAGATCGGCATCCGGTCGCGGTGGGCCCACACGTCGTCGTAGGACTGCACGCGTTCGCCGATGCGCTCGGTGTTGTCGCAGGCGCCGGGGACTTCCGCGTCCCAGATGGCGCGCATCTCCGCGGCCGACTTCAGGTAGTAGCCGTCACCGTCGAACTTGAAGCGGGTCGGGTCCGAGAGCGTCTTGCCGGTCTGGATGCACAGCAGCGCTTCGTGATTGGTCGACTGGTCCTTGGTGACGTAATGGCAGTCGTTGGTGGCGATCGGCGGGATGTCGAGCTGCTTGCTGACATTGATCAGGCCCTCGCGGACCCGGCGCTCGATCGACAGACCGTGGTCCATCACCTCGAGGAAGAAGTTGTCCTTGCCGAAGATCTCCTGCCACTTCGCGGCGGCCTCGAGCGCCTCGCGTTCATGACCGAGGCGCAGCCGGGTCTGCACCTCGCCCGACGGGCAGCCCGTCGTGGCGATGATGCCCTCCGCGTACTGGGCGATGATCTCCTCGTCCATGCGCGCCCACTTGCCCAGCTGGCCCTCGATCGAGGCCAGGCTCGACAGCTTGAACAGGTTGCGCAGGCCGGTCGCGTTCTCCGCGACCATCGTCATGTGGGTATAGGCACCCGAACCCGAGACGTCGTCACTCTTCTGCCCCGGATCACCCCACTGCACCCGCTTGGTGTCGAACCGCGAACCCGGCGCGATGTAGGCCTCGATGCCGATGATCGGCTTGATACCCGCCTTCTTGGCCGAGTTGTAGAACTCCGAGGCGCCGTACATGTTGCCGTGGTCGGTCATGCCGACGGCGGTCATGCCCAGCCGTTCCGCCTCCGCGAACAGCGGCGAAATCTTCGCCGCACCATCGAGCATCGAGTACTCGGTGTGGTTGTGCAGGTGAACGAACGATCCGGACGAGGCCAAGACGGTCCTTCCTCCCAGGGTGTCGACGGGGGTTGGCCTTGGCATTCTATGCACGGGGGTCCGACAACTTTTCCCGTGCCACACGGGCGCCCGGTCCCCGCCTCGGCCCGGTCCGGCGTGTCGTGGCGAAGGTCACCGGCGAGTCCTGGACAACGTCTGTTTTCCGCTAGTTCCTCGGCGGTGAACCCGACGCGCGGCCGCCTGTCGACGATCACCGGCGCACGGTGTCGGCCTGCGGCAATAATCGGCGCATGTCCGCACCGGGTGGCGAGGGGTGTCCGGCCGAGTCGATGATGGTCGTGCCCGGCGGCCGCCGCGGATGCATGGTGGCCGGTTCATGACGCGGGCAGACGGGAGCGCACGGTGACGACCACGGCGGTGGTGCTGGCGTGTGTGGTGATCGTCCTGATCACCGGGTGGCTGGTGTGGCGGCGGACGCAGCGGGTGGTGACCACGCCTGCTCAGCGGGCCGTTCATCAGGCGTTGCATACCGCGTCGCTGGCCGCGGTGCCGTTGCGGCGGGGGTTGACGGCGGAGGCGGCGCGGGAGGCCGCGCCGCATCTGCGGGCGCTGGCCGGGGCCGAGGCGCTGGGGGTGGTGGATGCGGAGGCGACGTTGCTGGCATGGGATGGGCCGCATACGGGGATGGTCGAGGCGTTCGCCGAGGCGGCGCGGCGGGCGATCGCCGACGAGCGGGCGGTGTTGGTCAGTGGGGACGAGCATTCGCTCATCGCGCAGCCGCTGCTGATCGATGCGGGGGCGGCGGTGGGGGCGCTCGGGATGGTGACCACCGGGAAGCCAGGGCCCGGCATGCTCGGGGCGGCGGGTGAGGTCGCCCGGTATGCGTGCGGGCAGCTGGAGCTGGCCGAGCTGGACGCTTCTCGGGCCCGGGTCGACCGGGCCGAACTGCGTGCGCTGCGCGCCCAGATCAGCCCGCATTTCATCTACAACGCGCTCAACACGATCGCCTCGTTCGTCCGCACCGATCCCGACCGGGCCCGCGAACTCATCCTCGAATTCGCCGACTTCACCCGCTATTCCTTCCGCGCCGCAGGCGAATTCACCGTCCTCGCCGACGAACTGCGCAATATCGAGCGCTACCTCGCCCTGGAACAGGCCCGCTTCGGCGACGCACTCGACGTGCGGTTGCAGATCGCGCCGGAAGTACTCGGCGTGGTGCTGCCGTTCCTGGCGCTGCAGCCGCTGGTGGAGAACGCGGTCCGGCACGGTCTCGGCGGCGGGGCTCGCGGCGGACAGCTGAGCATCGTCGCCAGCGACGAGGGCACCGACTGCCTGATCAGCGTCGAGGACGACGGCATCGGCATGGACCCCGAACTCCTGCGCTCCGGCGCCCTCGACGCCGTCGACACCGACACCGGCCCCGCCCGCACCGGCGAAGCCGCCCACGTCGGCCTCGCCAACGTCGACGACCGCCTGCGCGCCGCCTTCGGCAACGACTACGGCCTGGTCGTGGACACCGCCCCCGGCGCGGGAACGAAAGTCAGCATGCGAGTCCCGAAATTCCGCGCTGGAATCCGCGCCTGATCTGCCTCCGCCATCAGGGTCTCGCTGCCGTCATCCCCCGCTAACCACGAATCAGCAGTCTGTATGAACGAAGATCCGTCTTTTTTCGTCGCCGTCGGCGTGGATGACGACGTATCGTCTCGGATCCCGGTAGCCCTCGACGGAGTGTTCGTTTCCGGCGTCAGTCGTCAGCAGATCGCCCATCCCGGTCGCGTCCCAGTAGGACTTCCACGACGCGGGAACCCCTGGAGCGAACTCCGCAAATCCGGATCGTTGTTTGAATTCGCTGACTGATCCGATGGGAATGTCGACCACGGCTACTGAGGTCGACTCTCTGAAACGGGTGTCATGCTCGTACCACACGACTTCCACATTCTCCGGGAAGAATATGTTTGCACACGTCGACAGGTGACTCAGTCCGTCCGCTGGGTCGGCGGAACACCCTCCGATCCCGACAACAATTATGCACGTGGCGACATACGGGACGACAAATTTTCCGCTGAAGTTCCTCACAGCTTCTCGACCTGCCTGAACTGTAGGGTGGCCTCGCCGTGGACGCGGAAACTCCGCGCCCAACCAGCTTCTTCGAGGTGGCGCATCTCGTTGTTGACGATGCCTCCTGGGCTGGTCTCCGAGTCTTTGTCGAAGTTGTAGAACTCGTAAACATAGCTCTTGTAGATGATCTCGGCCTGGAGGCCGCTGTCCGCTTCGGAGACCATTGTGTCACTGCTGACCGCCACATCGTAATGGCCCAATGCGTTGTCGATGTCGTCATCGTCTCCTGGCTTTACACCAAGCCATGCTGAGGTCAACTCCTGCGTGACACCGACCTGGGGGTTCTGGCGTGCCTGGTTCTCGATTTCCTCCAGGCATTGCGTAATAGCTTCTCTTGCGCCACTCGTGGCCATCACCCGCTCGTAGTGGCCAGAGCTGATCTCGTAGATGAAACCGGCTTCGTTGTTTCCGAGGTAGGTGCCGAGGAGATCCTCGGAGAAATCCCATCCCCTGAGGTCGAAATACGCCTGCGCCGAGGCGGCGTCTACACTGGCCGCAGCAGCGACTGTCTTATCGTAGGCGCTGGTTTTCGAGCCGTACACCGCGCGGTCCGCGGGCAGATCGGGATCAGGAGGGCGACGCAATGCTGCTCTCCCACCACACGTTGTTTCCGAACCCGTAACGGCTCGCACCGAAATCGACAATCACTTTGTCGGGCACCTCGTATTCAGTCGCGGAGAAGGTCGGGGCTGTTTGTCCCGGCGTGTAGTCGAGCGCCTGGGCGATCTTGCCGATCATGGTCGTGATCGCATCACGCCGGGCGTCAGATTCTGCTTTCAGCGCATCGACTGCCGAAACGATCTGCGATTTGTAGGAATCGTTCATCGGTCGATCGATGAGTTGCGCCCACGCTCCGAGCGGGAGGGTGAAACCGAGGAAGCTCATCGACTGGGACAGCCCGCTGCTCCATCCCATCGCCTGGTTGTAGACCAGACGTTCGAGGCAAGTCCCACCGTTTGTGACGATCTTCGCCACGACGTCCAGGTCGGTGCTGCGGGTGGAGATGGCCTGCGCGAAGGCGTTCGTACTCGTCGCGAAGGACGCCGAGGTGTTCCCGGACCAGCTGCCTTGCAGCCACCGGACGCCGCTGGACAGATTTTCCGATGCCACAAAGTCGTTGATGCCGAGCTGTCGAATCCGGCTGCCCAGGGTATCCAGCGTTTCCCAGTCCGCGGCCAGCGGGACGAGGTAGTCGGCTGTCGGCTTGATCCCGATCGCCCGGCTCAGCGGATCGTCGAAGTGAGTGAGTAGCTCGATCGCCGAGTCGACAACCTGGCGCACAGTGAACTGGCCGTCCTCGATCGTTGACAGCGTCGGCAACTGCAGACCTGTGAATCGGGTGACTCCGCCACCGACCGATGCCCCGCCGATAGCTAGATCATTCGTCGTGCTCGCTGTGGAAGTCGAGATCGCTTGTGCGGAACGGTCGTCGGTTCCTTGGAACTGACGGGAAGCCGCGGAAAGGATGGTGCTGTACGAAGAGAGGTTGGTCAGATCTTGCTGGTGCGATGTGGTCAACGTTCCCTGAAAGCGCTCGAACGACGATGTCAGCGATGCGAGCAACCCGGTCGTTCCGCTGGGCAGCGAGACTTCCGGCAGCAAGCGCGAAGCATTGGACGAAAAGTTCGATCCCAAGTCCTGCAGATCCAATCCGAATCCGTCGAGGCTGGATAACTGCACGGTGAAGTCGTTCATACGTTCCCCCTCGGCGCAACGGTAGCAGTCTAGTGATGCGACTCGCTGAATGATCAAGTGCCACTGGGGAGCTGCCCCGGAGCGGAAACGGCCGACGCTCGAGCCGGAGAGAACACGGAGGATACCGTCCTCGGCGATCGCGGGCGGCGGTTACCATGGACAGGCTGTGACCTGGAACACCGATGAAACCCCGACCGCTCTGCGGGTGCTCGCCGTCGATGACGAGAAGCCGGCGCTCGATGAGCTGGTGTATCTGCTGAGCACCCAGAGCGGGGTCGGGGAGATTCATCGGGCGGGTGAGTCGACGAGTGCGTTGCGGTTGTTGCGGGCGCATCCGATCGACGCGGTGTTTCTCGATATCGATATGCCGGGGCTCACGGGGATGGAGCTGGCGGGGATTCTGTCGGAGTTCGCCGAGCCGCCCGCGGTGTTGTTCGTGACGGCGCATGACGATCACGCGGTGGCCGCGTTCGATCTGGGGGCGGTGGATTACCTGCTGAAACCGTTGCGGGCGGCGCGGCTGGCCGAGGCGGTGCGGCGGATCGTCGGCGCCAGGGTGTCGGTGCAGGCCGCGGCACCGCCGGAGCCCGCGCATCCGAGCGAGGTGATTCCGGTGGAGCTCGGCGGGGTGACCACCTTGGTGAACCGGGCCGATGTTGCCTGGGTCGAAGCCGACGGGGATTACGCACGGCTGCACACCGGCACCGGCTCGCATCTGGTGCGGATCCCGCTCTCCGCGCTCGAATCACGGTGGGAGGATGCCGGATTCCTGCGCGTGCACCGGTCGTACCTGGTCGCGTTGCGGCTGGTCACCGGGCTGCGCACGGCGGGTAACGGCACGGTGGTGTGCCTGCGTGCCGAAAGCGCGGCCGGTGCGGTGGAGCTGCCGGTGAGCCGGCGTCAGGTGCGCGAACTCAAGCAGCGGCTGGTGCACGGTCCGCGACAGAACTGGTCGCAGAGGTGACAGCTCCGCAGCGCCCGCCACGGGAACGGGTGGTGCTGGCGCAGCGGCGTGGGGCGCGTCAGGTGCGTACCCGCACCGAGGTGGTCGAGCAGACAGATCTCGGCGCGGCACTGATCGGTGGACTGATCCGGGCGCAGCTGGGTCTCGCTCTGCGCCTCGGGCTGGTCGTGGTCGCCGGGTTCGGCGCGTTACCCGTGCTGTTCAGCATCGACGCGATCGCCGAGACGACGGTCGCCGGTATCCGCCTGCCCTGGCTCGTCCTCGGGGTGCTGGCCTTTCCGTCGCTGTACACGGTCGGCCGGGTGTACGTGCGTCTAGCCCAACGCAACGAGGACGACTTCCTGGAACTGGCCGGGGACTGAAACGATGCCTCCGCACCGGCCCACCACACCGCATGGTCACGTCCGCATCGGCCGAGCACCCGGATCGCGCCTGTCGCCGGGTCGGCCGACCACCATCGTGAGCACCACCCCATCGGTTCCAGCGCCTCGACGCACTGCACGCGGCGGAGGGGTGATCGAGGGCGAGGCCCCACCGCTCGCCGCGGCCAGGTCGAGGGTGCGCGGCGCGACGACAGCGAGCGAGCGATGAGTCCCGACAACCCCGCGCTCACTGTCGCCGCCCTCCTGATGGCCGCACTCGCCACCGTGGGGATCGGGTTCTACGGAGTTCGCCTGTCGCGCACGACTTCCGACTTCCTGGTCGCCTCACGGACAGTGGGCTCGCGGTGGAATGCGGCGGCGATCTCCGGCGAGTACCTTTCCGCTGCTTCCTTTCTCGGTGTAGCGGGGCTCATCGCCAAATATGGTGCCGATGCGCTGTGGTATCCGGTGGGCTTCACCGCAGGCTACCTCGGCCTGTTGATGTTCGTCGCCGCGCCGCTACGCCGATCGGGCGCCTACACCGTGCCCGATTTCGCGGAGTTCCGCCTCGGCTCGATCCGGTTGCGGCGCATGGCCGCCGGACTCGTGGTGCTGGTGTGCGCGGTGTATCTGATCCCCCAGTTCCAGGGCGCCGGGCTGACGCTGCACATCCTGCTCGGGGCGCCGCACTGGGTGGGCGCGGTCGCGGTCGGGGCGATCGTGCTGGCGAATGTGATCGGCGGCGGCATGCGGTCGGTGACGTTGGTGCAGGCGTTCCAGTACTGGCTGAAGCTGACGGCGGTGGCGGTGCCCGCGCTGGTACTCGGCCTGCATTTCCTCGCCGACGAACGGCCGGTCGGCACCCCGGCGCCGCCGCTGGTCGACCAGCGCACCACGGTCGACATCTCCACCGACGTGGTGGTGCACCTGGATGTTTCACAGCAGGTGACCGTCACCGGCACCCTCGATGGGCGCACCGAAGACGGGCCGGTCCTGCTCACGCCCGGCAACCACACCCTGGCGGCGGGCACCGAACTGGTCCTCGAACCGGGGTCGGCGGTCCCGGTGGTCGCCGGCGCGCCCGCCGACGGCGCGAGCTGGGTCGCCGCGGGCGGCGGATTCGGTGGCGAACATCCGCAGTATCAGGTGTTCTCACTGATCGTGGCGACCTTCCTCGGCACCATGGGTCTGCCGCATGTGCTGGTCCGCTTCTACACCAACCGGGACGGCCCCTCGGCCCGCCGGACCGCGCTGACCGTGATCGGGCTGGTCGGCCTGTTCTATCTGTTCCCGATCCTGCTCGGCGTCTTCGCCCGCCTGTACGTGCCGCAATTGCTGATCACCGGGGCCTCCGACGCCGCGGTGGTCCTGCTGCCGGGGGCGGTGCTCGGTGGACTCGGCGGGCAGCTGCTCGCCGCCCTGGCCGCCGCGGGTGCGATCGCGGCGTTCCTGTCCACCTCCTCGGGCCTGCTGGTCAGTCTCGCCGGCGTGCTCAGCACCGACGTGCTGCGCGGCCGGATCCGGGACTTCCGCGCCGCCGCACTCGTCGCCGGGCTCGTCCCGCTGACACTGGCGCTGACCGTCGCCTCGCTCGACCTGTCCCGCACGGTCGCGCTCGCGTTCTCGGTGGCCGCGTCGACCCTGTGCCCACTGCTGGTGCTCGGCATCTGGTGGCGCGGGCTGACCGCGGCGGGCGCGGCCGGCGGGCTGCTCACCGGCGGGATCACCGCGGGCGGCGCGACCGTGCTCGCGGTACTGGGCGGGGTCTCCCCCGAGCTGGCCGGCGGCTGGGCGTCGGCGATCGTCGACTATCCGGGCGCGGTCAGCGTGCCGCTGGCGTTCGCGGTGACGATCCTGGTCAGCCTGCTGACGAAGGGTCAGGACACACGGACGATCGCGGGGATCTTCCTGCGCATGCACGCGCCGGAACGACTCGGCATGAGCGCGGACCGCGACCCGGAAACCGCCGCCCACCGGTGATCTTGCGCTGACCGTTCGTCGCGCGAGAGCGACCGTTCACCGCACGAGCGACCACCTTCACCGAGTGACCCACGCCACACCATCCCGCGCACATACTCGGCCCCTTACGGTCATCCCACGCACGACCCCCTCACGCTAGGACCACAGGCATGACCGAAACCGACACCGAAGAAGCGCCCGACCGGCGCACGCCGAGTGCCGACGAATGGCTTGCCGTGCAGGCGAGCCCGCAGTTCCAGGATCTGCGCAACCGCCTGCGCCGCTTCGTCTTCCCGATGACCGCGCTGTTTCTGGTGTGGTACCTGAGCTATGTGCTGCTCGGCGCGTACGCGCACGACTTCATGGCGACCAAGGTCTTCGGCAACATCAACGTGGGTCTGCTGCTCGGCCTCGGGCAGTTCGTCTCCACGTTCCTCATCACCGGGCTCTACGTCCGTTTCGCCAATCGTGAGCTGGACCCGCGCGCCGCGGCCATCCGCGAATCTCTCGAGGAGGGCCGGGCGTGAACATCCTCGCCGCGGATACGACGGTGGGTAACCCCCTCGCCAATATCGCCATCTTCGCGCTGTTCGTCGCGGTCACCATGGTCGTGGTGATCCGGGCCAGCCGCAACAATGCCAGTGCCGCCGACTATTTCACCGGCGGACGTGGCTTCTCGGGCCCGCAGAACGGCATCGCCATCGCCGGCGACTACCTGTCGGCGGCGAGCTTCCTCGGTATCGCCGGCGCGATCGCCGTCTACGGCTACGACGGGTTCCTGTACTCCATCGGGTTCCTGGTCGCCTGGCTGGTCGCGCTGCTGCTGGTGGCCGAAATGCTGCGCAACACCGGCAAGTTCACGATGGCCGACGTGCTCAGCTTCCGGTTGAAGGAAGGCCCGGTGCGCACCGCGGCCGCGCTGACCACCCTGACGGTGTCGCTGTTCTACCTGCTCGCGCAGATGGCGGGCGCTGGTGGTCTGGTCGCGCTGCTGCTCGACATCTCCTCGCGCGCAGGGCAATCAGTCGTGATCGCGATCGTCGGCGTGCTGATGATCGTCTACGTGCTGGTCGGCGGCATGAAGGGCACCACCTGGGTGCAGATCATCAAGGCGGTGCTGCTGATCGCGGGCGCCGCGCTGATGACGGTGCTGGTGCTGGCCAAGTTCGGCTTCAACTTCTCCGACATCCTCGGCGCCGCACAGGAATCGGTGAGCGAGTCCGCCAACAAGGCCGTCGCCGCGCGTGACGTGCTCGCGCCGGGCGCCCAGTACGGCGGCAGCGAAACCTCGAAGCTGAACTTCCTGTCGCTCGGCCTGGCGCTGGTGCTCGGCACCGCGGGTCTGCCGCACGTACTGATGCGCTTCTACACCGTGCCCACCGCGAAAGAGGCTCGGCGCTCGGTGGTCTGGGCGATCAGCCTGATCGGCGCGTTCTATCTGTTCACCCTGGTGCTCGGCTACGGCGCGGCGGCCATCGTCGGCCCGGACAAGATCCTCGCCGCGGCAGGCGGGCAGAACTCGGCGGCGCCGCTGCTGGCGTTCGAACTGGGCGGGGTGATCCTGCTCGGCGTGATCTCGGCGGTCGCGTTCGCGACGATCCTCGCCGTCGTGGCCGGTCTGACGATCACCGCGTCGGCCTCGTTCGCCCACGACATCTACGCCAGCGTGCTCAAGAAGGGCAATGTCGACGAGCGCAAGCAGGTGCGGGTCTCGCGGATCACCGCCGTGGTGATCGGTGTGCTCGCGATCGGGCTCGGCATCCTGGCCAACGGCCAGAACATCGCGTTCCTGGTGGCGCTGGCGTTCGCGGTGGCGGCGGCGGCGAACCTGCCGACGATCCTGTACTCGCTGTTCTGGAAGCGGTTCAACACCACCGGCGCGCTGTGGTCGATGTACGGCGGCCTGATCTCGACCATCGTGCTCATCGTGTTCTCCCCCGCGGTGTCGGGCACCAAGACCTCGATGATCACCGGGACCGATTTCCACTGGTTCCCGCTGTCCAACCCCGGCATCGTGTCCATCCCGCTGGCGTTCGCGCTCGGCGTCGTCGGCACCTTCGCCGGTGGCCGTGGCGAGCAGGTCGACACGGCCAAGGCCGCCGAGATGGAAGTACGAGCGCTCACCGGTGTCGGTGCGGAGAAGGCGATCTCGCACTGAGGCCGTCCTGCCCGGGCCGGTGGTGACCCCACCGGCCCGGGCCTTACCCCTGTTGTCAGAAGGAGATTTCTCGTGACCGGTGCAGTCACCGACCCCACCCGACCCGACCACGCGACCAGCTATCCGCCCGCGGCGGAGTTCGTCGCGCAGGCCAATGCCGACGCCACGCTCGCCGAGCGGGCACTGACCGATCGCGACGGTTTCTGGGCCGAGCAGGCGAACCGGCTGCACTGGCAAACGCCGTTCACCCAGGTGCTGGACTGGAGCGAAGCCCCGGTCGCGCGCTGGTTCGCCGACGGTGAGCTCAATGTCGCCTACAACTGCGTCGACCGGCATGTCATCGACGGGCACGGCGACCAGGTCGCGATCCATTGGGAGGGTGAGCCGGGCGATTCCCGCGACATCACCTATCAGGAGCTGCTCGACGACGTATCACGAGCTGCCAACGCTTTCACCGCGCTCGGGTTGGTGGCGGGCGATCGGGTCGCGGTGTACATGCCGATGGTGCCCGAGGCGATCGTGACCATGCTGGCCTGTGCGCGTGTGGGTCTCACCCATTCGGTGGTGTTCGCCGGCTTCTCGCCGACGGCGCTGCGCCAGCGGGTCGACGACGCGCAGGCGCGGTTGATCGTCACGACCGACGGGCAGTGGCGGCGCGGGAAACCCGCGCCGTTGAAGTCGGCGGTCGACGAGGCGCTGGGCGACGATCCGACCTCGGTCGAGCATGTGCTGGTGGTGCGGCGCACGGGTCTGGATGTGCCGTGGACCGAGGTTCGTGATCTGTGGTGGGACGAAACCGTTTCTCTCGCTTCGCCTTCGCACGAGGCGCAGCCCTTCCCCGCCGAGCACCCCCTGTTCATCCTCTACACCTCCGGCACCACCGGAAAGCCCAAGGGGATCCTGCACACCACCGGCGGCTACCTCACCCAGGCCGCCTACACCCACCACAACGTCTTCGACCACAAAGCAGGCGACGACGTCTACTGGTGCACCGCCGATATCGGCTGGGTCACCGGCCACAGCTACATCGTCTACGGACCACTGGCCAACCGCGCCACCCAGGTCGTCTACGAAGGCACCCCGAACTCCCCCACCGAACACCGCCACTTCGAGATCATCGAAAAATACGGCGTCACCATCTACTACACCGCGCCGACGCTGATCCGCACCTTCATGAAGTGGGGCCGCGAGATCCCCGACGCCCACAACCTGTCCACCCTGCGACTGCTCGGCTCCGTCGGCGAACCCATCAACCCCGAAGCCTGGCGCTGGTACCGAGACGTCATCGGCGCCAACAAGACCCCCATCGTCGACACCTGGTGGCAAACCGAAACCGGCGCCATCATGATCTCCCCGCTGCCCAGCGTCACCGCCACCAAGCCCGGCGCCGCCACCGCACCGCTGCCGGGGATCTCGGCGAAGGTCGTCGACGACGACGGCACACCGCTGGGCAACGACGCCTCGGGTCTGCTCGTGCTGGATCAGCCGTGGCCGTCGATGCTGCGTGGCATCTGGAACGACATGGATCGCTACCGCGAAACCTATTGGCAGCGTTTCGCTTCCGAGGGCTGGTACTTCGCCGGTGACGGCGCCAAGCTCGACGCCGACGGCGACCTGTGGATCCTCGGACGCGTCGACGATGTCATGAACGTCTCCGGACACCGCATCTCCACCGCCGAGGTCGAATCCGCGCTCGTCGGGCATCCGGCCGTGGCCGAGGCCGCCGTGGTCGGCGCGAGCGACGCGACGACCGGTCAGGGCATCGTCGCCTTCGTCATCCTCACCGGGTCGGCAGCACCGGACGACACGCTGGTCACCGAGCTCAAGGCCGCTGTCTCGGTGGAGATCAGCCCGATCGCCCGGCCGCGCGAGATCCATCTCGTGCCGGAACTGCCCAAGACCCGCAGCGGCAAGATCATGCGCAGGCTGCTGCGCGACGTCGCCGAGGGCCGCGAACTGGGCGACACCTCCACCCTGGTCGACCCGACCGTGTTCGAGGCGATCGCGAAGGGATGATCAGCGGGCGAGCATGTCGGATCGGCACGGCACGCGGGATAGCGGGCATGCTGTGACGGTGGAGATTCCTATGTTTCCGCTCGGGGCGGTCCTGCTGCCCGGCGAGCCGCTGTCGCTGCAGATCTTCGAACCGCGCTATGTCGCGCTGGTCGAGGACTGCCTCGACGGACGCCGGGAGCCGGAGTTCGGCGTCGTTCTCATCGCGCGCGGGCACGAGGTCGGCGGCGGTGACGTGCGCACCGATGTCGGCGTCGTCGCCCAGATCACCGACGTCGTCGAACTGTCGGGCTCGCGGTTCCGGCTGCGCTGCCTCGGCGGCGACCGTATCCGCGTCGACCAGTGGCTCACCGACGCGCCATATCCCCGTGCCGAGGTGCGGGTGTGGCCGGACGAAGTGGGCGCCGACGATACCGATCTGCTGGCGGACCTGCGCAAACGCGCCGACCGCCTGCACACCCTGACCGCGCAGCTCGCCCGCCGCTCCGGCATCCGGCGCCCACCGCCGTCGGCGTCGCTGGAGGACCTCTCCGACGACCCGACAACCCGCTCCTACGAGCTGGCCGCCCGCCTGCCGATCGGCCCCACCGATCGCCAGGCGGCGCTGTCGGCTGCGGACCCGCACATCCGGTTGGCGAACCTCATCACCGCGGTCGACGACGCGATCGCGATGATGGAGTTCCGGTTGCAGTGATCGCGCTCAGCCGACGGTGATGGCGATCTTCGCCCTGGCGTGTTCGGTTTCCATGTAGTGAATCGCGGCGGGGACTTCGTCGAGAGGGTACGTCCGGTCGATGATCGGACGTACCTTGCCCGTGTCGACGAGTTCGCGGAGTTCGGCGAGTGCTTCGCGGCTCTGCCGTGCGAGCGGGACCCGGATCGCCGGGCGCACGAACGGGCGGCTCAGCTGGGCGCGGGCCATCAGTCCGATCGGACCGAATGTGGTTCCCCCGCTGTAGTTCCCGCCGCCGGACAGCACCAGGGTGCCGGTCGGCTCGACCAGGCGCAGCAGCTCGCGCAGGGCGCGGCTGCCCGCCAGGTCGAGCACGGTGTCGTAACGTCCGGTCACCGTGTCGCGGGTGTAGTCGACCACCTGGTGCGCACCGAGTTCACGGATCAGGCCGACATTGCGGGTGCTGCACACCCCGGTCACCTCCGCGCCCGCGGCGAGCGCGATCTGCACGGCGAAGGTGCCGACACCGCCGGAGGCACCGATGATCAGCACCCGCTGCCCCGCCTCGACGTCGCGCAGCAGGGTCAGCGCGGTATTGGCGGCCAACGGCAGCGTCGCCGCCTCTTCGAAGGTCAGCTTCGCCGGTTTCGGGCCGACCACCGACCCGTCCACCGCGAGGTATTCGGCGAACGCGCCGCTGATCGATTCCCCGTACACCTCGTCCCCCGGCCGCAGATCGGTCACCCCCGCCCCGACCGACTCGACGATCCCCGCGAAATCGCCGCCGTTGATCGGCTGCGCCGGCCCGCGCCGCGCGAACACCGACCGATCCATCCACCGCGCGATCAGCGGATCGCCCCGCATGACATGCCAGTCCCGCGCGTTCACCGAGGCCGCCCGCACCCGGACCAGCACCTGTCCCTGCGCCGGCTCCGGCCGCTCGACCTCCGCCACGCTCAACATCGCCGATGAGCCGTATACCCGCTGCACGATCGCCTTCACCTGCGTGACAGTAAGCCCGCCTGCCACCTACCCACATCAGGGAATCCCCCGAGGTCTCCACTGATTCGGCGCGGGTTCGAACCCGGGGCGGGTGGGTCACGTTGAAACGGTAAGGAGCGGGTCGGATTCGGCCGACCGGTGGCTCATAGCGACAGTTGTGATCGGAGTTCCACCAATGACCAGCAATGAGATGCGGATCGATCGCAGGACGGCGATGGTCGGCGCCGGGGTACTCGCGGCGGCCGCGACGCTGACCGCCTGTTCGGCTGAGAAGGACGGTGCGCCCGCGAGCGCGCAGGCGCCGGTGGGTGGGCCCGCGGGCGCGCTCGCCAAAACTGCCGACGTGCCGGTCGGTGGCGGGGTGATCGTCGGTGACACCGTGATCACCCAGCCGACCGCGGGCAATTTCGTCGGCCTGTCGTCCACGTGCACGCACGCGGGCTGCCAGGTCGGGAATGTCTCCGACGGCACCATCAACTGCCCGTGCCACGGGAGCCGGTTCGGGCTCGACGGCAGCGTCAGCGGTGGGCCTGCCACCCAGCCGCTGCCGGCGAAACCGATACGGGTGGAGGGTGATTCGATCGTGGCGGCCTGATCAGCCCGCCGCGTTCATCATCTCCTCCATGCGCCGCTGCATCTCCTCCTCCGACACGTCCTCGATGTGAGTGGCCACGGTCCAGCGATGGCCCCACGGGTCTTCGAAGGAGCCGCTGCGGTCGCCGTAGAACTGGTCGGTCATCGGGTTGATCGCGGTGGCGCCCGCCTCGAGAGCGGCCGCGAAGGCGGCGTCGGCGTCGGACACGTAGACCATCAGGTTGACCGGCGAACCGCCGACCTCTTTCGGATCGGGGAAACCGATGTCGGGCGCCGGGTCGCCGATCATGAGAACGGAGTCGCCGACGAGCAGTTCGCAGTGGGCGACGGTACCGCCGGGGCCGGGCATGCGCATGCGTTCGGTGGCGCCGAAGACCGCGGTGTAGAAGTCGATCGCGGCCGCCGCACCCGCGCACGAGAGGCCGGGACAGATACGCGGATAGCCTTCGGGGAAGGGGGAAACATCAGACATCGGATACCTCCGGGTCGAGGTTGATGCTCGGACGGTCCGAGCCTATTCCCCTCGCCCTGCCGGGGAAAGGCTGTCGGGTCCGCGGTCTTCCGGCAGGCCCGAAAGACTGATAGAACTTGTTTCAGTTTTGTTGTCTGATCCGGAGGGCCGGAACATGCGGTACGGGCTCGTGTTGTTCACCAGTGACCGGGGCATCACGCCCGCCGACGCCGCGCTGGCGGCCGAGAACGCCGGGTTCGACGCGTTCTACGTGCCCGAGCACACCCACATCCCGGTGGTGCGCGCCGCGGCCCATCCCCAGACCGGCGACGCGTCGCTGCCCGACGACCGGTACCTGCGCACCCTCGATCCCTGGGTCGCGCTGGCCACCGCGGCCGCGGTCACCGAGCGGATCACGCTGTCGACGGCGGTCGCGCTGCCCGCCGAGCATCATCCGATCACCCTCGCCAAGACCATCGCCTCGCTCGACCACCTGTCCGGCGGCCGGGTGGAGCTGGGCGTCGGATTCGGCTGGAACACCGACGAACTCGCCCACCACGGCGTCCCGCCGAAGAAGCGCCGCACCGTGCTGCGCGAGAACCTGGACGCGATGCGCACGATCTGGTCGCAGGAGGAAGCCGAATTCGAGGGCGAGTTCGTGCGTTTCGGGCCGAGCTGGTCCTGGCCGAAGCCGATCAGCCCGACCATCCCGGTCCTGCTCGGCGCGGGCGGCACCGAGAAGTCCTTCGGCTGGCTGGCCCGCCACGCCGACGGCTGGATCACCACCCCGACCGAGGGCGACCTCGGCGACAAGATCGCCCTGCTGCACCGGGTGTGGCGGGAAGCGGGCCGCGAGGGCACGCCGCGGGTGATCGCGCTCGCCGGACGCCACGATGCCGCCCAGCTCGCGCAGTGGGCCGAACTCGGCGTCACCGAGACCGTCTTCGGGGTGCCCGACCGCTCGGCCGACGAGGTGCGCGGCTATATCGCCCATCTCGGCGGCAAGCTCGCGGTACCCGTCACCGGGTGACGGCTCAGCCGCGCAGTTTGCGCACCTGCGCGGCGGTCAGGTCGGCCAGCACACCGGGGTCGACGGTTTCCGGCGCGGTCACCACGACCTGGACGAGGGTGTTGCCGACCTGGACCAGGGCCGTCGACGAGGTGAGCGTCAGGCCCTCGCTGTCCGCGGTGAGGGTGAAGGCCGAACTCGCGTCGCCTGCGGGCGGCTGGGTCAGCGCGGTGGTGCGGTAGTCGATGTGCACGCCCGCGTCGTCGCCGGAGTAGGTGACGCAGCGGCGAGGCTGTGCCTGCAGCGCGTCGAAGGCCGCGGACAGGGCGGCATCGGGATAGCTCGCGGCGTCGATATCGATGGTGGCGTAGCTCGGCCCGGCGAACTGGACCGACGCGGCGGCCGATGACCCCGGCCATTGTTCGGCGATCGGCGAGAGCAGGCGTCCGCAGTCGGGTGGGTCGGTCGGCGCCGCGGGCGGGACGGCGGTGTCGTCGGCGGGGGCGCGCGGTGGCACGACACTGAACTCCCCGGGCAGATCGCCCGCCGCCAGCAGGCTCGCCGACAGTTGCGCGGGATCACGGACGACCGTGCCAGAGCCCGGCGCCGCGGTGATCGCCGAGGGGAAAGACCCGGTGGATTCGTCGTCGGATCCGCACCCGGCGAGCACGGCGCACGCCGAGGCGGCCACGCTCGCGCGCAGCAGGGCCGAACGCATCATTCGGTCCAGGAAACGCGGGTCGACTGCGTCTGCACGAGGGTGCTCACGCTGCGCGAGTCACGGTAGATCTGCTGACCGCCGACCTCGATCGCCCCCGACACCGGAAGCGGTAGACCGAGGTCGACGGTGATCGTGCCGGTGCCCTCCATGACGTAACCGTCGATGTCGAGGGAGCCCGCGTCGTTGGGCAGCATCCAGACCTTGTCGGTCGGGGTCTGGCTCACCTGGAGATCGATGGTGAGCCGGTCGCCGTCGCGGCTGGTCAGGGTGGCCGTGGTGATCTGGTCGAGGGTGACGCCGCCGGTGATCTCCTGATGCACCGTCCACACCGCGCCGACGCCGACCGGCTCGTCGGGGAACGCGATCGAGCGGTACACGGCCTGATAGAAGGCCTGCTCCAGCGCCGCGCGTGCCGTGTTCGGGGTGTCGGGGGACGGCGCGAGACGCAGCTCGGTGATCGCGCCGAGGTCGCTCATCTCCAGGCCGGCGTGGGAGCCGTCGGCGGTGGTGAACGCCTTGTTCAGGGCCGGGTCGGGGGTGGTGACGGTGCCGACGGTGAGGTCGACGCCGTCCTCGCCCGCGCAGGCCGTCATCGGGATGGTCAGCGCGGCGGGCGAGAAATCGCGGGCTGGCTGATCGTTGACCTGCTGCTGGATGTGGTAGTCGGTGCGCAGCGTCACCTCCTGGGTGGTGCCGACCGCGTAGCGCGGACGCAGCAGATCGCGCGGCTCGTCGCCCGCCGACACCAGCGTGGTGACGGCCGCCGAGATCGGCACCGTCACTTCCTTACCGATGCCGAGCGGCTCGGTGCCCTCCACGTCGGCCGGCGACGCCGACCGGTCGGCGCACCCGGCGCCGAAGGTCGCGAACCCGAGCACGAGCGCCACGAGTAACACCCCGGGGCGCGCGATGCGGGGCAAGCGAGAACTAGACAACACCGTCACAGCCATCAGGGTACGACCGCTTCCTGAGTAACAGCTGGGACTCCCGGGCACCGCGGCGCAGCACCGATCGCCACTAGGGAATGATGGTCGCGTGAGTGAAGACCGGCCAACCGACAACGCTGGCGTTCCCGAGACCGGCGACGACGCAGCGGCACCGGCGACCGACGCCGCGCCGAAGACCGCAGGCGAGGCCAAACCCGCTGGTCCCCGCCGGTTGCCGATGCTGCTGATCATCGCGGTCGTGCTGTTCGGGCTAGACCTGCTGACCAAATGCCTCGCCGTCGCCCTCATCGATCCCGGCGAATCGGTGCCGATCATCGGCGATTTCGCGCGGTTCACCCTGGTGCGCAACCCGGGCGCGGCGTTCTCGATGGCGACCGGCATGACCTGGCTGCTGACCCTGATCGCCGCCGCGGTGGTGGTCGGCGTCATCCGGATCGGGCGCACGCTGCGCTCGCTGTGGTGGGCGATCGGCCTCGGCATGGTGCTCGGCGGCGCGCTGGGCAACCTGGTCGACCGGATCTTCCGTTACCCCGGCCCGCTGCAGGGCCATGTCGTCGATTTCGTCGCCGTCGGCTGGTGGCCGGTGTTCAACGTCGCCGACTCGGCCATCGTGTGCGGGGCGATCCTGCTGGTCGCGCTCACCGTGTTCGGTTTCGAACCGGACGGCACCCGCAGCGGTCGCAAACACACCGAGGAGACCGCATGACCGAGTCAGGGCCCGGAGGAGGCAGCGTGCGTAACCACGTAGGGCCCCTCGGGCATGCGCAGGAGGACGCAGCATGAGGGAAACCAGGACGATGCCCGTGCCCGACGGGCTGGACGGGATGCGGGTCGACGCCGGCCTGTCCCGGCTGCTCGGGTTGTCGCGCACGGCGGTGGCCGCGCTGACCGAGGAGGGCTCGGTGCAGCTCGACGGTGTCGCCGCGGGCAAGTCCGACCGGCTGACCGCGGGCGCCTGGCTGGAAGTGGTGTTCCCCGAACCCAAGCGGGAGCTGGTCGTCGAGGCCACCCCGGTGGAGGGGATGAAGATCCTCTACGCCGACGACGACATCGTCGCGGTGGACAAGCCGGTCGGCGTCGCCGCGCACACCGGCGTCGGCTGGACCGGGCCGACCGTGGTCGGCGGGCTGGCCGCCATGGGCTACCGCATCTCCACCTCCGGCGCGCACGAACGCCAGGGCATCGTGCACCGGCTCGACGTCGGCACCTCCGGCGTGATGGTCGTCGCCCAATCCGAACACGCCTACACGGCGCTCAAGCGCGCCTTCAAGCAACGCACGGTCGACAAGCAGTATCGTGCACTCGTGCAGGGACATCCCGATCCGAGCAGCGGCACCATCGACGCGCCGATCGGGCGGGCGCGCGGCAACGACTGGAAGTTCGCGGTCACCGCCGACGGGCGTCCCAGCGTCACCCATTACGACACGGTCGAGGCGTTCCAGTCGGCCAGCCTGCTCGACATCCACCTGGAGACCGGCCGCACCCATCAGATCCGGGTGCACTTCTCGGCCGTGCGCCATCCCTGCTGCGGTGACCTCACCTACGGCGCCGACCCGACCCTGGCCAAGCGCCTCGGCCTGGAACGGCAGTGGCTGCACGCCCGTCAGCTCGGCTTCCACCACCCCGCCGACGGTCGCTGGCTCGAGATCACCAGCGAGTACCCCGACGACCTGGCGAACGCCCTGGACGTACTACGCAATGCCTGACGACCCGCGGTCGTCCGAACCGGCGCCGGACACGGTGCCGGACGACCGCGGGGCCACCGAGCCCGGCTCGGAGCGGCGATCGCCCTGGCGTATCCCGCTGATCCTGGCCGCGGCGGTGGTGCTGGCCGTGGTCGTCGTGGTACTCGGCATCGTGAATCCGCGACCATCCACGGGTATCACGACCGATCGGCTCGGTCCGGCACAGGGCGAGCGGGTCGACGACTACCTGAACGAGTCGCGAAACTCGCTGTCCGGCAACGACACCGACCTCCATTGGGCCCTGGTGTCGTTCACCGACTACCTCACCCCGCAACAGATTCCGGCCGCCTCCGGCGGATTGCGGATCTCCGGCGTGATCCAGCACGTGCCGATCGACCGGGTGCAGACACCGGTGATCACCATCGCCACCCCGGCGGGCGACGAACCCGCGGTGAAATCCGCCGACGCCGCGGCGGGGCTGCTCGCCGCGCAGCGGTACCGCGATCAGCGCGGCGCCGATATCGCCCGGGTCACCGCGGCCAGGCTGCGCGAAGGCTGCGCGTGCACGGCCGGACTCGTGGTGCGCGGCACGCTCCCCCAATTGCGTGAGCTGGCAGCACAACCCGGCGTGCGGGCGGTGCAGGCACTGCCCGGCGACGCGATCGCCGGGCGTTTCGCGGTGTCGCCGTTGCTGCCGGAAGCCACCGACGTGATCGCCCCCGCCCCTGACGACGGGCCGGTTCCCGCCGAGTAGCCCTTCGGCCGAATTCCGCAATCAGCTCTGCTCAGCCGGGCGCGGTTCTGACTCGTCATCGGTAGCAGTCCTGGTACCCACGGCTGGTCAGCACCGAGATGTCGCAATAGGTGGCGCGCGGGTAATAGGCGCCCATGCTCGTCGCGAGGTCCGCACCGCGGGCTTGCGCCGCCTGCACCGACCACGGGTAGAACTGCGGTGACGGCAGCATGTTGCGAAGGAACACGACCTTGTTCGGCACCGACGTCGAACCCCATGCCAGTACCGTCAACGCCGGATCATGGACCTGTGCGGCCTCCGCGGGCGCCGCCACCACGTAGGTGTAGTAACCCTGGTCGTCGAGATGGGTCTGGAAGTCCGAGGCGCAGGAGACCACCGGGTACGGCGAAACCTTGTCGTTCTGGCACATCGCGCCCAATAGCGCAGTTGCGCACCGGGTTGGGCCGGTGGCGCCCCCGCCCGGCTGTCGGGGAAGGTGGGCGCTTTACCTCGGATGACCAGTACACGGGGTGTTCAGCGAGAAGTATCGGGCCGACGGATACGTGCCGGCCAGGCTGATCGAATCAGTGGAGCCGAGCAGGTACGGCAGTATCCAGTAGGTGGCGTTCTCGTCAGGAAACGCGACATTGAAATTGTGACTGTTCGACATCAGCCGCCAAGAGCACACCAGCCCCATGTCGTATCCCTGTGGCTCCGCCCAGGAGCGCGACAATTCTCGTAGCAACCTTGGAGAATCGATGATCGGATTCTGGAGGAATCGATGAAGCCGCACCACATATCCGCGCTCACATTCGTCCTCGCGGTCTCGACCGCCTGCGCGCTGACCGCGTGCGGCAGCGACGACAGCGCGAGTCGCGCAACCCCCGTCACGTCGATGACGAACTCGGCGGGCGATGTCCGGTACGGGCCTGGGCCGTCGATCGATATCGGCGGTGCGCAGACCAACCTGCGCGACGTGCGCTACTGCGAGATACTTCCGGTGACCAGGGACAAGGAGCAGTTCACCGCGACCGTCTACAACACGATCGGGCTCAACACCTGCCCCGAGGATCAGTGGCAGGCCATCACCAAGGACGCGGTGAAGCAGGCATACCCCGCCATCGACGCGGACCTGAACGGACCACGCCACTGGGTCCTCGACGGTATCGACGCCGAGGCGGGCAGCGACAGCGCGTCGAACGACAGCTGGTACTTCGGCGGCATCCAGATGGGCAAGCGCGGAAGCCTGCAGGCGATGGCCCGCGAAGCGATCAGCGACAGCAAGCCGTACAACGTCAAAGAGGTGACGCGGCACACCACATGGACCTACGACGCCGGCCAGCCGGTATTCGAACTGACCGCCCCGGACGGCTCGATCTACACGATGCAGTCCTACGCGCAGATCGTCGATCCGAATCTGTCGTACAACGACTTACCGACGCTCACCGACAAGATTCACCTGCCACAGGGCTGGACGTACAACGTGCGGATGCTGGATTCACCGCTCAACATCATCGCCGACGGAACGGCCTACGTGGTTCAGGACGACCTGAAGAACTCCTATATGCGCCGTTGACGCTGACCTGGATTCCGCCGTGCTGCCTTCAAACATCGAGTCCGATCCGGCGACGATATGGATGGCACTCCGAAAACAGCACTGGCCTAAGGTAGTTCGGCGTCGCCGCCTTGCTCCGCCAGCTCCCACAAGGCGCGCGCTCGGTCCACGTCTCCGGCCTGATCGTAGGCATCAGCCATCAGTTCCAGCGCCGCTGAGTCGAGCCGATCAATCTGCACCAGAAGCCGGGAGAAGAGCTCGTCCAGCTCGTCGGGGGTCACTGGAATGTCCGAAGCGATTCGGGGTCGGCGAGGTGGTCCCCCCCGGCCAGTTGTTCCGGCACCCGGCTGGGCAGCGGCATGACCGCGGCCGGGTTGCCCGAGAACGGTGCGTCGGCGAACGCGTCGATCTGGTGCAGCAATACCTCCATAGTGCGCAAAGGTACTCCAACACCGAATGTTCGTCGGGCACAAGGGTTCTCGAGGCGGACCCGGCCTGGTCAGCGGTGGGTCACGCGCCCTGGGCCCCGACCGCGGGAACGAACTTGCCGGTGTTGCCGGACAGCCGCGACTGCACCCACCACGCCAGCTCGACCAGCACGATGCCCACCGCGCCGCATACGAACGCGGCCAGCGTCAGCCGCAGGTTCGACGGGTCGAGTTTGAAGAACTCGCGGGTGAACGGAATCGTGAACAGCGCGATGTAGGCGAACACCGACACCGCGATCAGCACCACCTTCCACCACACATACGGACGGGCCACCAGCGCGAGCACCCACACCGCGATCATGATCAGCGTGATCAGCGCGGTGGTGCCCGCCTGGACCTTCTGCGTCTCCGAGGCTTCCGGACCGGCGTAGGCGATCAGGTAGGCGACGAACGTCGCGACGCCGATCACCACACCCGATGGCACCGCCAGGCGCATCACCCGGCCGACGAAACCCGTGCGGGCGCGCTCGTTGTTGGGCGCCAGCGACAGGACGAACGCCGGGATGCCGATGGTGAACCAGGCCGCGATCGTGACGTGGCGCGGCAGGAACGGATAGCCGATCGGGTCGTAGCCGAAGATCTGCGAACCGACACCGGCCAGGCCGACCAGGAACGCCAGCAGCACCGAGTACACGGTCTTGGTGAGGAACAGATTCGAGACGCGCTCGATATTGCCGATCACCCGGCGGCCCTCGCCCACCACATACGGCAGCGTCGCGAACTTGTTGTCCAGCAACACGATCTGGGCCACCGCACGGGTCGCCGGGCTGCCCGCGCCCATCGCGACGCCGATGTCGGCGTCCTTGAGGGCGAGGACGTCGTTGACGCCGTCACCGGTCATCGCGACGGTGTGTCCGCGTGATTGCAGCGCGCCGACCATGGCGCGCTTCTGGTCGGGGCGGACGCGGCCGAAGGTGGTGTCGCGGTCGAGGACGTCGGCCAGTTCCTCGCGGTCCTCGGGCAGGGTGCGCGCGTCGACGGGATGGTCGCCGCCGGGCAGGTCGAGCGAGGAGGCGACCGCGCCGACCGAGACGGCATTGTCGCCGGAGATCACCTTGATCGAGACATGCTGGCTCGCGAAGTATTCGAGGGTCCCCTTGGCGTCGGGGCGCACCTTCTGCTCGAGCACGACCAGCGCGGCGGGCTCGACCCGGCCGGGGGCGTCGCCGGAATCGACCGGGCGGTCACTCCTGGCCAGCAGCAGCACGCGCAGGCCCGACGAGCCGAGCTGTTCGGCATGCTCCGCGTCGGCGGAGGTCGGATCGAGCAGGACATCGGGCGCGCCGAGCAGCCAATCACCCTGGGCGCCATAGGAGATGCCGCTCCACTTCTTGGCCGAGGAGAACGGGGCGATGGCGGTCTGCGACCAGCCCGGCGCGTCCGGCAAGGCTTCGGCGATGGCCTGCACGCTGGCATTGGGGCGCGGGTCGTCGCTCGCGAGGGCGGCCAGCGCCCGGCGCACCTGAGCTTCGTCGAACGCGCCGAGCGGTTCGATGTGCGACAGGCGCATGCCGTTCTCGGTGAGGGTGCCGGTCTTGTCGGCACACACCACGTCGACGCGGGCCAGGCCCTCGATCGCTGGCAGTTCCTGCACCAGGCAGTTGCGTTTGCCCAGGCGCACCACGCCGACCGCGAACGCGATCGAGGTCATCAGCACCAGACCCTCTGGCACCATCGGCACCAGCGCGGCGACCATGCCCGAGACCGCGGGCCGCCAGGACTCTTTGCTGGAGACCAGCTGGTTGTAGATGCTCAGCGCGCCCGCCGGGATCAGCAGGTAGGTGATGAACTTGAGGATCTTGTCGATGCCGGAACGCAGCTCCGAATGCACCAGGGTGAACTTGCTGGCCTCCTCGGCCAGTTTCGCCGCGTAGGCGTCCTTGCCGACCTTGGTCGCGCGGTAGGCGCCCGACCCCGACACCACGAAGCTGCCCGACATCACCGGGGCGCCGACACCCTTGTCGATCGGGTCGGCCTCGCCGGTGAGCAGCGATTCGTCGATCTCGAGCGCGGCGGCTTCCTCCACCTCACCGTCGACGACGATCTGGTCGCCGGGGCCGAGCTCGATCAGATCGTCGAGCACGACCTCGCCCGGCGCGATCTGCTCGGCGACGCCGTCGCGGCGGACCGTCGGCTTGGCCTGGCTGACGATCGCCAGCTGATCCAGGGTCCGTTTGGCTCTGATCTCCTGGATGATGCCGACCGCGCTGTTGGCCACGATGAGCAGGCCGAACATGCCGTCGATGATCGAGCCGGTGGACATCACCAGCAGGAACAGCACACCGAGAATGGCATTGATGCGGGTGAACACGTTCGCGCGGACGATGTCGCGCACCGACCGGCTGGCTCTGGCCGGCACATCGTTGGTGCGCCCGTCGCGGCGGCGTTGTTCGACCTGTGCTGCGGTGAGCCCGGTCGCCGCGGGCTCCTGCACGGAAATGGACATGCTCGTCAGGCTACGTCAGTCGTAACATGGGATGAATGCAGCGCAGCTCGTCCCCGCCCGGTGTCGTCTTCGGAACAAGCGCCTATCTGATCTGGGGATTGTTCGCCGCCTTCTTCGGACTGCTTGCCTTCGCCTCGCCCGCCGAAGTGGTGGCGCAGCGGATCATCTGGACGCTGGCGGTGGTGTTGCTGCTGCTCACGGTGACCGGGCGGCTGCGAGGACTGCGCGGGATCGACGCCAGGACCTGGCGGATGGCGGCGATCGCCTCCGCGGCGCTGTCGCTGAACTGGGGTGTGTACGTCTTCGGCGTCACCACCGGTCACATCGTGGAGTGCGCGCTGGGCTACTTCATCAATCCGCTCGTGACGGTCGCCATCGGGGTGGCACTGTTCCGGGAGAAGCTCACCAGAGCGCAGTGGGTGGCGCTGGGGCTCGGCGCGCTCGCGGTGGTCGTGCTGACCGTCGACTACGGCCGGCCACCGGTGATCGCCCTGATCCTGGCCTGCTCGTTCGCCACCTACGGCCTGGTGAAGAAGGTGATCCGGCTCGACGCGCTGCGTGGCATCGCGGCCGAGGGCATCGTCGCCGTCCCGTTCGCCCTAGCCTTCCTGATCGTGCTGCTGGCCACCGGCCGCAGCGAGTTCACCTCCAGCCCAGCCCATTTCGGCCTGATGCTGGCCACAGGGCCGGTCACCCTCGTCCCGCTGCTGTTGTTCGCCGTCGCGGCCCAGCGCGTCCCCCTCTCGATGATGGGCATCCTGCAGTACCTCACCCCGGGTATGCAGATGGCCTGGGGCGTCGCCGTCATGCACGAACCGATGCCCGCCTCCCGCTGGGCGGGTTTCGCCCTGATCTGGGCCGCCCTTGTCGTCTTCACCACCGACGCCCTCCGCCGCGCCCGCCGGGCACGGCGCGCCGGCTCGATCGCCGAACCAGTCGGCGAAGTCGCCACGCGCTGAGGCGGTCGCAGTTCAGGCGTCGAAACGACGTCGGGACCTCGATTGGTCCGCGGCGGCAGTGGGCAGAAAGCGGGCGCGTCTGGGGGCGAAAGCTTGGGGTATCTCGCATTCCGACCGGTAGGGTCGACTGCTGGACAATCGGAGAGTGGGCGCCCGAGAGGGGTGGGTCTGTGCAGGACGCGGGGTTTTCGGATCGGGTGGCGGGGGTGCTGGTCGGTGGGGCCGCGGGGGATGCGTTGGGGGCGGGGTATGAGTTCACCAAGCCGGGGTCCGCGGTGGTGATCGATATGGTCGGGGGTGGGCCGTTCGAGTGGGCGCCGGGTGAGTGGACCGACGATACGTCGATGGCGTTGGCGATCGTGTTGGCGGCGGTGAACGGGCCTGGGATCGATCTGGATGCGGTGGCGGCGGGGTTTGTCGCGTGGTTCGACTCCAAGCCGCCGGATATCGGGAATCAGACCTGGAAGGTGTTGTCGGCCAGGCCTTCTTCCGCGCTGGATATGCAGGTGGTGGCGATGTCGCTGACCGGGCGGACCGGTGGGAACGGGTCGTTGATGCGGACCGCGCCGGTGGCGCTCGCCTATCTCGACGACGCGGACGAATGTGTGGCGGCGGCGGGTCGGGTCGGGATGCTCACGCACTACGACGAGCATGCTGTCGAGGCGTGCAAGATCTGGACATACGCGGTGCGGCATGCCGTGCTGAACGCCGACTTCGGTGGGGTGCGCGAATACGTCGGCGGCTCAGCGCAATCGGCCTATTGGACCGAGCGCCTTGACGAGGCGGAGCACGGTACGCCCGACGACTTCCCGAACAACGGCTGGGTGGTGCACGCCCTGCAGACCGCCTGGTGGGCGATCACCACGACCGACCAGTCGACACCGGAGCATCTGCCCCGCGCACTGGAAGCCTGTGTCCGCGCGGGCAACGACACCGACACCACGGCCGCCATCGCGGGTGGCCTGCTCGGCGCGCGCTGGGGCGCCTCCGCCGTCCCGGCCAGGTGGCGGGCCATGCTGCACGGCTACCCCGGCCTGACCGGCGCGGACCTGCCCGATCTGGCACAGCGCATCGCCGCATACGCCCCCTGACCAGGCCGGTCGGTCGCCGCGCTGAACGTTCACCATCCCCCGATCGGTCGAAATCTGGACCATCGGAGCGATTGCTGAACGCTCAGCGCATGCTGACAGCGCGCGCGTTCGATCGCACAGGTAGGGCTTACCAGGCCGTGATGATCGGCCCCGGAGTCCATGTCCCCCACCGATTGTCGGAGTCGACCGTCGGATTCGCGGGCACCGCGCCGTTGTCCAAGGGCAGGTACTGCTCGATCGAGCCCCAGTCCCGGTCCCAGTCGTTGTTCAGGTAGGTCGGCAGGGTGCGGGCCGTGAACAGGAGCTGGGTCCAGCCGAGCGGGCCGCCACCGTCGTGGCCCTGCCACAGGTTGGTGATGGTGGCGCCGTTGCGGTCGGGCAGGATGCGGTATTCGGGCAGGGCCGAGATTCCGTTGTAGGTGGGCAGGTGGTTCTGGCACGGGAAGTGCAGGCCCACAGCCCAATCCAGCAGCACCGGGGTATCGCGGCCGACGAGCGCGTTGAGCGTGGTGGTCTGCGGCATGCGCGGCGGGGTGACCGCCAGCCACTGGTCGGGGCCGAGATCCTTGTCCTGGGCGACGAGCCGGACGACGCCGGTGTCGGCGGGGAGCTGGTCGAGCGGGACGCGCAGGTTGCGCCAGGTCGGGGCGGGGCCGATGTCGATCGGCATGACCTGGCCGGTCACGGTGACCGTGCCGTCGGGGGCCGCGGTGCCGTATTCGACGAGGAGTTCCTGACCGGGGTGCACGATGCCGTCGGCGTCGACCGACCGGATCCTGCCCGCCACCGAGACCGCGAGCAGCGGGCCGCGCGGGCCGTCGGGCAGGCGGAACCAGCCGGTGGTCAGCGCGGCGGGTTCCTGTGCGCCGGAACGGTAGCTGCCGAGCACGGGGGTGGTCGCCGGGTCGAGCCCGAACGGGAGCTGCAGTGAGCCCTGCCGGGATTCGGAACCGGCGGAGGTCGAGGCGTCACGCAGCTCCTCCGGGTCGTCGGACACCGAATTCGCCTGTCCCGTGGTCGATTCCACCTCGTCGGAGGTCAGCACGGGTGCGACGCCGTCGGGGCGGAAGCCGGTCGAGCCGGCGCCCGCCATCGTGGTGGCGACATCGCCGGTCAGCGGGGCGAGCATGGACGCGTTCGGGTCGGTCTCGACGAGCACCTCGTCGGCCATGCCGCACCCGCCCGCGAACGCGGCGTCGAAGTTGGAGCCGGCCACCGAGTAGGCGGGGTACTGGGCGATCGTGGCTTTCGCGAAGGAGGCCAGTTCGAACAGCACCATCAGCGCGGCCGCGACCGCGAGGACCGGCACCGCCGCCAGCCGCCCCGCCCGTGGCTTCGGGTTCGGGTTCGGGTGGATGTGGAACCACGCGGCGACGGCGAGTGCCAGGAAGGTCAGGCCGGCGAACACGGTCGACAGGCCGAAACCCGCGACGGTCGGCGGCTTGTCCCACCAGGGAATTCCCCACGAGGACACATACCAATAGCCGTTGGCGCCGACGAAGGTCATGGCCATGGCGAAGAAGACCGCGGCGGCGAACAGCGCGCGATTACGCAACGGCCGCAGCACATCCGAGCTCACCGCGACCGCGGTCACCGCGGCGACACAGGTGGCCAGACCGGCGAATACACCGAACTGGTGGGTCCACTTGGTCGGCGAGAACATCATCAGCACCATGGCGGCCAGGGTGATACCGAGCATGCGCCGGGTCGGGCCGACCGCGGTGCCGGGGATGTGCCCGCCGCGGCGCAGCATGACCGCGGTGCACACGACCAGGCCGAGCAGCATGGCGAACACGCCGAAGCGCCGGGTCAGCCAGCCGTCGGCATTGAGTTGCAGCAGGTACTGGTAGCGCAGGAACTCGAAGAACCAGGACTCCCCCGGCCCGATCTTGCCGTGCACCTCGAACATCTCCAGCACGCCGGCCAGAGTCCGGTCGGCGAACACCACGGTCAGCACCACCGTGCCCGCCGCCAGGATCGGCAGCAGCAGCGCGAGATAGCCGACCGACTTCGCGCGCTGCACGATGACCGCGGTGACGACGCGCGCGCCTGCCACGAGCGCGCCAAGGCAGATCAGGCCCGACGGCGCGCCGGTGAGGGTGAACGCGGCGACGATCACCGCGACGGCGAAGGGCAGCAGCCGCCGGGTCGCGATGGCGCGTTCGACCGAGACCCAGGTGACCAGCACGCCGAGCGCGACCACGAATTCCGCGCGCAGGCCGTTGTTGTAGGGCAGCCAGAAGGCCAGGAACACCAGCGCCGCGGTCCAGGTCGCGACCCGCTGACGGCCCACCGCCACGCCGAGCCTGGGCAGCACTTCCCGGCTGATCAGCCACCAGGTGAGCAGGCCGGCGCCGAGGGCGGGCAGGCGGACCAGCGGGCTGACGGCGGAGATATGGGTGATCCAGCCGATGATGTCGGTGTAGGGCGTGTAGAACGGGCCCTCGTCGACGCTGAACCAGCGGTAGTAGTTCGACATGGTGCCGGAACTGCGGGCGCCCCTGGCCATGCCGAGGATGTAGCCGTCGTCGGAGGTGTTGGCGCCGATGAAATGCCACACGACCAGGACGGCGAACACCAGCCAGTCGACCGGTCGCAGCCGCCACCAGCGCTGCGGCAGGAACCGGCGGGCCGAGCGGCCGTCGAGCGCGTCCAGCCGGTGCAGGGCGAACAGCGACAGCGCGGTCGCGAGCAGGCACAGCACGATCGCGGCGAGCTTGATCCAGGTCGGCGAGGTCGTGTAGCGGGAATCGGCCACCACCTGCACCGCCAGGTCGGCGGGCGGTGCCCCGGTCAGCTCGCTGAAGACGCCGACCACCTGGGGTCGCAGATCGGCGGGCACGGTCGCGCCGGACGCACCGAGACCCGTCGCGGTGACGGCGGCTTCCTGCGGCGAGATCGCGACGGAGATCGCGCAGGTGTTGCCGAGTACGTCGGCGAGTGGCGCCGTCCACAGCAGTGTCGAGCGCGACACCACATCGACGCGGCCGGGCCGGTCGGGAGTGTCTGCGACGACCTTGACGACGAAGCCGTACTTCTCCATGTCGGCCGACTGGTGCGGAATCGTCGACACGGCGACGCCGCCGCTCTCGGCGAGCGTGCTCAGCGCGGCGCACGGCACGGTGGCCGACAGCGCCGCGGGAGCGTAGGCGACCAGCGGGGATTCGATCGAGGTGGTCGTGCCACGCTGCGGCCAGGAGACCGTGGCGGTGTCGACCCGGACCGGCAGGAACGGGATGGCGATCGCGCTCAGCACGCCGACGAGGGCGGCGACGAGAGCGACGATGCGCGCCCACCCGCCGAGCCGGGCCCGTCGTGCGGGCTCCGAAGCATCCTTGGGCGGATGCCCCTGCCGCACGATCGTCTCTACCACGGGGCCCGATAGTAGCGGCGCGGACCGCGGCGGTCGAAACACGTGCTGATCACCCACGGCCCGGTGCCCGAAAGCCCCTGCCGAAGGCGTGGGCTTTCGGGTCGGTAACTCAGGCGCAGGCGACCGACTGCTGACCCAGGTTGGTCAGCATGCCGCAGGCCCACGACTTCTGGACCTTCCACTTGCCGTCCTCGGCCACGAACGGCACGTCGACGACATTGGTCTGACCATTGACGGTGAAGTTGGCCTTGGCGTTGACGCTCTCACCGAAGGAGGTCACCTCGGTGACCTGCACCTGCACATTGGCGTCCTTGGCCGCCTGCGCCAACCGGTTCGGCAGCTCGGGATCGGCCGAACCACCCTGCACGAAGTCCGTCTTCTCCTCGTTCGGGACCGAGGGATCCAGCGCGGTGTTCAGCTGTGCATTGAGCTCCTCCACAGTCGGCACCGGGGGCAGTTCCGCGGCGGCTGTGGCCGTGGCCTTGACGCTGGTGGTGGTCTTGGCGGCGGGCTTGTCACCCTTGTCGTCGCTGCACGCGCTCAGCCCGAGGGCGGCGACCACGGCCAGTCCGGCGATCGCGACACGTCCGGTCGTACGAAGCTTCAACTGCTCGTCCTTTGCGTTCGAGGTGGGAGTTCCATCGCGGTAGCCGAGGCTACCGGAGATCCACCGACGGGCCGCTCTACAGGCCGGTGCGGACATCGGCATCTTCTGTCATAGCCCAACGGTATTGTCCGACTGTGCAGCTGCGATACAACTTAAGGGTGCGCGGGTGGCGCCACCGAAGTACCGGTCCCGCAAGGACAATCGGCAATCGATCCGGTTCACGCGTAATGCCAGGTTCACGGTGACCTCATGCCGGAAGCTGAGGCTGCCGAAGATCGGCGATGTTTCGGTGCGCTGGTCACGGGCGCTGCCGTCGGATCCGTCGAGTGTGACCGTGATCAAGGACGCGTCGGGCAGATACTTCGCTTCCTTCGTGGTCGAGGTCGAGCCCACGACAAGTCCACGGCGATCATCCGCGACAACCAAGCGGTGTACGTCGAGGACTTGTGCGTCAAAGGTTTGGCGCGAACTCGATTGGCGAAGTCGGTTCACGATGCCGGGTGGGGCATGTTCACCCGTATGTTAGAAGAGAAAGCGGCTAGATATGGGCGGGTCTTCGGCAGAGTGGATCGCTGGTTTCCGTCGTCGCAGCTGTGTTCATTGTGTGGTGTATCGAGCGGTGTGAAGCCGTTGCATGTCCGCTCGTGGACGTGTGTTTGTGGCAGCACTCACGATCGGGATCTGAACGCCGCGATCAATATTCTGGCCGCAGGGCGTGCGGACAGACCAACGCCTGTGGAGCTGGTGTCAGACGTGCCCTCGGGTGCGCGACCGGCGGCCACCGGAAGCGCGGCGCAGCCCGTGCAGGCCGGAATGCCTACCCTTCGGGGCGGGGGGGACGTCAATACTCAGGAGAGGCTGGCGAGCGGGTCGGCCCGTGTCAGGCGCTCGTCGTCGGCTGGAAACGTCCGCGCCGGGCCCGGGCCTGTCGAGCTCGTCTCGAAGCGGACGGTCACCACGCCGTAGCCCGCGCCCTGGACCCAGCCGTGCCCGAATTCGGGGTGGCTGACGTCCATGCCCGGAAACCAGTGTCCGGCAGGAGGGTTGTGCTCGTCGGGGGGTGGCGTGGTGTCTTCGACCGCCTCTGCGACGAGGTCTTGCGGCACTGCCTGGTCGAGTTCGGGGAACAGTGATTCCTGGCGCACCAGCGACAGTCCGCCGTAGCCGACGCCGACCAGCCGGATCGGGCCGAGTTCGGTCGGATCGATCGCGGATCGTTGCGCGGCCGCGGACAGGGTGGCGAGGTCGGCGGTGGCGTAGGGCAGGGTGAACGACCTGGTCACGATGCTCATATCGGACTTCTTGAGTTTGAGCACCACGGTGCGGGCCGCCCGGCCGTCGTGTTCGAGCCTGCGGTGCGCGGATGCCGCCATGGCGGTGATGGCGGTACGCAGGTCGGGCAGGGTGACGATGTCGCGTTCGTAGGTGTTCTCGGCGCTGATCTGCTTGGCCTCGGCGCGCTCGGTGACCGGGCGGTCGTCGATGCCGCGGGCGAGCCGGTGCAGCGCGGCGCCCATGCTGCCGCCCAGGATCGAGGCGGCCTCGGATTCCGGCAGCGCCGCGAACGCGCCGACGGTCTCGATGCCGAGGCTGCGCAGCCTGCTCTCGGCGACCGGGCCGATCCCCCACAGTTTGCGTACCGGCAGCCCGGCAAGCAGTCCGCCCTGTTCCGTCGGGGAGATCACCCGCATACCGTCGGGTTTGGCCAGGCCGGAGCCGATCTTGGCGAGCTGCTTGCCGGTGCCTGCGCCGATCGAGGCGGTGAGTCCGGTGCGCGCGTTGACCAGTTCGCGCAGCATCGCGCAGTATTCCTCGACCCGCGCCACGCTCGCACCGGCCAGCTCGGCGGGTTCGGCGAAGGCTTCGTCGAACGACAGGGTCTCCAGCACCGGAATGCGACCGCGGAGCGTCTCGAACACCTGGGCGCTGAGCACCGAATACACCGCGCCACGCGGCGGCACCACGACCGCCGACACGCCGATCAAGCGCCGGGCCTGATGCATCGGCATGGCCGAGCGCGCGCCGTAGACCCTGGCCTCGTAGCTGGCGCCCGCGACGACACCGCGCTGACCAGCGCCGCCCACCAGAACGGGCCTGCCACGCAGGGTCGGCCGGGTCAACTGCTCGGCCGAGGCGAAGAACGCGTCCATATCGATGTGCAGCACCCAGCGGCGGGCGGTGACCGCCGCATCGGCCCTGGCAGGGACGCCTGCGGTGGCGGTGGCGTCGGTCCTCACGCCCGCAATCTACGCGGGACCGCCGACAGATTCGGCAGCCGGTTGACAGCCGTGACACAGCGATCACCCAGCCCGGTATGTGATGATCGGTGGATGAAGATCCGCAAGGCTGTCATTCCGGCTGCGGGAATCGGCTCCCGGCTGCTTCCGCTGACCAAGGCGACGCCGAAGGAGATGCTGCCGGTCGGCGACAAGCCGGTCATCGAGCACACCGTGCGCGAGCTGGTCTCCTCCGGGATCACCGACATCACCATCGTCGTGAGCAGCGGCAAGTCGCTGATCCAGGATCACTTCCGCCCGAACCCGGCACTGGTCGCGCAGCTGCGCGCCGACGGCAAGTCCGCCTACGCCGACGCGGTGGAAGAGGTCGGTGAGCTCTCGCGCGCCGGTCACATCACCTATCTCGACCAGCACGGTCCGTACGGCAACGGCACGCCCGTGCTCAATGCCGCCCGGAACCTGGGCGACGAGCCGATGCTGGTGCTGTGGCCCGACGACGTGTTCGTCGCCACAGTGCCGCGCGCCCAGCAGCTCATCACCGCCTACGAGTCCACCGGCTGCCCGGTGCTCGCGCTGATGCCGATGGCGCCGGGCGAGTCGCAGCGCTACGGCGTGCCCGTGGTGCGCGAGGACCTCGACGACGGGCTGCTGCGCATTTCCGGCCTGATGGAGAAGCCCAAGCCCGAGGACGCGCCGTCGGCCTACGCGGCCATCGGCGGGTACGTGGTGACGCCGGGCATCATCGACGAGCTACAGGTGCAGACCGACAACTGGTACACCCACCAGACCGGCGAGGTGTACCTGACCGACGCGATCAACAACTACGCCGCCAAGCACGCGGTGTACGGACAGGTCATCCAGGGCCGCTGGTACGACACCGGCAACCCGGCCGACTACCTGGTCGCGCAGTTCGCCTCGGCGCTGGCTCATCCCGAGTACGGGCCGCTGCTGCGCCAGCTGGTCGACTAGGCGTTCACGCTCGGCCATGACAGCTGGTCGGCTATCGGGCGGCATCGCCTGACCGACCCGCTGATCCGGTGGCGCGCCGGGGATGACTCGCTCCCGGCGCGACACCGTTTCCACAGGACAATCATCACGAGCAGTCACTGTCACCTGAGCGTGTTCCATGCGCATCAGCAGCAACGCGTCAGATTGTGCCCGACGGCCCGGCGAATGTCCCACATTTCAGCAACTTCTCAGCATCGAGCGTGTCGCCGAGTGATCGAGCCTGCGAATCCGAGTGTGCCGCAGTCGATTCGACCCGGCCGAGGGGCCGACACCATGACCGCGAGAAAGGGGCGGGACCGTATCCGGCCCCGCCCCTTTCTCCGGCGATCTACGCCTTGCTGACCGAAGCCCGCACTCCGCCGGTGAGCTCGGCGGCATCCGGGCCCGCCGCACCGAACGTCAGCGTGGTGGCCAGGATCTCCCCGGCGATCAGGTCGCGGTGGGTCTGGGCCCACTCGGCCCGTTCGGCGGGCACGTCCAGCACCACGCTGATGCGGTCCGACACGTCGAGGCCCTGTGACTTGCGGGTCTCCTGCAGGTCGCGGATGAGGTCGCGGGCCCAGCCCTCGGCCTCCAGCTCCTCGGTGACCACCGAGTTCAGCACCACCAGACCGGCATTGCCCGGCAGGGCGGCGGTGGACTCGGGTTCGGCGGCCACCAGACGCTGGGTGTATTCCTCGGGCAGCAGGGTGATCCCGGCGGCGGTGACGACACCGTCGGCCGACTCCGTCCACTCCCCCGCCTTGACGGCCTTGATCACCGTCTGCACCTGCTTGCCGAGGCGCGGACCGGCGGCACGCGCGTTCACGGCCAGCTCGAACCGGCCGTGCACGGCGACGTCGGTGGTCAGGTCGACCTTCTTGACGTTGACCTCGTCGGCGATCAGCGCGGTGAACGGCGCGAGCCGCTCGGCGTCGGCCGCGGCGATGGTGACCTCGGCCAGCGGCAGCCGCACCCGCAGGTTCTGCGCCTTGCGCAGGCTCAGCACGGTGGAGCAGACCACGCGCACCTCGTCCATGGCGGCGACGAGTTCGGGATCGTGCGGCAGCTCGGTCTCGGCAGGCCAGTCGGTCAGGTGCACCGAGCGCTCGCCGGTGAGCCCACGCCAGATGACCTCGCTGATCAGCGGCAGCAGCGGCGCGGCCAGGCGGGTGACCACCTCGAGCACCGTGTGCAGCGTGTCCACCGCGTCGCGGTCCTCGGACCAGAACCGCGACCGCGACCGGCGCACATACCAGTTGGTGAGCGCGTCGGCGAAGGAGCGCAGCTCGTCGGCGGCGCCGGCGATGTCATAGGTCTCGAGCGCCTCGGTGATCACGTCACGGGTGACCGCGAGCTTGGCCAGGATGTACCGGTCGAGCACGTTCGGCGAATCCGTGCGCCACTGTCCGGGCTTGGAGGCGTAGAGCTGCAGGAAGGTCCACGCGTTCCACAGCGGGCGCAGCGCGTGGCTGACACCTTCGCGGATGCCGCGCTCGGTGACGATGAGGTTGCCGCCGCGCAGGATCGGCGAGCTCATCAGGAACCAGCGCATCGCGTCGGAGCCGTCGCGGTCGAAGACCTCGTTGACGTCGGGGTAGTTACCCTTGGACTTCGACATCTTCAGCCCGTCGTCACCGAGCACGATGCCGTGCGCGGCAACGGTTTTGAACGACGGCGAGTCGAACAGCGCGGTCGAAAGGACATGCAGCGTGTAGAACCAGCCGCGGGTCTGCCCGTTGTACTCGACGATGAAATCGCCGGGGAAGTGGCTGTCGAACCACTCCTTGTTCTCGAACGGGTAGTGCACCTGGGCATAGGGCATCGAGCCCGACTCGAACCAGCAGTCGAGCACCTCGGGCACCCGGCGCATGGTCGAGTTCCCGGTCGGGTCGTCGGGATTGGGCCGGGTGAGGTCGTCGATGTAGGGCCGGTGCAGATCCTGCGGGCGCACGCCGAAGTCGGCCTCCAGCTCGTCGAGCGAACCGTAGACGTCGACGCGCGGGTAGGCCGGGTCGTCGGAGACCCACACCGGGATCGGGCTGCCCCAGTAGCGGTTACGGCTGATGTTCCAGTCGCGCGCGCCTTCGAGCCACTTGCCGAACTGACCGTCGCGGATGTGCTCGGGCACCCAGCTGATCTGCTTGTTCAGCTCGACCATCCGGTCGCGGAACTGGGTGACGGCGACGAACCAGGACGGCACGGCCATGTAGATCAGCGGCTGGCCGGAACGCCAGCTGTGCGGGTAGGAGTGCTCGATCGTCTCGTGCCGCAACAGCTTTCCCGCGGCCTTGAGGTCCTTGATGATCACCGGGTTGGCGTCGAAGACCATCAGGCCCTCGTACGGCGGCACCATCGAGGTGAATTTGCCTGCCGGGTCGAGCGGCTGCACGATCTCGATGCCGTTGGCCCCGGCCACGTCCATATCCTCCTCACCGAAAGCCGGTGCGAGATGGACGATTCCGGTGCCGGAGTCGGTGGTGACGTAGTCGGCGGTGAGCACGCGGTGCGCGTGCGGGTGGCCGACGAAGAAGTCGAACGGCGGGCGGTAGGACAGGTCGGCCAGGGCCGCGCCGTCGTACTCGCCGAGCACCTCCGGCTCGTCGCCGAACTCACGGGCGTAGTGCGAGACGCGTTCGGCCGCAAGCAGATAGCGCTTGTCGTCGGCGCCGCGCACGTGCACGTACCGCACGTCGGGGTGCACCGCGATCGCCAGGTTGGACGGCAGGGTCCACGGCGTGGTCGTCCAGATCAGCGCGTTCGCGCCGTCGAGCGCGGCGAGGGGATGCTCGGCCGGGACCACCAGCTGCATGTCGACGGTGACCGCCGGGTCCTGGCGCATCTTGTAGGCGTCGTCGAGGCGGGTCTCCTGGTTCGACAGCGGCGTCTGCTCGTACCAGCTGTAGGGCAGCACCCGGAAGCCCTGGTAGATCAGGCCCTTGTCGTAGAGCGACTTGAACGCCCACATCACCGACTCCATGAAGTCGAGATCGAGGGTCTTGTAGTCGTTGTCGAAGTCGACCCAGCGCGCCTGGCGGGTGACGTAGTCACGCCACTCGCCGGTGTAGCGCAGCACCGAGGACTTACAGGCGGCGTTGAACTCGGCCAGCCCCATCTCGTCGATCTGCGCCTTGTCGGTGATGCCGAGCTGCTTCTCGGCCTCGATCTCGGCGGGCAGGCCGTGGGTGTCCCAGCCGAAGCGGCGGTCGACCAGCTTGCCGCGCATGGTCTGGAAGCGCGGGATCAGGTCCTTGACGTAGCCGGTGAGCAGGTGGCCGTAGTGCGGCAGGCCGTTGGCGAAGGGCGGGCCGTCGTAGAAGACGAACTCGTCGTTGCCGTCCCGGTTGCGCAGGCTGGCGCGGAAGGTGTCGTCGCCGGCCCAGTAGTCGAGCACCTGCTGTTCGAGTTCCGGGAACGACGCGCCGGAACCGGCGCCGAAGTCGACCCGGGGGTATGCACCGGTGGTTGTCTCGTCCGCCATCGCGGATCTGCTCCTCGTGCCGCCGCGCCGTCGGCGCGAATCCTGGGCACGGGGACGATGCCGACGCCGGTGCGCCGTACCGCGGTACCACCCCGTTTGCCCGTTCCGCCCCTGGTGGGAAGCGGTGCGGGCCTCTCGTTGTGTGAGCTGTGACGGGCTCACCCGTTCGGTTCTACTGAGCGCGAGCGCCGTTCTTCCGAAGGCTCCCCGGTGATGGCCGGATCAGTGCCGTGTGTTCTTCGATTCTAGCGGGGACCGTCCAGCGAATATTCCGCGGTCAGTCCCGCCGGCTGCGCCACTCGGCACGCTGCGCGTGGTGCCGTCCGGGCCGGACCGGGTCGTTCTCGGGTTTTCGCGAGGCCAGCGCGCTCACCAGCAGCGTGGCGGCACCGATCATGCAGATCAGAATGCACCCCCAGGCCCACAGCACCGAACCGGTGGCGAGCGCCGCGACGAGCAGACCGAAACCGATTGCCGCGAGGACGAGCGTCAAGACGAGCATGCTGACTCCCAAGAAACCCGAGCAGCCCGATGAAAGCTGGGCGTTCCCGGATCACGCGGCGTGCCGCGCGACCCGGGTTCAGTTTACTTGCCGCCCTTGGCGAAGGAGGCGGGAGCCAGACTGTTGGCAGAACCGTTGGTTTCGCCGGCGAACTCGCCACCGTCGACCGGAACGGCCGACCCGCGGTTCTCCAGCTCCTCCAGCTGCGACTCCAGGTACGACTTCAGCCGCACGCGGTACTCGCGCTCGAAGGTCTTCAGCTGCTCGATGCGGCTTTCCAGCACCGTGCGCTGCTGGGTGATGGTGGCCATGATCTCGGCGTGCTGGCGCTCGGCGTCGGCGGTGAGCGCCTCGGCCTTGTCCTTGGCCTGCCGGATCTGGGTGTCGGAGCGGTTCTGCGCGTCGGCCAGCATCGCGTCGGACTTCTGGCGCGCGTCGGCGATCATCGCTTCCGAGCGGGTGCGGGCGTCGCCGACCAGTCGCTCGGAGTTTGCCCGCGCGTTCGAGAGCAGTCCCTCGGCCTCGGTCTTGGCGTCGGTGGTGAGCCGGTCGGCCATCTCCTGCGCCAGGGTGAGCACCTTCGCGGCCTGCATGTTCGCGTCGGGACCGGAGTTGTCCCTGACCGGCGCGGCGACCGGCATCGGCGCGGACGGTGCGGCGGGCACCGGTGGCGCGATAGGTTCTGGGACAGGCGGCGGAGCCTGCTGGACCGGCGCCTTCACGGCGTTGACCGGGGCGGATGCGCGGTTCTTCTTGGCATCGGCCAGCTCGGTGTCGAGCTCGGCGACCCGCTGGCGCAGGTCGGCGTTCTCCTCGATCAGGCGCGAGAGCTCCTGCTCGACGAGATCCAGGAAGGCATCGACCTCGTCCTCGTTGTAGCCGCGCTTACCGATCGGCGGTTTGCTGAACGCGACGTTATGCACATCGGCGGGAGTCAGCGGCATCGAAGGATCCCTTCACGCGTCTTTTGGAGAACTAGCAAGCGGTCTTCTCGATTCAGTATGTCACACGGAGGTCACGGGCTGCCCGAGCCTACCCACGATGGACATCAGGATGAACACCACGAAGAGCAGGACCATTATCGACAGATCGAGCCGAATACCCCCGAGGTTCACAGGAGGTATCAACCGCCTCAGAAGTTTCACCGGCGGGTCGGTCACCGTGAAGATGACTTCCAGCAGGATCACCACCACACCGGTAGGGCGCCAATCGCGCGCGAAACTGCGAATGAACTCGACGATCACCCGGCTGATCAACAACAGCCAGAAGATGAAAAGCACGAGGTACAGAACCGCGAACAGGGCCACGGCTTCACTCTGCCGCAAAATCGTCGGCTTGCAAAATGGCCGCGCCGCGCGGTGCGCGGGCGGCCATCACGATGTTGCGGATGTGGCGTCTATTTCTGGTTGTAGAAGCCGTTTTCGGCGATCCGGCGGCGCTCTTCCGCCGATACGTCGACATCGGCCGGTGAGAGCAGGAACACCTTGGTCGCCACCTTGTCGAACGAACCGCGCAGCGCGAACGCGAGCCCGGCCGCGAAATCGACCAGCCGTTTGGCATCGGCATTGCTCAGGTCGACCAGGTCCATGATGACCGGGTTGCCCTCGCGGAAACGCTCACCGATGATCCTGGCCTCGCTGTAGTCCCTCGGACGCAGCGTGGTGATCTTGGACAAGGGACCTCCGTCCTCGAAGATCCCGGGCCGCCGCGCTGCCGCGGGCTCGGGGCGCAAGCGCTCCTCGAGCCTGCGCTCCTCGGCGTCGGGATCGACCGCGAGCGCTCCGCGGGTGGAGCCGCGCATGCCGGGTGCGACACCGCCCGCCCGGAACGAGCGACCCGACGACGGGGCGGTCTCGATCCTGGTCGGACGCCGCGGCGCCTCGTAGCGATCGTCGGCATAGGTGTCGGCGACGTAATCGTCACGGCGCGCCTGGTAAGCCGACTTGTAGGCCGGCTGCGGGTAGTCGTCGGCCTCGTCCTCGAAACGGTCGGAGCCGTAACGGTCTTCGGCGTAGCGGTCGTAGCTGCGCGGGCGGGTGCGGCCTGCGCGCTCCTCGGCGCCGCGGGGGGCGTGATCGTCGACGTAATCGTCTTCGTACTCGTCGAGCGGAACCATGCCGAAGTACGCCTTGAACTTGTGCAGCGTGCTCATCTGGACGACCTTCCTTCGGCCCCGGTGGCGGCCGGGTGTTGAAGTTCTTGCTCAGCGCCTCGTCGGCCCAATCGTATGTGTCGAATGTGACTGATGAGGTTTCTTTGCTACGCCGAGGTTATCGGTCGCGCGCCCATCAGGGCGGTACCGACACGCACACAGGTCGAACCGTGTTCGACCGCAACTTCCAAATCACCCGACATACCTGCAGAAAGTTCGGTGGCATCGGCGTGTTGCGCGAGCAGCGAAGTGTGCAAAGTCGCAAGATTCGCAAAGGACGCATCAGTCGCGGCGTCAAGGGGCGGAATCGCCATCAGACCGGCCAGATCCAGGCCGGGGGCCTTCGCCACGAGGTCGGCCAGGGCGGGCAGATCGGCCGGTGCGACACCCCCGCGTCCGGGGTCGTCGTCCAAGCTCACCTGCAGCAGGACACGCAGGGGCGCGGTACGCTCACCGGCTGCCAGTGCGTCCTGCGCGGCCCGGTCCAGCGCGTTTGCCAGTCGTTCGCTGTCGACCGAGTGCGCGGTGTGCGCCCAGCGCGCCACCGCGCGCGCCTTGTTCCGTTGTAAACGGCCGATCATGTGCCACTCGATGTCGTCGTAGGCCAGCTGGTCGACCTTGGCCGAGGCCTCCTGCTCGCGCGACTCGCCGAACTCGCGCCTGCCGAGGCGGTAGAGGATGTCGACGTCGGCGGCAGGAAAGAACTTCGTCACCGGGAGCAGGCGGACCGAGCCCGCCGGGCGGCCCGCGGCGGCGACGGCGGCGTCGATGCGCGCGAGCAGGCCGTCGAGCCTGGCCGACAATTCCGCGGTGCGGGCGGTGTCCTGGTCGGCGGTCGAGGTCATGCCGAACCTTCCTGCGTGGTCACGCGCGCTACCGGCTGAGGGCGCCGAGCGCTCATGCGGGGCTGTCCATCCAGATCACGCCGGCGATGCGGCCGGTCGGGGCGCCACGGCGGTGGCTGAACAGGGTTTTGTCCTCGATGGTGCACCGCGGGTCGAGCGCGATTCCGCCGACGCCCGCCTCGGTGAGCTGCCTGCTGATGCCTGCGCGCAGGTCGAGGCCGGGGGTCTTGCGGACCGTCGTGGTGGCGCTGCCGGGCAGGTGGGCCTCGACATCGGCGCGCATCGCCGCGGGGACTTCGTACTGGCGGCCCGACGCGGCGGGGCCGAGGAAGGCGCCGATCCGGTCGACGCGCGCGCCGACCGAGACCATCGCCTCGAGCACCCGGGGCACGATGCCGATCCTGGCGCCGATGCGGCCCGCGTGGACCGCGGCGATGACGCCCGCCTCGTCGTCGGAGAGCAGGATCGGCACGCAGTCGGCGGTGAGGACCACCAGGGCGAGGTTCGGCACGGTCGTGACCAGCGCGTCGGTCACCGGCACCGGTTCGGTGCGCGGTCCGTCGACGATCTCGACAGTGCGTCCGTGCACCTGCTCCATCCACACCAGCCGGTCCGGTGTGAGCCCGATGCCCTCGGCCAGGCGAATCCGATTGCGGCGCACGGCTTCCGGATCGTCGCCGACGTGATCGCCCAGGTTGAAGGAGTCGTACGGGGCGGCGGAGAAGCCACCGGCGCGGGTGGTGGTCACCCGGCGGACGGTCACGGTGGGCGGTGCGGAAGTCATGACTTCGAGCGTAGTGCGGTCGGGGCGGTGTGGGTCGCCCGCGCGTGGTGACGTCGGTCAACCTCGGTGCGTGGACACCGGTTCGTCGAGTTCGTCGAGCTTGCGCGCGATGCCGGCGCGGCTGGTCAGACCGAGCTTGCGCAGGACGCGGCCGAGGTGGTCTTCGACGGTGCGTGGACTCAGGTAGAGGTGGGCGGCGATGTCCTTGTTCGCGTGGCCCTTGGCCGCCAGTTCGGCGACTTCGCGTTCGCGTCTGGTCAGGCTGGTCGCGGCGACCGGCTGACTGCCTGCCAAGCTGCGCTGTGCTGTCGTCGTCTCGGCCAGCAGCCGCTGTGCGCCCGCGGCGGCGAACACCGCGCGCGCCGCGGCGAATCGGCTCGTGGCCAGGCCGAAGTCGCCACGGCGGCCCGCGACGATGCCCGCGACCAGTTCGGCTTGCGCCCGGTTCACCACCATCCCGGCCCTGGTGAACGCGGCCATCGCCGCCTCGGCCGATGCGGCTGCCGTATCCAGGTCACCGACGGCGGCGGCATAGTCGGCTCTGGCCAGCGCCGCCGCCCCGATCTGGCTGCCCAGACCCCCGGTGTGGGAGGGAGTGGTGCCCGTAGCGTCGTGCGTTGGATCCGCTGGGGCGGAAACACCCTCCGTGGCAACGACTTCGCGGGCATCGGAAGCCGCGGATTGGGTGTGCGCAGCGGCTTCCGCTCGGGTGACCAGGGCGGCGGCCATCCTCAGGTCGCCGTCGGCGACGGCGGCGTGGGCGGCGCGGGCCAGGTGGGTCGGGTGCAGTGGGCCGGGGCGGGTGCCGAGCGGCGGGATGCTCGGGTCCGGAGCGTCGGGGATCGGGAGATTGGGCGCCTGGACGGCCTGCGGCGGGAGGCCGAGAGTGCGGGCGGTTTCGGCGAGGGTGGTGTCGACGACCTGGCGCCACCAGCGCATGACGGGACGTGGGAGGGCGGCGACGGCGTGCCACTGGGTGGTGGCCGTGTCGGTGGGGGCGGTGAGTTGCAGGGTGCGGAGCTTGACCGCGCCGGCGAAGGCGAGCAGGTCGGGGTAGTAGAAGGTGGTCGCGGCGTCGGTGGCGTCGTCGGCGGCGGTGATCGCGGCGTCGAGGCGGCCGAGTTTGGCCAGGGAGTAGGCGCGGACGGTCTGGAGTTCGGCGAGGGCGTAGCTGCGGCCGAAGCGGTGGCTGACCCGGATGGCGCGGTCGAGATGGACGAGGCCGTCGCGATCGTGGTCGAGGAAGTACGCGCACCAGCCCAGGGCGGGGATCGCGTGGACGACCTCGCGGAACCCGGCATCGGTCAGGTTCTCGAAGGCCTGGTGACACCGGGGGTAGAGGTCGGCCGCGGTCCGGATCTGGCCGTCGGCGACGAAGCCGAGGCAGCGCAGTGCGGTCGCGGCGGCACGGACCGCCGGGTCCTCGATCTCGGCGGATCCGAACAGGGCGTTGAGTCGGGCGTGGCCCTCGGCATCCTGGTGATCCTGCAATTCCAGGATGGCCAGTTCCAGCTGGACCGGACCGTCGCCGACGCGACGGGGCAGGGTCGCGGCCGTCGCGAGCAGGGTCCTGGCGTGATCGACCCGGCCGAGCATGCGGGCGCACCGGGCAGACAGCAGCAGCGCTTCCAGCTGGTGCGGGCCCGGTTTCGCGGCGGCCGGGTCGAGCGCTTCGGCCGCGCGCTCGGCCGCGCCCGCCAGCAACAGCGCCCGGCCCAGGGCCACCGCGTCGGCGAGTGGGTCGGTAGCCGACGGGGCGATCCGGTGCGCGAGCGCGAGCCAGCGCGCAGCCGACGCCGGTGCGTCGGCGAGCACTTGCTCGGCGGCCGAGCGCAGTTCGGCACCGGCAACCTCGTCACGGCCGAGCAGGGCGTGCTCGAGCTGCCCCGCACGCGCGGGCATCGGCGCGTCGCGGGTACGCAGGGCCAGTGCGGCGCGGCGGTGGGCCAGCGCCAGCCAGCCCTGCCCGGCCAGTCGATAGGCGGCCGTGCGGATCAGCGGATGAACGAAGGTCACCGCACCGTCGCTCGCGCCGACCACACCACGTGCGACCAGCCTGTCGAGCGCATCAGCCACCGTTGCCGCGGGAAGATCCACTGTTGTGCACAACAGTTCGAGGTCGGGGGGCACCCCGCACACCGCGAGTGCTTGCGCGACCGACCGTTCGATGCCGGACAGCTGCGCCAGTTCGGCGCGGATCGTCCGGTCCAGCGCCGCATAGTCGTTCGACGCGGGATCGGGGTTCTCGCCGCGCAGCGCCCGGTCCAGTTCCTGGTCGGGCAGCTCGGCCAGGAGCGACAAATACAGCGGATTGCCATGGGACGCGCTGAGCAGCCGGGCACGCCGCCGCGGGTTCTCCGCCGGTAGCAGCCCGTCCACATCGGCTTCGCTGAACGGCGGCACCTGGATATGCGCCGAGTGGACGCGTGGCACCCGCAGCAGCCGGGTGATCGAGGCCGGGCAGCCGCCCTCGCGGAATGCGAGAAGCAACCGGAAGCCCGCAGGACGATTCCGGATCAGAAAGGCCAGCAGCCGAACCGATTCGGCATCGGACCACTGCACGTCGTCGACAACGAGCAGCGTCTCGACGACGCCGAGGGCACGACGCATCCGGCGGGCGAAGGCCGCATCGGCAAGGACGTCCGCTCCGGACACTCCGATCTCCGCCTCTTCGACCGGTGCCACGGGCCCGCCCAACCCGACGCCCGATCCCACGGCCTCGTCTGCGCCGGGGTCGAAACCCCCAGCAGCCACACCGGAGTCGGTGAGCTGTTCGACGAGATCGTCGGCGAGGTAGCGCGGTTGGGTTCGCGCGTCCTCGGCACCGGTGACCGAGAACACCCGGCACGGCGCGAACTGGGCGAACTGGGCGACCAAGCGGGACTTGCCGATCCCGGCGGGTCCTTCCACCAGCAACAGCCAGGGGGCATCGGGCGCGGCGAAGGTCGCGGTCAGCGCGGACAGTTCAGCGGCCCGGCCGACGAATGCGCGTTCGAGCACGCGTGCACCCCTCTCAAACCGGATCGACCCGGACTGAGCCTAACCCGGGCCACCGGCGGGCAAATGCCGTGGTTTCCCGGATGCTCCGGGCACGGGCGTGGGGTTGGGTGGGCGAGGCCGATCACCGCCGAAGGGTCCGCGGTGAGGTTCTCCAGAAAGAAGGTTCGCATGACGTTCACCGGCAAGGGAATGGTTTCGCGGTTCGCGCTGGCACTGCTCGCGGTCACGGCACTCGGTGCCGCGGGCTGCTCGGCCGTGGACAAGGTCACCGAGGTGGCCCAGGACGCGGGCAAGTCCGACACCGCCCGCTCGAAGGTCGGTGACTGCATCAACGTGATCTCCGCGTCGGCGGTCGACTCCGACACCGAGCCGGTGGCCTGCTCGGCCGAGAACGCCGTGTACCAGGTCGTGCAGGTGCACGACAAGAAGGTCGACTGCCACGAGGACTACACCTCCTACGAGGAGACCTTCGGCAACGGCGGCACCATCGCGTTCCTGTGTCTGGCGCCGAACTTCAAGCAGGGCAGCTGCTACAACGAGGGCATGATGACCGGCTACAAGTTCGTGCCGTGCACCGCCGCCGACGCCAGCTTCAAGGTCGTGTCCCGGATCGACGGTCAGGTCGACGAGCAGCTGTGCGGCGAGGACGCCGACTCGGTGCTCGTGGTCAACGACCCGAAGATCACCTACTGCCTCGGCAGCGCCAAGAGCTGACCCCACACAGACGAAAGCGCCCGGACTCCACGGAGTCCGGGCGCTTCTCGTCGAGCTGCCTATCGACGCATGAAGATCGGCACTTCGATGTCGTCGTCATCGTCGCCGTCTTCGCGCTGATCGGGGTTGTTCACCTGGTTCATCGCCCGCTCGGTGACCCGCTGACGCTCGGACTCCCGGTACCGCTCGGTATCCCGGTAGCTCGGCGCGCTGGTGCGGCCGGTGGACACCCCGCTGGTGGCGGGTTCGGTGGCGCGTGCAGGCGCCTCGCTGCGCGCCTGGCCGACCTCGCCCGCCCGGCCGGAACCGATCGGGTTGGTCCCGTTGCGCGTGGAGCTGACGTTGGTCTCGAACGACCGCCGCGACGGTCCGCCACCGTCGAAGCCCGCCGCGATCACGGTGACGCGCACCTCGTCGCCGAGCGAATCGTCGATGACGGTACCGAAGATGATGTTGGCCTCGATGTGGGCCGCCTCCTGCACCAGCGAGGCCGCCTCGTTGATCTCGAACAGACCGAGATCGGAGCCGCCCGCGATGGAGAGCAGCACGCCGTGCGCGCCGTCCATCGACGCCTCGAGCAGCGGCGAATTGATCGCCGTCTCGGCCGCTTTCACCGAGCGGCCCTCGCCGCGCGCCGAGCCGATGCCCATCAGTGCCGAGCCGGCGCCCGACATGACGCTCTTGACGTCGGCGAAGTCGACATTGATCAGACCAGGGGTGGTGATCAGGTCGGTGATGCCCTGCACACCGTTGAGGAGCACCTCGTCGGCGGAGCGGAACGCGTCCATCAGGCTCACCGCCGCGTCGCCCAGCTGCAGCAGCCGGTCGTTCGGGATGACGATGAGGGTGTCGCACGACTCGCGAAGCAGGTTGATACCCACCTCGGCCTGGTTCCCACGCCGTTTGCCCTCGAAGGAGAACGGCCGGGTCACGACACCTATGGTCAGCGCGCCCAGCTTGCGGGCGATGCTGGCGACGACGGGGGCGCCACCGGTGCCGGTGCCACCACCCTCACCCGCGGTGACGAAGACCATGTCGGCGCCCTTGAGCACCTCTTCGATCTCGTCCTTGTGGTCTTCGGCGGCCTTGCGGCCGACTTCCGGGTCGGCGCCTGCGCCGAGGCCGCGAGTCAGCTCGCGGCCGACATCGAGTTTGACGTCGGCATCGCTCATCAGCAGGGCTTGGGCGTCGGTATTGACCGCGATGAACTCGACTCCCTTGAGTCCCTGTTCGATCATTCGGTTGACGGCGTTCACGCCGCCGCCGCCGATACCGACGACCTTGATCACTGCAAGGTAGTTGTGCGGGGGCGTCATGGGCTCTCGCCTTCCTTCGATCTTAAACCCTCAACCTCAACCATAGGGTTGGCGTTATGTCAAGTATCCGACTGCTGCGGAACGCTATTCGCAGCCACTGCGATCCCGGCGCAGGCGCGCCGAGACGAGAGCCAGAATCTTGTGCCACAAAGAATGTCGCTCACTTTACCGTGACCAGATTCGGACTCGACACGTCGAACACGGTCCCCTCACGGGTCAGCAGCGGCAACACGACGGCAGCTTTGCGCTCGCCGTCGCCCGTGCCGCCCCACACTACCTTCCTACCGTCACGAAGGTTCAGTGAGACGTCCGAAATCGACCGTGCGACAACCTCACCCACCTGCGCCGACAGCGCGGGCGGCAGCGTGACCAGCACATCGACAGCAGCCTTGGCCGCCGCGGGCCCCGTGAAGGAGCCCTCGGTGATCAACTTCGGCACCCCGATCGGTGACGCGGCCTCGATCGCGAATTCGACACTCTCGGCGTCGATCAGGTGCGCGCCGTCCGGTGATTCGATGTACAGCACCGGTGTTCGTTCCACCACTGTCACCAGCACGGTGGACGGGAATTTGCGCTGCACCCGGACCGACCGCACCTTCGGGATAGCGGCGACCCGCTGGGCGATCGCGGTGGTATCGATGCGCAACATCGAACGGCCGTCCGGGATTTCGAGCCGCCCGCGAACCTCCGCCTGCGATACCGCCGCCAAACCGTCGACACGCACGGTGCGCACCGACAGCACGGGCGTGAACCAGGCCAGGACGACGAGCCCCGTCACCACGAGAAGACCGACCACCGTCCAGATCCGGTAGCCGTGCCACCCGCGCGCGGCGGGCATCGGCAATCTCACCGGCCGGCCTGTTGGGGCCGCGCCCGCAGGCCGTCGAGGATCTGGCTGCCGAGCATGGTCACATCGCCCGCGCCCATGGTGATCACCACGTCGCCGGGCTGAGCCAGCGCGGCGACCTGCCTGCCCACCTTCGACATATCCGGTTGGTAGTGCACGGGACTGGTCACCGCCTGGGCCACCAGCGCGCCGTTGACGCCGGGCAGCGGCTCCTCGCGCGCGCCGTAGACATCGAGCACGACCACCTCGTCGGCCAGGCTCAGCGCGGTGCCGAACTCGGTGGCGAAGGTGGCGGTGCGGCTGTACAGATGCGGCTGGAACACCACGATCACCTGGCCGCGACGGGTGCGGGCGCCGTCGCGCGCCTCCTGGGCGACGAGCTGGGCCGCGGCCTCGAGCACGGCGCGCACCTCGGTGGGGTGGTGGGCGTAGTCGTCGAAGACACGCACGCCGTTCTCGCGGCCGGTGAACTGGAACCGGCGGTGCACGCCACCGAAACCTTCCAGTCCCTGGACGATCTCGTCGACATCGGCGCCGGTGGCCCTGGCGGCCAGCAGGGCGGCCAGCGCGTTGAGCGCCATGTGCCTGCCCGGCACCGACAGCCGCACCGTGCGCGGGGTGGTCTCCCCCGCCAGCTGGAACTCGACGATGCCGCCGACATCGCGCGGCTGCCAGTCGATCAGCCGCGCGCCGACCGTCACCGGGGCGTCGGTCAGGTCGCCGGAGCCGTAGCCGAGGACCTCGACGCCGCGCTCGGCCAGCCGGGGCGCGACGCGATGGGCCAGTGCCAGCGAGCCGGGATCGTCCAGGCACACCACCAGCAGGCCGCCGGAGGCGAGCCGGTCGGCGAAGTCGTCGAACACCTGGATGTAGGCCTCGTCGGTGCCGAAGAAGTCGAGGTGATCGGACTCGATATTGGTGACCACGGCGACGTCCGGGTCGTATTGCAGCAGTGAGCCGTCGGACTCGTCGGCCTCGGCGACGAAGATGTCGCCGCTGCCGTGGTGGGCGTTGGTGCCAGCCTCGTTGAGCTCACCGCCGACCGCGAACGACGGATCGGCGCCGCAGTGCTGCAGCGACACGATCAGCATCGAGGTGGTCGAAGTCTTGCCGTGGGTGCCCGAGACCAGCAGCGTCTTGTGCCCGCGCATCAGCGCGGCGAGCACGGTCGGGCGCAGCAGCACCGGGATGTGGCGCCGGTTCGCCTCGACCAGTTCGGGATTGGTCTTCGGGATGGCGGCGTAGGTGGTGACGACGACCGTCGGGCCGCCGGGCAGCAGGTCGAGCGCGTCGGCGTCGTGGCCGATGCGGACCTGCGCGCCGCGCGCCCGCAGCGACAGCACGCCGCGGCTCTCGCGGGCATCCGACCCGGACACCGCGCCACCGCGCGACAGCAGAATCCGGGCGATGCCGGACATGCCCGCGCCGCCGATGCCGACCATGTGCACCCGTTCGAGCTCGGGCGGCAGCCCGGTGCCGGCGTCCTCACTGATCCCGCTCATCGGGCAACCTCGGTGACGATCCTGGCCACCGTGTCGGCAGCGTCGCGATGGCCTGCGCCTGCCGCGGCGCGGCTCATCTCGGCGAGTCGAGCAGGGTCGAGCAGCAGCGGAATCACCTCATCGATCACGTATTTCGGGGTCAGGTCGGCGTCGGCGACAATTCTGCCACCTCCCTGGGCGACCACGGGCCTGGCATTGAACTCCTGCTCGCCGTTGCCGTGCGGCAGCGGCACGTAGAACGCGGGCAGCCCGACCGCCGACACCTCGGCCACGGTCATCGCGCCGGAGCGGCACACCACCGCGTCGGCGGCCGCGTAGGCCAGGTCCATCCGGGACAGGTACGGCACCGCGACGTAGGGCGCGTCCGCGTCGGCGGTGCTCACCTCGACACTGTTCTTGGGTCCGTGCGCGTGCAGCACCGAGATCCCGGCGGCGGCCAGCTGCGGCGCGGCGCCGGAGACGGCCTCGTTGAGACTGCGCGCGCCCTGTGAACCGCCGAACACCAACAGGACCGGGCCCTCGGCGGGCAGGCCGAAGTGGGCGCGGGCCTGCGCGCGCAGTGCCGGACGGTCCAGTCCGGTGATGGAGTCGCGGACCGGGATCCCGACGACCTGCGCGTTCGCCAGTCCGGAATCGGGAACGGCGGCAAGCACCTTCGCGGCCAGCCTGGCGCCGACCTTGTTCGCGATACCCGCCTTGGCGTTGGCCTCGTGCACCACGACCGGAACGGCGCGCTTGCGGCCGAACAGTCCGCCGCGCGCGGCGAGGTAGGCGGGCAGGGCGACGTACCCGCCGAAGCCGATGATCACGTCGGCCTGCACCTCGTCGATGACGGCCCTGGTCCGCTTCACCGAGGCGCGCACCCGGCCGGGCAGGCGCAGCAGGTCGGCCGACGGCTTGCGCGGCAACGGCACCGGCGGGATCAGCTCGAGCGGGTACCCGCGTTCGGGGACGAGCTTGGTCTCGAGACCGCGCTCGGTCCCCAGGGCGGTCACCCGGATCGAATCGTCGAGCTTGCGCAGCGCGTCGGCGACGGCCAACGCGGGTTCGATATGGCCGGCCGTGCCGCCGCCTGCGACGATCACCGACAACCCGGTGCGCGGGTGACTCACCTGGATCTACCTCGTTCTTTCGCGTGTGGCATCGGATAGGTCGGTTCCCATGCTCTGGTCGACCGTAGCGAATTGGTGCCGCGGCTCTGCGGCGTGCGTCGCCTGCGCTCGGCGGGCGGCTGACGGCGGGGCGCCTGGCGTGGGCGTTCGGCTTTGCCGCGCGCGGCGGACTTGCGCGGCGTATCGGCCCTGGCCGGGGTATACACCTCGGGGATCGGCAGGCGCAGCAGCCGGCTGAGCCTGCCGTCCTGGCCTGCCTGCAACGCCGACACCGCTTCCGGTTCGTGCCGGGCGGCGCTGGCGATGATGCCGAACATGAACAGCGTGATCGCCAGCGACGAACCACCCGCCGACACCAGCGGCAGCTGCAGTCCGGTCACCGGGAGCAACCCGACGACATAGCCGATGTTGATCAGCGCCTGCGCGGTGATCCAGGTGGTGGCGGTGGCGGTGAGCAGGCGCAGGAACGGGTCGACGGAGCGCAGCGCGATCCGGATCCCGGCGTAGACGAACATCGCCAGCAGCGCCAGCACCGCCATACATCCCAGGAAGCCGAGTTCCTCGCCGATGATGGCGAAGATGAAGTCGTTGTGCGAGTTGGGCAGGTAGCTCCACTTGGCGCGGCTCTGCCCGAGCCCGCGGCCGAGGATGCCGCCGTCGGCGAGGGAGTACTTGGCTTGGCGCGCCTGATAATTGACGCCCTGCGGGTCGTCGCCGGGGTTGAAGAACGCGCGCACCCGGTCGGAGCGATAGCCGGCCGACAGCGCCAGCACCGACGCGACGACCACCCCGCTGACCATGATCCCGACGAACAACCGCACCGGCAGCCCGCCGAACCACAGCAGCGCCATCAGCACGACGCCCAGCGCGATCGTGGTCGACAGGTTCGGTTCGAGCACCACCAGCAGGCACACCAGCAGCCCGGCGGGCACCAGCGGCACCAGGATGTCCTTGAGGTGGGCGCCGCGCCGCGAGGCCAGCAGATGCGCACCCCACACCACCAGCGTCACCTTGACGACCTCGGACGGCTGGATGGACAGCGGGCCGATGTCGAACCAGCGCCGGGCGCCACCGTGGACGGCGCCGATGCCGGGGATCAGCACCAGCACCAGCGCCAGCACCGAGATGCTGAAGATCGGGAACGACCACTGCCGCAGCAACCGCAGCGGCAGCCGCAGCGCGATGTAGAACGCGACAGCGCCCAGGGCGGCGAACATGGCCTGCTGGATGAACAGCGAGTAGGCCGACCCACCGCCTGCGTAGGCCTCGACACTCGACGCCGACAGCACCATGACCAGGCCGAGCACAGTGAGCAGGGTCGCGATGGTGACGATCAGATGAAAGGACGCGAGCGGACGGGCCAACCAGGCGCCGAAGCGCTCCCCCGCCCATCCCGGCTGTGTCGAACTCCGTCTGCCCCGGCGCCCTACGTGGTTACGCAAGCTGCCTCCTCCGGGCGCTGACGGGTCAGCCGGGCGCGTCTGTGTCATAGCGCCCGCCCGATGTCACCGTCTTCCAGTGCCGTGACCGCGTCCACGAAGCAGCGTCCGCGGTGGGTGTAGTCGTCGTACATGTCCAGGGAGGCACCAGCGGGAGCGAGCAACACGGTGTCTCCGGCGCGGGCCAGGCCCGCCGCCGCGCGGACCGCGCGGCCCATGACCGCCTCGGCACGCTGGGATCTCGACGACTCCATGTCTGCATCGTCTCCCGCATCCAGCTCGATGACAGGGACTTCGGGTGCGTGTCGCGCCAATGCGGCGGCGATCACCGGCGCGTCGGCCCCGAACAGGACCGCGCCGACCAGCCGGTCGCCCACTTCCTCGATGAGGTCGTCGACGCTCGCGCCCTTGAGCAGACCGCCCGCCACCCACACCACGTGCGGGTACGCCATGATCGCGGCGCGCGCGGCGTGCGGGTTGGTGGCCTTGGAGTCGTCGATGAACTCGACACCGCCCAGTTCGCGCACGAACGCGGTGCGGTGCGGGCCCACCTTGTGCTCGGCGAGGCCTTCCTTGACGAACTGCGGCGCCACGTCGATCGCCCTGGTCAGCGCGGAGGCGGCGAGGGCATCGGCGATGCCTGCCGGGCCCTGCGGGCTGATGTCGGAGGTCTCGGCGAGAATCGCGGCCTTGGTGAACGCGCGATCAAGCAGCTTGCCGTCGACCACGCCCAGCTCGCCGTCGGCGGGCACGCCGATCCGGAAGCCGACCGTGCGCCGCGCCTTGGCCTTGCGGGCCAGCGAGCCCGCGACCGGATCGTCGAGGCCGACGACACCGACCCGGCCGGTCAGCGCACGGGCCTTGGCCGCGGCGTAGGCGTCGAGGCCGCCGTGCCAGTCGAGGTGGTCCTCGGCGACATTGAGCACCACGCCCGCCTCCGGGCGCACCGACGGCGCCCAGTGCAGCTGGAACGAGGACAGCTCGACGGCGAGCACCTGCGGACCCGGGTTGCGGCGCAGCGCGTCCAGGATGGGCAGGCCGATATTGCCGCAGGCCACGCTGGCGATGCCCGCGGCGCGCAGGATCGAGTGCGTCATCTGGGTGGTGGTGGTCTTGCCGTTGGTGCCGGTGATCACCAGCCACTTGCGGACCGGACCGTAGATCCTGGCCTGATCGACCCACCAGGCGAACTCGACGTCACCCCAGACCGGGATGCCCTCGGTGACGGCGGAGACCAGCACCGGCGAGTCCGGCCGCCAGCCCGGGCTGGTGATGACCAGCGCGAACCGGCTCAGGTCGGCACGTTCCAGCTCGACGCTGGTGGCGACCTCCAGACCCAGTTCGGCGGCCTCGGCCAGTGCCTTGGCGCCGGAGTCGGTGACCACCGGGTGCGCGCCGATATCGCGCAGCGGTTCGATCAGCGAGCGCCCGGAGACGCCCCAGCCTGCGACGAGAACGTCACGGCCACGCAGGAATTCGAGCATGGGGCCCGGCGAGCGGAGGGCACGGGGAGAGTGTTCGACCATGTTCGTCCTCACCCGACCTGCGAGAGATATTCGCTGTAGAACAGCCCGAGACCCACGGCGGCGGCGATGCCGGCCAGGATCCAGAATCTGATGATCACCGTTGTTTCGGCCCACTTGCTCAATTCGAAGTGGTGATGGAACGGCGCCATCTTGAACAACCGGTTGCGGGTGGTGCGGTACACCGCCACCTGCAGCACCACCGACGCCGCCTCGGCGACGAACAGCGCGCCGATGACGACCATCAGCAGCTCGGTGCGGGTGGTGATGGACAGCCCGGCGAGCATGCCGCCCAGCGCCAGCGACCCGGTGTCACCCATGAAGATCTTGGCCGGCGCGGCGTTCCACCACAGGAAGCCGATGCACGCGGCGGCCGCGGCGGCGCATACCAGCGCCAGGTCCAGCGGGTCGCGCACGTTGTAGCAACCGGCTTCGGGCGCGGTGGAGCACGCGTTGCGGTACTGCCAGAACGTGATGATCACGTAGGCGCCCAGCACCAGGCTCATCGAACCGGCGGCCAGGCCGTCCAGACCGTCGGTCAGGTTGACCGCGTTGGACCAGGCCACCACGAGCAGGCAGACCAGGATGACGAACACGATCGCGCCCAGCGACACCGTCGAGATGTCCCGCACATAGGAGATGTGCTTGCTGCCCGGGGTGAGCCCGCTCTCGCCGCGGAACTGGAGCACCAGCACGGCGAAGATGACGGCGGCACCGATCTGGCCGATGTACTTGCCCGCCGCCGACAACCCGAGGTTGCGCTGTTTGCGCAGCTTGATGAAGTCGTCGAGGAAACCGACGACGCCCAGCGCGGTGGTGAGCCCGAGCACGAGCATGCCCGAGGCCGTCGGGCCCTCGGCGTCGTAGCCGATGCCGATCAGATGCGAGCCGAGGTAACCGGCCCACATGCCGATCAGGATGGCGACGCCACCCATGGTCGGGGTGCCGCGCTTGGCCTGGTGGCTGGCCGGGCCGTCGACCCGGATCTCCTGGCCGAAGCCCTGTCTGGCGAAGACCCGGATCAGCAACGGCGTCAACAGGATCGACACCGCCAGTGCGATCCCCGCCGCGAACAAAATCTGCCTCATCGAGCCGTGTTACCTTCCCCTGCCCTGGTCAGGTGCTCGGCGACGGCCCACAGGCCGACCGCCTTCGACGCCTTGACCAGTACCACATCGCCGGTGGCGATCTCGTCGTCGAGCAGCGCGATCGCCGCGTCGATATCGGGTACGAGGACCGACTCCTCGCCCCATGAGCCTTCCATCACCGCACCCTGGTGCATCCCCCGGGATGGCCGTCCGGTGCCGACCACGATCAACCGGTCGACATCCAGGCGTACCGCCAGGCGTCCGATCGCGTCGTGTTCGATCACCGAGTCGTCCCCGAGTTCGCCCATCTCGCCGAGCACGGCCCAGCTGCGGCGTGGCTCGTCGCCCGCCTTGGCCAGGGTGACCAGCGCTTTGAGCGCGGCCCGCACCGAATCGGGATTGGCGTTGTAGGAGTCGTTGATGACGGTGACCCCGTCGGCCGTGGTGCGCACGTCCATCCGGCGCGCCGAGGCGGCGCCTGCGCCCGCCAGCGCCTGCGCGATCGTCGCCAGGTCGGCGCCGCATTCCAGCGCGACGGCGGCCGCGGCCAGCGCGTTGCCGACGTGGTGCTCGCCGTGCACGGCCAGCTGCACCGGCACGGACTGCCCGCCCGCGTGCAGGGTGAACCGGGCACGAGCCTGCTCGTCGGTGACCACGTCGGTGGCGCGCACGTCGGCGTCACCGGACAGGCCGACCTTCACCACGCGGGCCTCGGTCCGCGACGCCATGGCGGCGACATTCGGGTCGTCGGCGTTGAGCACGGCGAGCCCGTCGGCGGGCAGCGCTTCGACCAGTTCGCCCTTGGTCTTGGCGATCGCCTCGCGACTGCCGAACTCACCCAGGTGCGCGGTGCCGACATTGAGCACGACGCCGATGCGCGGCGGCGCGATGCGGGCGAGCGCGGCGATGTGGCCGGGGCCGCGGGCCGAGAGCTCGAGCGCGAGGAACTTGGTGTCCAGGCCGGCGCGCAACGCGGTCCACGGGTGACCGAGTTCGTTGTTGAACGAGCCCGGCGGCGCGACGACCGGACCCAGTGGCGCCAGCACGGCGGCCAGCAGGTCCTTGGTCGAGGTCTTGCCGGAGGACCCGGTGACGCCGACGACGGTGAGTCCGGTGCGTTCAGCGAGCCGCTGGGTGCTCGCCCTGGCCAGCTCGGCCAGCGCAGCCAGCACGGCGGCGCCGGAGCCGTCGTCGTCGTTGCTCAGCGCGACCGAGGTCGCCGGCACCGAGCCGCGGTCGGGCGCGACGACGATCGCGGGCACGCCGACCGGCCGCGCCGCCAGCACGGCGACCGCGCCCGCGGCGACCGCGGCGGCGGCGTAGTCGTGTCCGTCGGAGTTGGCGCCCGGCAGCGCGAGGAACAGATCGCCGGAACCGATTCGGCGCGAATCGAATTCGACCGAACCGGTCACCAGTGCCTGAGGGTCGGGTACGTCGTGCAGCTCGCCGCCGACGACGTCCGCGATCTCCCGCAGTGTCATCTCGATCATGAAACCGTCAAGTCCTCCGAGTCCGTCTGCGGACTGTGTCGTGTCTGCAGGGTTTCCAGCGCCGCCGCGACCACCTCGCGGTCGTCGAAGGGATGCTTGACGCCCTGGATCTCCTGACCCGCCTCGTGGCCCTTGCCCGCGATGAGCACCACGTCGCCGGAACGCGCCCAGGCGATGGCAGCGGCGATGGCCGCCGCGCGGTCACCGATCTCGCGGATCTCGCCGCGGTCGGTGGCCGGGAGTTCGTGCGCACCGGCCACCACGGCGGCCCTGATGGCCGCCGGGTCCTCGGTGCGGGGATTGTCGTCGGTGACGATCAGCAGGTCGGCACCGCGTGCCGCCGCCGCGCCCATCAGCGGGCGCTTGGCCGCGTCGCGGTCGCCACCGGCGCCGACGACGACGGCCAGCCTGCCGTGCCCGGCCTCGGTGAGGTGACCGCGCAGGGTGGCGACGACCGATTCGACAGCGGCGGGCTTGTGCGCGTAGTCGACGACGGCGAGGAAGTCCTGGCCGCGCTCGACCCGCTGCATCCGGCCCGGCACGTCGACGGTGGCCAGCGCGGGCGCGGCCACTGCCGGATCGACACCGGCGGCCGCGCAGGTCGCGACGGCGAGCAGCGCGTTGGCGACGTTGTAGCGGCCGGGCAGCCGCAGCCGCACGGTGAGCTCGCCGTCGGGTCCGGCCGCGGTGAACTCCTGCGCACCACCGGTGGCCTGCACGTCACCGGCGACCTGCCAGGTGGCCTGGCCGACGGTCGACACCGTGATCGGCGCGGTCAGCTCACCGGCGAGGCGCGTGCCCCACTCGTCGTCGACACAGATCACCGCGGTGCGCGCGGCGATCGGCGAATCCGCTTCGAAGAGTTTGCGTTTCGCGGCGAAGTAGTCCTCGAAGTCGGCGTGGAAGTCGAGGTGGTCCTGCGACAGATTGGTGAATGCGCCGACCGCGAACCGCACGCCGTCGACCCGGCCGAGCGCCAGCGCGTGGCTGGAGACCTCCATCACGACCGCCTGCACGCCCTGCTCGACCATCGCGGCGAACATCGCGTGCAGCTGCGGGGCTTCGGGCGTGGTGAGCGCGCTGGGCACCCGCCTGCCGCCGATGCGGGTTTCGATGGTGCCGATCAGGCCGGTGGACAGGCCCGCCGCGGCGAGGCCCGCTTCCACCAGGTACGAGGTGGTGGTCTTGCCGGAGGTGCCGGTGATGCCGACGATGCGCAGCCGGTCGCTCGGGTGGCCGTAGACCTCGGCGGAGAGTTCACCGAGGACGGCGCGCGGCTGCTCGCGCACGAGGACGGGCACGGCGACGTCGCCGATCAGGGCGGCACCCGCGGCATCGGTGTACACCGCCACCGCGCCGCGATCGATCGCGTCGGCGGCGAACCGCGCTCCGTGGGAATTGGCGCCGGGCAGGGCGGCGAACAGGTCACCGGAGCGCACGGCGCTGGACCGTTGCTCGATGCCGGTGACGATCGTTTCGGTGGTCACCGGAGTCGCCACCGTGGCGCCGGTGAGGTCCAGCAGGGCCTGCAGCGACGTCGACGGCGGCGTGTTCGGCCGGAGCGCGTGCGGGCTGGACTGCGCGGGCACAAGGCTCCTCTCTGAGAGTGATCGAGCGCGTGGGCGAGACGAGCAGTCAGGTTACCGACGCGCGGTGTCGGACGGACAACGCGGGTTGTGCCAAGGCGAAGAGTTAGAGCCCGGCCTCCAGCACCAGCCGCTTGGGCTCCGGCGAGGGTGGCACCCGGTCGCGCTGCAACGCCCAGGAGGCGATGGTGTGGAACAGCGGCGCGGCCGACCCGCCGCCGGTGCCGTCGGAGCTGCGGACCGGCGCGTCGAGCATCATGCCGATCACGTAGCGGGGGTTGTCGGCGGGCGCCATCCCGGCGAAGGTGATGTAGAACGACGAGGTCGAGTAGCACCGGCAGCCAGGGTCCACCTTCTGCGCGGTGCCGGTCTTGCCCGCCACCTGGTAGCCCTCGATCGCGGCCTGCACGCCCGTGCCCATCTGGTAGCCCATCGGGTCCTTCTGCACCGTCGCCTGGAAGATGGTGCGCAGCGTGCTCGCGGTCTGCGGGCTCACCACGCGCACGCCGTCGGGCTGCAGTTCCTCGGTGCGGGTGCCGTCGGGGGCGATCCTGGCCTTGACGATGCGCGGCGGTATGCGCAGACCGTCGTTGGCGATGGCCTGGTACATGCCGGTCATCTGCAGCGTCGTCATCGAAAGACCCTGGCCGATGGGCAAGTTCGCGAAGGTACCGCCGGACCACTGGTCACGCGCGGGCACCTGGCCAGGGCTCTCACCCGGCAGGCCGATCCCGGTGCGCTTGCCGAGGCCGAAGCGGTCGACCATGTCGGCGAAGCGGTCCTCGCCCACCCGCTGCGCGAGCATGAGAGTGCCCACGTTGGAGGACTTCCCGAAGATGCCGGTGGTCGTGTACGGCGCGGTGCTGTGCTGCCACGCGTCGTTGACGGTGACGCCCGACATCCGGATCGAGCCGGGCACCTGCAGTACCTCGTCGGGGGTGGTCAGGCCGTATTCGATGGCGGCCGCGGCGGTGACGATCTTGTTCACCGAGCCGGGCTCGAACGGTTCGGCGACCGACGGGTTGCTCATGTCGGCCGAGGCCCAATGCTGTGGTCCCAGTGCGGGATTGAAGGTGTTGTCGTTGGCCATGGCCAGCACCTGACCGGTCTTGGCGTCGAGCACCACCGCCGAGGCCGAGGACGCGCCGGACAGCTGTTTGGCCTGCTGTACCTGCTGCTGGACGAAATACTGCATGTCCTCGTCGAGCGTCAGTTCCACACCGTAGCCGTTGACCGCGGGCTGCTGGTCGCGGTAGCTGCCCGGGATCACCGCGCCGTCGGAGCCGCGGTCGTAGGTGCGCGAACCGTCGGTGCCCGCGAGCACCGAGTCCAGCGCGGACTCCAGGCCGATCTGACCGTGCCCGTCCCAGCCGGTCGCGCCGACCACATTGGCCGCCAGCGCCCCACCTGGGTATTCGCGCAGGTCCTGGCGTTCCTGGCCGACCTCGGGGTACTTGGCGATGATCTCCGAGGCCACCCGTGGATCGACATTGCGCGCGAGGTAGGTGAACGTCTTGTCGCTGCGCAGTTTGTCCAGCAGCTCTTCTTCCTTGGGCGCTGCCGCACCGAGCTTGTCGTGGACGAATTTCGCGATGTCCTTCAGCCGCTGCTCCGGATCGGGCGCGCTCGACTTGGTCTTCTTGGCGTCGGCCAGTTGCTGACGCACCCGGACCGGCTGGAAGGTCAGCGCTTTCGCGGTGATGGTGAAGGCGAGCCGGTTGCCGTTGCGGTCGGTGATCGGGCCGCGCACGGCGGCCTCGGTCTCCTTGGTGGTGCGCTGCGACGCCGCCTGCGCCGAGAGCGCGGGCGCGGCGATGCTCTGGATGTAGAGCAGCTGCAACGCCACCACCGCCAGCGTGGCCAGCAGGGTGACCCGGCCGACGCCGAGGCGCAACCGGATCGGCCGGTCCGGCGAGAGCGAGCCCGATCGGCGGGCCCTCGACGAGACCGGCCCGCGTCGCCGTGGCGACGCGGGCCCGCTCTGCCTCATCGACCGCCCTCCGGGGCGACGATCTGCGGCGCCTCACTCGGTGGCCGGGCCGCGGGACTCGGTAGCCCGGCCGCGACTCCTGGTGCGGGCGGCGGCGTGTCGGCCTGCGCGCTCTGCTCGGCGGGGGCGGTGACGTCGACCCGGTCGGGCACGGTCACCGGCGCGGGGGCGGCCTGCGCGGGCGCCTGGCCGTCCACCGGCGCTCGACCGGCCGCGGGTGCCATCGGCGCCGGAGCTTGGCCGTCCGCGGGAGCGAGCGGCGCGGGAGCTTGACCGTCCGCGGCCTGATCGGGCGCTACCGCTTCGACCGGAGCCGGGGCGAGCGGCGCGGGCGCCGGTGCCGCCGCGGGCTGGGGCGAGACTGCGGGCGCCTGAGCCGGAGCGCCTGCGGCGGGACCCGATGCGGGGGCACCACCTTGGCCGGCGGGCGCGGCGAGGGCATTCCCCGGCCCTGCCGGACTCGGGAGCGTGGCGCCCGGCTGCACCGGAACCACCCGCTCACCCTGTGCCTGCACGTGTCCAGGGGGCGGACCGCTGGGTGTCGTGGTCGGCGGGCTGTTCAGCGGCGGTGCCGGCGCGCCCTGCGCGGGCGTCGGCGTGCCGATGACGGTGACCTCCCCACCGGGACCGAGTACCAGGCGGGCCGGGTCCTTGGCGGGGATCATGCCCAGCTCTCTGGCGCGCGCCGCCAATTCGGGGGCGGAGTCGGCGGCGGCGACCTCGCGCTGCAGCGCGGCCCGCTCGTCGGCGAGTTTGCGGTTGACCGCCCTGGCGTCGCCGAGCTGGTAGCTGTCCTCGGCGGCGCGGGTGGTCAGCAGCAGGGTGAGGGCGAGGCCGCAGCCGAGCAGTCCGATGATGGCGGTGACGAACGGGATCCGCCCGGCCATCGTGGATGCCTGTTCGGGCAGCTCGATGCCGTCGAGCAGTTGCTCCCTGGTGCGCTTGCGCGCGTAGGCCCGCTGTGCGGCACCGGACTTCACCCGATCGGCCGCCTCGACGCGACGGGCCGTACGCCCCGGCACTGCGACGGTGCTCGTCCGCACGCTCATCGTGTCCCCTCCTGTGTCCTCCCTGACCTCTCCGCGATCCGTTCCGCCGCGCGCATCCGCACCGGCGCTGATCGCGGGTTGACCTCGATCTCGGACTCGGTCGCTTTCTCCGCACCCCGGGTCAGCATCCGGAATTCCGGTCCCATGCCGGGCAGTTCGACCGGCAGGTCCATCGGTGATCTGGACACGATGCGTGGCGCGAACTCCTGCTTGACCAGCCTGTCCTCCAGCGACTGGTACGACATGACGCAGATCCGCCCGCCGACGCGCAGCGAATCCAGGGCCGCGGGCAGCGCGGCGCGCAGCGAGTCGAGCTCGCCGTTGACCTCCACCCGCAGGGCCTGGAACGTGCGCTTGGCCGGATGACCACCGGTGCGCCGCGCCGCCGCCGGGATGGTGTCGTAGAGCAGCTCGACCAGCTCGGCGCTGGTGGTGAACGGCTTGACCGCGCGCCTGCGCAGCACCTCGGAGGCGATCTTGCCCGCGAACCGTTCGTCGCCATAGGTTTTCAGCACCCTGGCCAGGTCGCCGTGGCTGTAGGTGTTGAGCACGTCGGCGGCGGTCGGGCCGGTGGTCGGGTCCATCCGCATGTCCAGCGGGGCGTCGACGGAGTAGGCGAAACCGCGATCGGCCTCGTCGAGCTGCATCGACGACACCCCGAGGTCCATCAGAATCGCTGACACGGAACCGATCTCGGGCAGCCCGGCCTCGCTCAGCGCGTCGGCGATCCCGTCGTAGCGGGTGTGCACGAGGGTGATCCGGTCGGCGTAGGGCGCGAGCCGCTCGCCTGCCAGTTTCAGCGCGGTGGTGTCACGGTCGAGCCCGACCAGGTGCGCGTTCGGATAGGTGCGCAAGAAATGTTCGGCGTGCCCGCCCAGGCCGAGGGTCGCGTCGATGTAGACCGCGCCCGGTTCGCTCAGCGCGGGGCCGAGCAGTTCGTCGGCGCGTTGGAGCAGGACCGGCACATGACGGGGGTTCTCGGTGTCATGGTTCACCTCGACCTCCCGGGATACTGCCTCGCGTCGCAGACGGGTCGCCTTGCCACACAGTGCTTTTCGAATGAGATTGCGGTCTGAATGAAGCTGCTCCACCGCCCTTGCGATGGAACCGGCGAATGCGTCGAGGTCTCTGACCGAGGCGCGGCACCTGGCGTCGGGGAAGTACGTCAGGGTCCACGCCCGGGCAGAGGCCTCGCAGCACTCGCGTGCTCCGGGCTAGAAGATCCCGCCCAGCGACTCGTCTCTGGCTTGCGCGTAGTCCTCCTCGTGCTCGGCGAGGTAGGACTCCCACGCCTGCTTGTCCCATATCTCGAGGAAGTCGACGGAACCGATCACCACGCAATCGCGCGTGAGATTCGCATAGCGTCGATGGTCCGGCGACAGCGTGATCCGGCCCTGTGCATCCGGACGTTGCTCGTCGGTGCCCGCCGCCAGCGCTCGGACGAAAGCCCTTGCCTGCGGGTTGCTTCGAGACGCTGCCGCGGCCCGCCGCGCGAGCGCGGTGAACTCGTCTTTCGGATACACGGCCAGGCTGTGGTCTTGACCTTTCGTGACCATCAACCCTCCCGCCAGATCGTCTCGGAACTTCGCAGGCAACGTCAGTCGCCCTTTGTCGTCCAATCGGGGGGTGTAGGTACCGAGAAACATCTCGGCCACCTCCCTACTGGATCACCTCGCCGTACGGCCTCTCCTGTAGTGCGCGACCCACATTACCCCACTTTCCCCCACTTTCAATCGAAACCCCGGGTGATCCTGCTCCCCGCCAACGCAATTCCGCAGGTCATGTCAGCTATCACCGAGATTCGGGGTTATCGCGTGTTCGGGCAACCCGCGCGGGTCGGCAACCTGCGGTTCCGACAACGTTCAGCAAACATCGCAGGTGCGACCGGCATCGGCGCGCGCCGGACGCCCGCGCGGGGGCGGGGTGGGGAACGGTGAGGAAGGTGGGGGAACCACCCTGAACACAGGTCCGACGGGCGGCCGGACCCGAAGACGGACGAAGGCGGCGCCGCACCCCAT
>NZ_JBSGVQ010000041.1:0-76175 GCF_053608525.1 Nocardia sp. NPDC055029
GCGCGTGGCATGGCCACGCGCACCGCTACACACTCTCGTGGGGACTACTTGACCTCGTACATCCAGATCTGGATGTTGGCCAGCTCGCCGGTCCCGCTCCACTGGTACTGGCGGGCGACACCGGTGCCGTTGTAGTTACGGACGTAGTCGACGAGCTCGGCGCGGGTGACCTTGCCCGAGTCGATGCCCTTGAGCAGGATCGTGGTCAGGTCGTAGCCTTCGACGGAGTAGACGCCGGGCGCCTGGCCGTTGAGCGCCTTGTACTCGGTCGCGAACTTCTCCGGCGCCGGGCTGCACGGGCACGACAGCAGCGCGCTCTCCGAGGAGCTACCGGCCTGGCGCACGAACTCGGGGTCGTTGCTGCCGTCGGCGGAGACGAAGGTCGCGGTCACGCCGCCGGACCGCAGCTGCTGCACGAACGGTGCCGCCTCCGCGTAGTAACCGGCGTAGAAGATGGCGTCGGGCTTGGCCGCGGACAGCTTCGACACCGCGGCCGAGAAGTCTTTGTCACCTTCCTTGACGCTGACCGCGCAGGACGCGTCGGCGGCCGGGCCTGCGGCGGTGTTGAACGCCTTGGCCAGACCGGCGCCGTAGTCGGTGTTGTCCTGCACGACGCAGATCTTCTTGTAGCCCTTCTCGCCGGTCAGGTAGTTGGCGACGGCCGGGCCCTGCGAGTCGTCGTTGCCCAGGCCGCGGAAGAAGGTCTTCCAGCCGTTCTGGGTCAGCGTCGGGTTGGTGGCCGATGCGGTCAGCGTGGGCATGCCCGCCTCGCTGAGGATCTGGCCGGTCGCCTTGGTCTCACCCGAGAAGGTGGGGCCGACCAGCGCGACGATGCTGGGATCGCTGACGATCGTCGGGATCACCTGGCTGGCGATCTGCGGCTTGCCCTCGGTGTCGAACTGCTTGACCGACACCTGACAATCCGGGTTGGCCTTGTTGTGCTGGTCGAGCGCCAGCTTGACGCCGTTGATGATGTTGATGCCGAGCGCGGCGTTACCGCCGGTCAGCGGGCCCGCCATCGCGATGGTCTGGGGCGCGCACTTGGCCTTGCCGTCACCCGCGGGATCGGCGGCCGCGCCCGCGTCGGTCTGCGCGACGGCCTTACCCTGGGTGTCGAGCTGAACTACCGGCTGGATCGAGAGATCGGTGTTGCCGCCACCGCCGCCGTCGGACGACTTGTCGCTGCATCCGGACAACACCAACGACGCGGCAGCTCCGATTACCAGAACTCCTCGCGTCGAACGACTGCGCCATGTCGAACTGAGCACGTCTCACCTCTATGTCCTGTGCTCCCCGGGGTCACCGAGGGGGCCGACCACGTTCAGCCCGGACAGAACATATCGCCGGTTTGTTAGATCCGCATCACATTCGCATCATGTCGGACGCTTCGAGTCCAGTCGTAGTTCACATTATTGTTTCGCTTACGTAAAGTTTTTCGGCTTTCGACGCGAGACCCGAAGCGGCGCGTTCCGGCGTCACTGCGGGGTGAGGTTCTCCAGCACGACTTCGGCGACCGCCTTCATGGTCGTGCGCCGATCCATCGCGGTGCGCTGAATCCATTTGAACGCCTGCGGTTCCGACAGGCCCTGGGTCTGCATGAGCACACCCTTGGCCCGCTCGACCAGTTTGCGCGTCTCCAACCGGTCCGACAGATTCGCGACTTCTGTTTCCAGCGCGGTGATTTCGTGGAAACGGCTCGCCGCGAGTTCGATCGCGGGCACCAGATCGGATTTGGTGAACGGCTTGACCAGATAGGCCATCGCGCCGGCGTCGCGGGCCCGCTCGACCAGGTCGCGCTGACTGAACGCGGTCAGGATTACCACGGGCGCAACACGTTTCGACGCGATCTCGGCGGCGGCGTCGATGCCGTCGCGGCGCGGCATCTTCACGTCCATGATCACCAGATCGGGGCGCATCTCCTCGGCCAGCTCGACGGCCTGCTGACCGTCGCCCGCCTCACCGACAACCTCGTAGCCCTCTTCCTTGAGCATCTCCACGAGGTCCATCCGGATGAGGGCCTCGTCCTCGGCGACGACGACGCGCTTGGCCGCGGCCTCACGCGTAGCGCCGGCGCCCGCTGCATTCGTGCTCATAGGTTCGACCCCTCTGGATTCCGATGCCTGTCGATCACACCACGACAGACGACGGCACCAACCGGGCGAGCCGGCCGGGAACCCGTCGTGGGTGACCGAGTGATGTAAAGAGTACCTTTCGCTTCCGCACAGAATGCAGTGAGCGGTCCGAAACCGCCGGTGAACGCGAGCGCGGTGACGTCGCGCACACCCCGCGACCGATACTCCCCCGCGGAGCGCGGCCGATGCCGCGCTACCGCCGTGGTGCCGAGTGTGGGACTCGAACCCACACGTCCTTTCGGACAACGGTTTTTGAGACCGTCGCGTCTGCCAGTTCCGCCAACCCGGCGCACCGCGGTCACTATAGCGCCTCGGCGCGCCGGGAAGCGAACCGCCGGTCGAACCCGCGTGAACGGCCACGTCGTCGCACCAGCTCGGCACGCGCCGGTGGCACCTCGGCCGGCGGGCCGCGTCCGCCCCCGAGGCGCCCGTGCGTGGCCGGATGTTCCCACTCGCGGCCGGGCGCACGGCGCCGCACCCTCAGCGCCGCCGGTTATTACCGAATCGAATTATTACACCACAAAAGAGTGATGATCGACACATATCGCTCGCAGGTTTCCGGTTCATATCTCGCGGGTATCACGGTCACGCACAACGGATTTCGCACCGCATTCATGTACAGGATTCAACCGAGAGGTGAATAAGTAGCGCCGCGCCTGTGATGGTTGTAATTCTGACCCACTACACGACAATCGACCCGATTACGGTATCGGTATGCACGTGTTGTTCGTCTGCAACTCCAACGTCTGCCGGTCGGTGATCGCCGAACGGCTCACCCGGGCGTTCGCGGCGGACAACGGCCTACCCGGGCTGACCGCGGAGAGCGCGGGGACGCGCGCGCTGGTCGGCTTCCCACCGGAACCGCTGGCCGCGGAGACCATCGCCAGCCTCGGCGGTGACGCCACCGGATTCAAGGCACGCAAACTCAAGCCAGAGATGGTCGACCGCGCCGACCTGGTGCTCGCGATGACCGAATCGCTGCGCGATCAGGTGGCCGAGCTCGCCTTCGGCGTCGCGCCGCGCACTTTCGCCCTCGCCGAGGCGCACCGCATCGCCAAGGTCACGGGCGCGAAATCCATTGCCGCACTGGACCGCGCCCGCAACGATCTGGCCTACGTCGGCCGGGAGAACATCGCCGACCCGATCGGCCTGTCCCCCGAGGCCTTCCTCGAGGTCGGCGACAAGATCGCCGACCTGCTTTTCCCCCTGTTGGAGGCGCTCGCGCCGCACGAGCAGACCACACTCACCGGCAACGACGAGCGCCCCGGGCTGGTCATCGAACCGGCGCCCGCGCGTCCGCTCTCGGCATTTCTGGCCGCCCAGCGCAGGCGCTGAGCGCAAGGCTGTTCGCCGGAGGGCCCGAGGGATTACACTTCGGCGCGGACGTGCTGTTCCCCTTGCTGGTTCGACACACGACAGGAACTTCAGACATGCCGAAACGCATTTCGGATGTTTCGCTCCATGTGTATGTGACACCGGAAATTCTCGACCGCATCGTCGCCAGTGTCCGGACGGTCCTCGACGACCACCTCCAGGACCGCGATGTGTTCGCCTGGCGGTTCACCCTGCCCGTCGACGCGGCCGATCCCGTCCATCAGGAACTCGAATCACACTGGCGCGGTGCGCATCCCGGCGCCGAACCGGGCGCCGAGACCACCTCCGAGATCGCGCTCAGCCTGGTCGGCGATCCGGCCGACCTCACCGACACCGATATCGCCGGCCTCGAGCACGGCCTGGCGCTGGCGGTGTACGGCGCGGCCACCGACGCCGTCCCGTTCGTGCTGCGCGCCCACCAGCGCACCGATGTCGAGCTCGAACTCGACCGCGAACACCGCTGAGGTGCTCGCTCAGCGGGCCGGGAAGTGCCGGATGACGCCTTCCTGGACCGTGGTCGCGAGCAATTCCCCACTGCGCGAATAGAATCGGCCGGTCGCCAGGCCACGCGAGCCGGCCGCGACCGGTGATTCGGTGGCGTAGAGGGTCCAGTCGTCGAAGCGGAACGGGCGATGGAACCAGATCGAATGGTTCACCGTGGCCGCCAGGATCCGGTCCAGACCCCACGACAATCCGTGCGTGGTGATGATCGAATCGAGCACGGTGGTGTCGGAGGAGTAGCCCAGCGCGGCCACGTGCAGCAGCGGATCGTCGGGCAGCGCGCCGTCGGTGCGCATCCACACGCGGTTGTGGTTGAGCTTCTCGCCGGTGCCCTTGAGGATCCACGCCGGATCGTTGGTGTAGCGCATGTCGACCGGGTGCGGGGCGTTGATGAACATCTCCAGCTTGTCCTCGAAGCCGGCGAAGCTCTCCTCGATCCGGGGCAGCGTCTCCGGATCGGGCACCTGCGGGCCCTCGTGGGCGTGCTCGAGGCCCTTGCCCCAGTCCTGGAACGCCGCCAGCATGACGAACAGCTCCTGGCCGTCCTGGCTGGCGGTGACCGTCCGGTTCGCGAGCGCGCGGCCGTCGCGATGCCGCTGCACGTGGTACTCGATCGGCTTCTTCACGTCGCCACCGCGCACGAAATGCGCGTTGATCGCGTGCAGCGGCCGCTCACCGGCGGTGCGTCCGGCAGCGACGATCGCCTGCGACACCAGCTGCCCGCCGAAGGTGCGGCTCCACACCTTCTCGGGATGGTTGCCGAGGAAGACGTCCTCGCCGATCGGTTCGAGGTCGAGCAGGTCGAGCAGCACCCGCAGATCGGGGGACGGCTCGCCCTGCACTGTCTCGACCTCGATCGATCCGCCTGCCGAACTACTCACGACTAGTGGTCCTCCTCGCCGATGCGATGAACGTGGATCAGGTTGGTGGAACCGACGGTACCCGGCGGGGAACCGGCCACGATGACCACCAGGTCACCCTTGCGGTACCGATCCATCGACAACAGCGCCTGGTCGACCTGATGAATCATCGCGTCGGTGCTCTGCACCATCGGCACGATGAAGGTCTCGGTGCCCCAGGTCAGCGTCAGCTGGCTGCGCACCTCCGGCAGCGGGGTGAACGCCAGCAGCGGCAGCGGGGTGTGCAGGCGGGCCAGGCGGCGCACGGTGTCACCGGACTGGGTGAAGGCCACCAGGGCCTTGGCGTTGAGCCGCTCGCCGATGTCGCGGGCGGCGTAGGAGATCACGCCACGCTTGGTGCGCGGGACGTGGGTCAGCGGTGGCACCCGGTGCGTCTCGGACTCCACCGCGGTGACGATGCGGCTCATGGTGCGCACCGCGTCGATCGGCCACGCACCGACGGAGGTCTCTCCCGAGAGCATCACCGCGTCGGCGCCGTCGAGCACCGCGTTGGCGACGTCGGAGGCCTCGGCGCGGGTCGGGCGGGAGTTCTCGATCATCGACTCCAGCATCTGGGTCGCGACGATGACCGGCTTGGCGTTCTCGCGCGCCATCTGGATGGCCCGCTTCTGCACCAGCGGGACCTGCTCGAGCGGCAGCTCGACGCCGAGGTCGCCGCGGGCGACCATCACCGCGTCGAAGGCGAGCACGATCGCCTCGAGGTTGTCGATCGCCTCCGGCTTCTCCAGCTTGGCGATGACCGGCACCCGGCGGCCTGCCTTGTCCATGATGTCGTGCACCAGCTCGATGTCGGACGGCGAGCGCACGAACGACAGCGCGATGAAGTCCACGCCCAGCTTCAGGGCGAATTCGAGGTCTTCGATGTCCTTCTCGGACAAGGCGGGCACCGACACGTCCATGCCGGGCAGCGACAGGCCCTTGTTGTTGCTCACGGGGCCACCCTCGGTGACCCGGCAGACGACGTCGTTGCCGTCGATGCTCTCCACCGTCAGGCCGACCTTGCCGTCGTCGACGAGCAGGCGGTCGCCTGCCTTGGCGTCCTGCGCGAGCTGCTTGTAGGTGGTCGAGACACGGTCGTGGGTGCCGTCGACGTCGTCGACGGTGATCCGCACCTGCTCGCCGTTGGCCCAGGTGGTGCGGCCGTCGGTGAACCGGCCGAGGCGGATCTTGGGGCCCTGCAGGTCGGCGAGGATGCCGACCGCGCGACCGGTCTCGTCCGAGGCCGCGCGGACCATCTTGTAGTTGTCGGCATGGTCGGCGTGCTCACCATGGCTGAAGTTCAGCCGGGCCACATCCATGCCGCTTTCGACGAGCTCACGAATACGGTCCTGGGTGGCCGTAGCCGGTCCGAGGGTGCACACAATCTTCGTCCGTCGCATCACACCGGCAAGCCTAGTACTGTCCCGCCGCTCCGCGTACTTCGCCGGTCGGGGGGTGCAAGGCCCCTACTCGACCGGACCGGCGGATATCGGCGGGGCATGGGCCGGGCGTTCCCGGCGAGTTACCCAGGTGTTCACGAAATGAGTTGTCACCGAACGGCGACGTGCCTCGACAGCCGCGTTTCCAAGCGGGTCTGGCCGACACCGAGGATCAGGCAGATGACCCAGTAGTAGAGGGCCGCGACGCCGTAGAGGGCGAAGAAGTCGAAGGTGGGCGCGGCCGCCAGCTGGGCGGTGCGCAGCAGTTCGGTGACCAGGATGGTCGAGGCCAGCGAGGTGTCCTTCACCAGGGAGATGAGCGTGTTCGACAGCGGCGGCACCGCGATCCTGGACGCCTGCGGGAAGACGACGTACCAGAGCGTCTGCGGGTAGGTCATGCCCAGCGACTCGGCCGCCTCCCACTGCCCGTGGGCGACGCTCAGGATCGCCGAGCGCACCACCTCCGCGGCGTACCCGCCGACATTGAGGCTGAACGCGATCACCGCCGCCGGGAACGGGTCGATGACGATCCCGAACTGCGGCAGCGCGTAGAACACGATGAACAGCTGCACCAGCAGCGGGGTGCCGCGGATGATCGAGATGTAGAAGCGGGCGGGCAGTGACAGCGCCCGCTTCGACGACATCCGCGCCAGCGCGACCCCGACCGCGATCGCCAGGCCGATGACGAAACTGATCGCCGTCAGCGGCAGCGTCGCGGTCACCGTGGCCTTCAGCATCGGCCACAGGTTGTGCCAGATCAGCTCCCTGGTTGCGGGATCCATCCGCTATTTGCTGACGTCGGTGCCGAAGTACTTCTCCGACAGCCTGGTCAGCGTGCCGTCGGCGCGCAGCTGTTCGAGCGCCTTGTCGATATCGGCGATCAGCGCCGCGTCGTCCTTCCGGGCGGCGAAGGCCTGCTTGCTGGTCTCACCGGTCCTGGCCGCGATCTTGATGCCGGTGTCGCCGGTCTTCTTGGTGTACTCACCGACCGCCAGGGTGTCGTTGACCGTGGCGTCGACGCGACCGGCCTTCAGCAGCTGCACCGCCTGCACGAAGCCTTCCACCGCTTCGACTTTCGCACCGGCGCCCGCGGCGACCTTGCTCCAGTTGCTGGTCGCGGACTGCGCGGTGGTCTTGCCCGACAGATCGGCCAGCGAGGTGATGGTGGTGTTGTCGGCCTTGGTGACGATCACGCCCTCGGAGGTCGTGTACGGCTGCGACAGCGAGTACTTGGCCGTGCGCTCGGGGTTGACGGTGACCTGGTTGGCGACCAGATCGAAGCGCTTGGACTCCAACCCGGCGAAGATCGAATCCCACGGCGTCTGCACGAATTCCACCCGCTTGCCGAGCTTCTCGCCGATCGCCCGCGCGACCTCGACGTCGTAACCGGTCAGCGTGCCGCTGTCCTGGTAGCTGAACGGCGCGTAGGTGCCTTCGGTGCCCACCTTCAGCACATTCGGGTCGGCATCGGACGAGCAGGCCGACAGACCCGTCGCGGCGACAACGGCGAGTACGGCGGCGGCAAGCAGTTTGCGCACGGTCAATCCCTTCCTTCGCTGCGCGCATCAGGGCACGCGCAGGCCAAGCGACGCTACGGCGCCACCACAGACGGAGACAGAGTATCGCTCACCGTGATCGCAATTCCGGTGGGGAAACACACTGAGCTTATTCGAGAAACGGGCACTCCGCGCGACGCGGAGCACCCGTTCGACGGTGCCGGGCGATCAGTCGCGCAGCGGACGGCCCTGCGCGTCGGGCACCTTGCCGGTGAGCATCATGATGCCGTCGATCAGCGGCCAGATGGCGCCGATGCCACAGGTCAGCCAGACGACCGCGATCTGGGCGATGCCCAGACCGGTGTAGCCCAGGTAGAAACGGCCGACACCGAAGCTGCCGAGGAAGATCTCCAGCAGACCGGCCATCAGCTTCTGCTTGTCCGAGAACGGGACGCCGTACATGTCACGGCCGTACGGCGCTTCCGGATCGGCCGGGTTATAGCCCTGCGGCATGGCGCCGTACGGCGCGGCGCCGTAGACGGGCTGCGGCTGGGCGTACGGGTCGGCGGGCTGACCGTACTGGGGCTGGCCGTACTGCGGCTGACCGTACCCCGGCTGCTGCTGCTGGCCGTAGCCCGGCTGCTGCGCGTACGGATCCGAGGGCTGGCCGTAGGCGGGCTGGCCGTACTGCGGCTGGGAGCCGGAGTCGGGCTGCTTGCTCAGGTCGGGGCCGTACTGGGGATTGGGGTTGTAGGGGTCGGTCACTCATGTCCTCCATCATTCGTGCGGGTACCCGTCGTGGCCCCCGGCCAGTGGCGATCGGCCGAACGGCGGTGCGCCCGCGACGATCACCGGTCATTGTGGTCATAAGGACCGGCCGTTGTCTCCTCGGGCCCCTACGATCGGTCCTCGACACTCTGCCCGGAATATCGCGACGGGCGCCCGGAATGTTGCCGGACGCCCGTCGTATTCGAGTCGAAAGCTGTCGATCAGGCCTTCTTCGCGCCGGATTGCTCCGGCTCAGCGGTGTCTGCCGCGTCGTCGGCGGTCGGCGCCGGGTCGGTCTTCTTCAGCTCCGGCTCGGCGTCGGCGCCGTCGGCCGCGTCATCGGCGGAGTCCTTCGCGGTGTCCTCGGTGGAATCCGTTGCCTCGGTGGACTTGCCCGCCGCCCCGGCGGCACGCAGCGCCGAGAACTGCCACGGCCACGGCCGCGGCTCACCACCGGGCTGCAGCTGCGCCGGTGTCTCGCGGCCCTTGGTCGCCAGCGCGAAATAGGCCATGGCGCCGAGGAATACGAGGGCGGCGGTGAACGAGTTGATCCTGATGCCGAGGATATGGGTGGCTTCGTCGCTGCGCATCAGCTCGACGAAGAAGCGCCCGAAGCTGTAGCCGGCGACGTAGAGCGCGAACAGGCGGCCGTGGCCGATCTTGTAGCGCTTGTCCAGCTGCACCAGCGCGACGACGACCAGCACGTTCCACACCAGCTCGTACAGGAACGTCGGGTGCACGACCTCGAGTACCCGGCCGGTCGACACGCCGTTCATCATGTCGCGCGCGCCGGTCTCCGCGTCGAAGCGCTCGTAGATCTCGAGGCCCCACGGCACCTCGGTGGTGCGGCCGTAGAGCTCCTGGTTGAAGTAGTTGCCGAGGCGGCCGATCGCCTGCGCGAGCAGCACCGCGGGCGCGATCGCGTCGCCGAGCGGGGGCAGCGGGATCTTGTAGACCCGGCAGCCGATCCAGGCGCCGATGCCGCCGAGGAACACCGCGCCCCAGATGCCGAGGCCGCCCTGCCAGATGTAGAGCGCCTCGATCGGGTGCTTGCCGGGACCGAAGTACTTCTGCCAGTCGGTGGCCACGTGGTACAGCCGGCCGCCGATCAGGCCGAACGGCACCGCGAACATCGCGACGTCGAGCACAGCGCCCTGCTGGCCGCCACGCTGTTGCCACCGGCGCTCACCCCACCAGATGGCGACGACGATGCCGAGAATGATGAACAGCGCGTATGCCCGGAGCGGGAAGGGCCCGAGTTGCCAGACACCCTGCGGCGGACTCGGAAGGTAGGCCAGGACTGAGTTCACGGCCCCCACGTTAGTTGAGTGCCGTACCAAGGAGTGACCGTGACCCTGACGTGGGTGGTCCACCACATGAAGAGGGCACCGATACAGGCTCCGCACAACCCATTTCGCGAGAACATGGGTAACTCACCGGGGACGGGCTCCCCCGCCTCCCGCCTGACCGCCGGCCGCGTGGCCGTCCGACCCCGCGCCTAGATCTGGCCAGAAGTCGCGGGGAGGCGGGACCGCACGCCTTCGGCGAGCTCGCTGGTCAGGGCGCGTACGGCGTCGAGACCCTCGGCCGCGGCCGTCACCAGCGCCGATCCGACGATCACGCCGTCGGCGTACGCGGCGATCTCGGCGGCCTGGGCACCCGAGCGCACGCCCAGGCCGACGCCGATCGGGATGTCGGAATGCGCGCGGACCCGCGCGCACAGCGCGGGCGCGGCCGAGGAGACCACGTCACGCGCGCCGGTCACACCCATGGTCGAGGCGGCGTAGATGAATCCACGCGAGGCCTCCAGCGTCTTCACCAGGCGCTCCTCGGTCGACGACGGCGCGACAAGGAAGATGCGGTCCAGGTTGTGCGTGGCCGAGGCGATGAACCAGTCGTCGGCCTCGTCGGGGATCAGGTTCGGCGTGATGATGCCGGCGCCACCGGCCGCGGCCAGGTCGCGGGAGAAGGTGTCGACGCCGTACTGGAGCACCGGGTTCCAGTAGCTCATCACCACGGCCTGACCACCCGCGTCGGTGATCGCCTCGACGACGGAGAACACGTCGCGCACCCGCACGCCACCGCGCAGCGCCTGCTCGGCGGCGGCCTGGATGGTCGGGCCGTCCATCACCGGGTCGGAGTACGCCACGCCGACTTCGATGATGTCGCAACCGGATTCGACCATGGCCTTGCACACGTCGATGGAACCGGCCAGATCGGGGTAGCCCGCGGGGAGGTAGCCGATCAGGGCGGCCCTGTTCTCCGCGCGCGCGGCGGCGAAGGTGTTGGCCAGACGGGACTGCTGACTCACGGCCGCTCCTCGCTGACGCTCGTCGCGGCCGACGTCATGGACGCTGTGTTGATGGTGCCCTCGCTTCGCTCGGTCACTGCTGGTTCTCCTCGGCGGCGTCGTCGAACAGACCGAACCAGCGGCCCGCGGTGTCCATGTCCTTGTCGCCGCGACCGGACAGGTTGACCAGGATGATCGCGCCCTTGCCGAGTTCCTTGCCGAGCTTCAGCGCACCGGCCACGGCATGCGCGGACTCGATCGCCGGGATGATGCCCTCCGAGCGCGAGAGCAGCAGCAGCGCGTCCATCGCCTCGACGTCGGTGATCGGCTCGTACTCGGCGCGCCCGATGTCCTTGAGGTGGGCGTGCTCGGGGCCGACGCCCGGATAGTCGAGACCGGCCGAGATCGAATGCGATTCGATGGTCTGGCCGTCCTCGTCCTGCAGCAGGTACGAGTAGGCACCCTGGAACGCGCCCGGCGTGCCACCGGTGAAGGTGGCCGCGTGCCGACCGGTCTCGACGCCGTCACCGGCCGCCTCGTACCCGATCAGCCGCACGCCCGCGTCGGGGATGAAGGCGTGGAAGATGCCGATGGCGTTGGAGCCGCCGCCGACGCAGGCAACGACCGCCTCGGGCAGCCTGCCCGTGCGCTCCTGGATCTGCTGGCGCGCCTCGATCCCGATGATGCGCTGGAAATCGCGCACCATCAGCGGGAACGGGTGCGGGCCCGCGGCGGTGCCGAAGCAGTAGTAGGTGTCGTCGGCGTTGGAGACCCAGTCGCGCAGCGCCTCGTTGATGGCGTCCTTGAGGGTCTGCGAGCCGGTGGTCACCGAGATCACCTCGGCGCCGAGCAGCCGCATGCGGGCCACGTTCAGCGCCTGACGCGCGGTGTCGACCGCGCCCATGTAGATCACGCAGTCCAGGCCGAGCAGCGCGCACGCGGTCGCGGTCGCGACGCCGTGCTGGCCGGCACCGGTCTCGGCGATGACGCGGGTCTTGCCCATCCGCTTGGCGAGCAGCGCCTGGCCGAGCACATTGTTGATCTTGTGCGAGCCGGTGTGGTTGAGGTCCTCGCGCTTGAGGAAGATCCGCGCGCCGCCCGCGTGCTCGGCCAGGTTGAGGCACTCGAACACCGGCGAGGGACGCCCGGTGTAGTCGCGCTGCAGCCGGTCGAGCTCGTCGAGGAAGCTGTGGTCGGAGCGGACCTTGTCGTACTCGGCGGTGACCTCCTCGATCACCGCCATCAGCGCCTCGGGGACGTGCCGTCCGCCGTAGACGCCGAAGTGGCCACCCGCGTCGGGTTCGTAGTCGCTGTGCTGGGCGACGCCCGCACTGGCCTGGGGCAGAGCGCTCACCGGATGCTCCGCCTTGCCGGCTTCGGGCAGGACGGGTGGGTGCCCGCGGTCACCAGCTCCGACACCGCCGCGCGCGGGTTGCCGCTGGTCACCAGGCCCTCGCCGACGAGCACCGCGTCGGCGCCCGCGCCGGCGTAGGCCAGCAGGTCGGCGGTACCGCGGATGCCGGACTCGGCGACCCGGATGACCTCCGACGGCAGGCCGGGGGCGATCCGCGCGAAGACGTCGCGGTCCACTTCCAGGGTCTTGAGGTTGCGCGCGTTGACACCGATCACCGACGCGCCCGCTTCCAGCGCGCGATCGGCCTCTTCCTCGGTGTGCACTTCTACCAGGGCGGTCATGCCCAGTGATTCGGTGCGGTCGATCAGCGAGGACAGCACGTCCTGCTCGAGCGCGGCCACGATCAGCAGGATCACGTCGGCGCCATGGGCACGGGCCTCGTGGATCTGGTACGGGCCGACGACGAAGTCCTTGCGCAGGACCGGGATGTTCACGGCGGCGCGGACGGCATCGAGGTCGTCGAGCGAACCACCGAAGCGGCGGCCCTCGGTGAGCACGCTGATGATGCGCGCGCCACCGTCTTCGTAGGCCTTGGCCAGGACGGCCGGGTCCGGGATGTCGGCCAGCGCGCCCTTGGAGGGGCTGGCACGCTTCACCTCGGCGATGACACCGATCCCGTCCTCGTGCAACGCGGCGGCCGCGTTCAGCGGCGCCTTGGCGGCGGCCGCTGCGGCTTTGATCGCCTGAAAATCGAGGAGGGCTTCGCGAGCGGCAACATCCGCCCGAACCCCGTCGAGAATCGAGTCGAGTACCGTCATCTGGCTCGAATCCTTTCTGGGGAGACGAACTTCTCACCTGAGAGTCCCCTCAGGCGCTGTCTCACCGATGCTGGACAAGAATAAATGGCCGCCGCGCGTGTCACTGCGGCGGGGGTGCCGGGGGTCACTGCCGCGGAGCAGGCCGGCGTCACTGTGGTGGATCCGTGGCGGGTCACGGCGTGCCGCCGGGCGACTTGCCGTCGTCGTCCGGTCCCTCGGCGGTGTCGGTCGGGTCGGTGCCCGCGTCGAGCGCGTCCCACAGCACGCGGTCCGACAGCGGCGCCGCGGTGCCGGTCTCGTCGCGCTGCTTGCTCACCTGGGCGCTGGCGTCGGCACGCCGGAAGACCGGGTTGTCGTAGGCGCCGGAGAGCTGGGCGTTCTCCCCGGTCCGGCGGGTGAGCAGGACTCCGGCGAACAGCGCGAGCGCCGCCGCGACGATCGATAGCACCGCGGGCGCCGGGTGCACGTCGGCGCTGCTGACGACGGCGCGCACCGGCAGCTCGGCCAGCTGGCCCGCCCGCTCCGCGGTCCGGCCCTCCCCCACGACCAGCGCGAACCCCGGCACGGCGGCGACCGCGGCGACCACCGCGATCACCACACCGAGCAGCTGGCGCAGTCCGCCCTTCACCGCGAACACCGCGGCGATCGAGGCGACCAGCACCAGCGCCAGCGGGGTGAGCGCGCCGAACCAGGTGGCACCGTCGAGATCGTCGGTGCGCGGTTCGGTGAGCCCGTCGGCGGAGTGCACCGTCACCCAGGTCATCCGCGACGACGCCCACAGCCCCGCCGCCGCCAGCGCCAGCAGCGCCACCGGGACGACCGGTTTGGCGGCGGGCGCGGGGGCGGCAGCGTCGGTCATGCTGTCTCCATTCGGCATGCTCGGGCGCCCTGCGTGGTTACGCAAGCTGCCTCCTCCGGGCGCTGACCGCTCATGCCAGGCCGCCCTCGTAGGTGCGCAGGGTCTGGGCCGCCGCGATCGCCTTGAGCACCGCCATGGCCTTGTTGCGGGCCTCGGTGTCCTCGTAGACCGGATCGGAGTCGGCGACCACGCCCGCACCGGCCTGCACGTAGGCCGTGCCGTCCTTGAGCAGCGCGGTGCGGATGGCGATGGCGGTGTCGGCGTCACCGGCGAAGTCGAGGTAGCCGACGACGCCGCCGTAGATGCCGCGCCTGGTCGGTTCCAGCTCCTCGATCAGCTCCATTGCCCGCACCTTCGGCGCGCCCGACAACGTGCCGGCCGGGAAGCAGGCCTGCACCGCGTCGAGCGCGATCTTGCCCTCGGCGAGCTGTCCGGACACCGTCGAGACCAGGTGCATGACGTGGCTGTAGCGCTCGACGTGGCGGTACTGGGTGACCCGCACGGTGCCGGGGCGGCAGACCCGGCCCAGGTCGTTGCGGCCCAGGTCGACGAGCATCAGGTGCTCGGCGTTCTCCTTCTCGTCGGCGAGGAGGTCCTTCTCGAGCAGGATGTCGTCCTCGGCGCTGTGCCCGCGCCAGCGGGTGCCCGCGATCGGATGGGTCGTCGCGACCCCGTCCTTCACGGTGACCAGCGATTCGGGGCTGGAGCCGACGATCGAGAACGCCGTGCCGCCGTCGCCGTCGGGGATGTGCATCAGGTACATGTACGGGCTCGGGTTCGAGGCCCGCAGCATCCGGTACACAGCCAGCGGCGAGCCGGTGTAGTCCATCTCGAAGCGCTGCGAGAGCACCACCTGGAACGCCTCGCCCGCCTCGATCTCCTTGATCAGCCGCAGCACGCCCGCACCGAATTCCTCGGTCGTGCGCCTGCGCAGGAACTGTGGCTCCGGCTGGTCGAAGACCGACACCGTCGACGGCGCAGGCGTGGCCAGCGCGGCGGTCATCCGGTCGAGCCGGGCGACGGCGTCGTCGTAGGCGGCGTCGGCGTTCTCGTCGGTGCCGTTCCAGTTCACCGCGTTGGCGATGAGGGTGATCGCGCCCTCGTGGTGGTCGAACGCGGCCAGGTCGGTGGCCAGCATCAGGACGAGTTCGGGCAGTTGCAGATCGTCGGTGGCCAGCTCGGGCAGCCGTTCGATCCGGCGCACCGCGTCGTAGCCGAGGTAGCCGACCAGGCCGCCGGTCAGCGGCGGCAGACCGGGCAGGCGCTCGGTGCGCAGCAGTTCGAGGGTCTCGTGCAGCGCGCGCAGCGGATCACCGCCGGAGGGAGCGTCGGCCGGTACCGCGCCGAGCCAGGTCGCCTCGCCGTCGACGACGGTCAGCGCCGACGGACTGCCCGCGCCGATGAACGACCAGCGCGACCACGATCGCCCGTTCTCGGCGGACTCGAACAGGAAGGTGCCCGGCCGGTCGTCGGCCAGCTTGCGGTAGGCCGAAAGCGGAGTTTCGGAGTCCGCCAGCACCTTTCGGGTCACCGGGACGACCCGGTGCTCGGCGGCGAGCAGCCGGAACTGGTCGCGGGTCGTGGTGGTTGGTGTCGACGCGCCCTGCATGAACCCATCATCCCAGGCGTGCCGCAGCACCTGTGCGCTGACCCGACCCGCGCCGCGAGACGGGGTGATCGGCATCACTACACTCGCGCGCGTTCCATGTCGCATGCGGTATCCCTTTTCCCGAGAGGAGCACTGTTGAATCCCTCGCTTCAGGGCGCACAGGACGGCCGGCCGGCCGTCATGTCGCAGCAGCACTTCGGTCCCCGTCAGCAGTCCACGGCCAGCGCACTCACGTCGTTCGTCACCTACGCCAAAGAGGTGCAGGACCTGGACGAGAAGATCTACCCGGACGAGTACGCCGCGCACTGCCACCTGATCCGGCAGCTCGAGCCGATGCTGCGTGTCCACGGCATCCTCGACGTGATGGAGATCCGCAACCCGGCGATCGCGGCCCTGCTCGAGCGCTAGGCACCGCTCGGCGGGTGCGGTCCGTCGGGGGCGGTGCCCGCCGATCACGAATTCGATCCCCGTTCGTCTCGGCGGACGGGGATCTTTCGCGCTCGGCGGCAGGTCGATAGGGTCGGGTCATGCAGCCAGGCCAGCGCGCTCCGCAGTTCGAGCTCCCCGACCAGTCCGCCCAGCTCCGCACGCTCGACGGCTTGCTCGCCGACGGCCCGCTCGTGCTGTTCTTCTACCCGGCGGCCAACACCCCGGTGTGCACGGCCGAGGCCTGCCACTTCCGCGATCTGAGCGCGGAGTTCGCCGCCATCGGCGCCTCGTGCGCGGGCATCAGCACCGACAGCACCGAGGTGCAGGCCGGTTTCGCGACCAAGCAGCGCCTGGACTACCCGGTGCTCTCCGACGCCGACGGCGCGGTGGCCGCTGCGTTCGGCGTCAAGCGCGGTCTGCTCGGCAAACTCGCCCCGGTGAAGCGGCACACCTTCGTCATCGACACCGACCGGACGATCCTGAAGGTCGTGACCGGCGAACTCCGCGCGGCCGTGCACGCGGACGAGGCGCTGGCCTTCCTGCGCGCCCGCACGACTACGGGCGAGTAGCAACCTATCCGGAAACGCCGGGCGCCGGATCGGCGTCCGGCCCTATGACCGCATCTACGCTGAGGACATGACAACCGGCGAGGTGCGGTCGAGCGGTCAGAAGCCGACCGCGACGGTGTGGCGCAATCGGGCGACCGTCACGGTCGCCACGGCCGCTGTCCTGGTGATCGCCTACTTCATCCTGTCGTCGTTCATCCCGCGCTGGTGGGCACAGCGGCTGGCGAGCCTGGTGCACGGCAGCTTCAGCCAGGGCATCTGGTGGGGTCTGGTCTACGGCCTGGTGTTCACGCTGGTGCCGCTGCTGCTGTTGCTGCTCGCGGTGCGGATGTGGAACCGCAAGGGCGGCAAGTTCATCGCGGGCGCGGCGGTGATCATCGCCCTGCTCGGCGCGCTGCCCAACCTGATGACCCTCACGATCGTGCTCGGCGGCAACAACGCCGCCCATGCCGGTCAGCGCATCCTCGATGTCGACGCCCCCGCCTTCCGCGGCGCCTGCCTGGTCGGCGCCGTCGTGGCAGCGGTGATCTTCCTGCTGGTCCTCGCCCTGATGGGCAAACGGGGCCTCACCCGCCGCAAGGCGGCCAAGTCCGCCGCGACGTCGTCCACGCTGACGCCACCGGCGCGAGATAGCAATGTCACATAAGCCCGGCAACACGCCCTCGCGGCGCGCTTCCGATTCCGCCGAGGTGTCCTAAGCTCCGGTCTCATGCGCGTGGCGAGCACCGATCGCACCACCGCGGTCCTGGTCCTCGGCGCTGGTCCCGCCGGCTTGGTCCTCGGCAATATCCTGCAAGCGGCCGGGATAGATTCCGTGATCCTCGAACGGCGCGATCGCGCGCACATCGAGCAGCGAGCGCGGGCCGGTTTCCTGGCGCCAGGCAGTGTCGCGGTCCTGCGTGAGCACGGCCTCGACACCGGCTTGCGCGAGCGCGGACGCACCCATGGGACTTGCGAATTCCGTAGTGACACCGGACGTTTCGCGCTGTCCTACGACGAGCTCGGACGACGCGAGGTACACACCGTCTACCCGCAGCAGCACCTGGTGACCGATCTGGCCGCCGAGTATCTGCGCCGCGGCGGCGACCTGCGTTGCCAGACCACCGCCGAACGGATCGGTGACGAGCACGGTGACCGTCCGTGGGTCCTTGCCCGTGCCGCCGACGGCAGCGCGTATCGGATCGCCGCCCGCTATCTGGTGGGTTGCGACGGCGCGCGTGGCGTCGCCAGACACGCCGTCGCCGTTGCCCGATCGACGTGCGACTACGACATCACCTGGCTCGCCTTGCTGGCACAGGCCCCACCGACGTGCGAGACCGTCGTCTACGGCGTTCACGCCGACGGCTTCGCCGGGCAGATGCCGCGCAGTCCGGAGATCACCCGCTATTACGTGCAGTGCTCGCCCGACGAGGATCCCCTGAACTGGAGCGAGGACCGCGTCTGGGCCGCCCTGTCCACGCGACTTCGCGCCGACCGGTACGGGCCGCTGCGGACCGGCCCGATCGTCGAGCGCGGCCTGGTCCGGCTCCGGTCGGAGATCCTCGACCCGATCCAGCGGGGACGGTTGTTCCTCGCGGGCGACGCGGCCTCCTCGATCAGCCCGTCGGCCGCCAAGGGCGCCAATCTGGCCATTCTCACCGCGCAGTCGCTGGCGCTCGCGCTCGCCGCCGCCGTCGAACGCGGGGACGAGTCGGGCCTGCGGCGGCATTCGGCCGTGTGCGTGCCGCGCATCCGCCGGGCCCACGAGTTCTCGCACTGGATGATCGGCCTGCTCCATCCGCCCGCCGGACCACAGGCCGCCTTCGAACGCGAACTCCAGCGTGCCCGGCTGCACAGCCTGGCCACCTCACGGACACACCAGGACTTTTTCGCGGAGAACTACGTCGGCATCTGAATCCAGGAGGACGCGTGACCCGTTCGCCGGCAGTGCAGCCCCGGATCGACCCCCTCGATCACGACCGCGTGGAAGCGGCCGTGCGGTTCGTCAGAACGCAGGACACCGACAGCGTGCTCACCCGGCTGCTGCCCCACCTGGGCGAATCCGAACGCAGAGCGATCGCAGGCCGCTGCCGGTTCGACCATGTGGGGGTGCTGGTGTTTCCCCCCGACCTCGCGGCACTGGACGAGATGCTGGCGATGCACGATCTCGCCGTGGTATCAACCGGCCCCAGCGTGGTTGTCCGCCGGCGATTGGCGGCGCGGCACGGCCTGGATCCGCGGCACGTGCCGGTCCAGATCGTGCGGGCCGCACTGCGGGCCGCCGATGGAACACCCTGCGAGATAGAGATCTTCGCGCTGCTCGACGCACCGGCACAGGTGTCGGCCGCCGAGCGCGCCGACGCGCGCGAAGCCCACATCGCGTTGGCCACCGGCCCCATCGACGACGTCGCCCTCGCCGGGCTGTGCGCGCTGCTCACCGGGCCGGGCGGACTCCGTCCCGACGGCGGCGGCCACAACGACAGGGAGGACGCGACCAGCTTCTATTTCGCCCGGCCCGGCGCGGGAACCGACCGGATGGAACTCCACGTCGCCGGTGCCAACCCGCGCGCGCTGGCGAGGCACATCGGCGAGTCCGACGACCCGGCGACACGGCTGCTGCGGCTGCTCACCGGAGCCTGGGCCACCCAGGCGCTGGCCGTAACCGCCGAGTGCGGGATCGCCGACCGGCTCGCCGGGGCACCGGGCAGCCCGGTGAGCGAGCTCGCCGCACAGACCGAGACCGACCCCGGCGCACTCGCCCGGCTGCTGCGCTATCTGGTCCAGCTCGATGTCGTCGAGCCGAGCGGAGCGGGCTACGCACTCACCGATGTCGGCGCGCTCCTCGCCGCGGACGCCCGGCCCTCCCTGCATCCGCTGGCCCGCCTGTACGGCGGCGCGTTCTACGAGTCCTTCGGCGAACTGGGCTACGCCGTGCGCACCGGGCGGACGGCCTTCGACCACCACTTCGGCCTGCACCATTTCGAGTACTTCGGCGCCGACCCCGCCCGCGCGGACCTGTTCGACAGCGCGATGGCCGCAGGCGCGGCGATCTTCGGCCAGGTGGCGGATCAGATCGGTGCCGCCACGGCACGCACGGTGGTCGACATCGGCGGCGGCAACGGCGAACTGCTGGCACGCGTGCTGGCCGCGCATCCGCACCTGCGCGGAATTCTGTTCGAACGGGAGACGACCCTCCCGCGCGCACGAACCACCATCGATCGAGCGGGTTGTCTCCCGCGCTGCGAGTTCATCGGCGGCGACTTCTTCACCGCCGAGGTACCGACCGGCGGCGATATCTATCTGCTCTCGCGAGTACTGCACGACTGGGACGACGCCGACTCCCGGACCATCCTGCTCCGCTGCGCGGCGGCGATGTACGAAAACGCCCGGCTCTACCTCGTCGAACGGCTGCTCCCCGAGGACGAGTCCCGTTCCCTGGTACCCGCCTGGGACCTGCACATGCTGTGCAATGTCGGCGGTCGCGAACGAACCGGCGCGCACTACCGAGCCCTGCTGAAGTCGGCCGGGCTCGACCTGATCACCCGCGAGGAGTTGCCTCTCGGTTTCGCGATGCTGCATGCCCGACGCGCTGGTTGAGCATGCTCGCCGTGCCCCGCTGTGGCCCGTGCGATAGATCGCGCGGGCCGCTGTGAGTGACCTCACGACCACCGCCATCTCGCGGACGCCGCAGCGACGTCGTGGCAAACTTATTCCGGTGCGCGCCCCAGTACACCAGCCCTGCCGTCCGGCCGCGAGGCAGTGCAGGCGATGACCCAGTGGCTCGACCCCGTCGAACAGCGCGCGTGGCAGGCGATCGTGGCGCTCATGACCCGGATCCCGGGCGCATTGGACACCCGCTTGCAACGGGAGTCCGGGCTGACCCATTTCGAGTTCAGGGTGCTGAGCCTGCTGTCCGAGGAAGCGGGCCATCGCCTGCAATTGAGTGACCTCGCCCACAAAGCAAATGCGTCGCTATCGCGCCTGTCGCATGTGGTCTCCAAGCTGGAGCGGCTCGGCTGGGCCCGCCGCGACACGACCGCGGGCAGGCGCGGGGTGCATGCCGTGCTCACCGATGCCGGTTTCGAGAAGGTGCTCGAGGCGGCGCCCGGGTACGTGGACGCCGTGCGCAGACTGGTCCTGGACTGTCTCGACGCCGAGCAGACCGCCCAGCTGGCCGAGCTCGGGGAAACCCTGTCGGACCGGCTGAACCGGGTGCTCGCCGAGGACGGCGACTAGTCGGCGGCGAGCAGCACGTCGGTGTCGAAGCAGGTGTGCGTGCCGGTGTGGCAGGCCGCGCCCTCCTGGTCGACGATCAGCAGGATCGTGTCGCCGTCGCAGTCCAGGCGCACCTCGTGCACGTACTGGGTGTGGCCGGAGGTCTCGCCCTTGACCCAGTACTGCTGACGCGAGCGCGAATAGTACGTGCCCTTGCGGGTTTCGATGGTCCTGGCCAGCGCCTCGTCGTCCATCCACGCCATCATCAGCACGTCGCCGGTCGACTTCTCTTGGGCGACGGCGGCGACCAGACCCGCCTCGTTGCGCTTGAGGCGTGCGGCGATGGCGGGATCCAGGCTCATGCCTCGTTTATAACAGCCGCACCGTGGCGACCCGACTGCCCGGTCTGCAGCTCGATCGCCACCAGCAGTTCGACCAGGTCGTTGACGCTGCGCACATTGCGGCCGGTGAGTTCCTGGATCCGCCCGAGCCGGTACTTGGCGGTGTTCAAGTGGATCCGCAGGGTGTCGGCGGCCTCGCGCAGGTTCATGTCGGCGGCGGCGAAGGCGCGGATGGTCTCGGCCAGCGAGCCGCCGCGGGCGCGGTCGTCGGCCAGTGCGGTGCCGATGCGCGGGTCGACGAGCTGGCGGGTGGTGTCGTCGGCCCGCAGCAGCAGGTACCGGAACGGCGTCATCTGTGGCAGCGCGAGGACGCCGCCGTCCTCGGGCAGCAGGGCGAGTGCGGCCTGGGCCTGCCGGTAGGCGCGCGGGATCTGGGCGACCTCGGTGACCGCGGTGCTCACGCCGACGGCGAGCGCGATGCCCTCGGCGGCGAGTTCCGCGCGCATCGCGCGCAGTCGTTCGCACAGCTGCTCGGCCGAACCGTCGCGCCCGAGCGCGGGAATCGCCACGATCTCGCCGCCGCGCACCACCGAGAGCGTGCGCAACCCGTTGACGCCGACCCGCGCCGCGGCGGCCGACACCAGTTGCCGTGTCTCACTGAGCCCGTCGGCGGACGCGTCAAGCACGACAGCGGTCACGACTACCAGCGGTGTGGTGCGATCGGCGCCGATCCCGTGCGCGGTGGCCACCGACAGATGCGGCCCGCCCGCGGGCAGCGTTCCCTCCAGCAGCGTGTCCATCAGCGCCTGGCTGTCGCGGCCCGACTCGGCCGCCACGTACTGCTGGAACTCCAGGTAGGCGTCGGTGGCCTGAGTGCTGATCAGGTCGGTGTAGCGGGCCAGCGGACCGGCCAGCGACAGCACGGCCTCGCGGCCCGCCTCGGTGTCGCCCGCGTGGGCGAGCAGCGACTTCCAGATGGCGCGCTGACCCAGCCGGAACGCGGCGATGTAGTCGACCAGCGGCAGACCCGAGCGCGCCCTGCGCGCGGCGGCCTGCCTGGCGTAGGTGACATCGGCCGGGGTGACCCGCTTGCGTTCGAGCAGCGCGCCGAGACCGGTGCGGCTGAGCCGGGCCAGCTGGTCGTGCACGTCGGCGAGGAAGCCGGGGTCGGCGGTCCCGTAGCCGGGCAGCTCGGCGCGCAGCTTGGTCATCACGTCGTCGGCGATGTCGTCGGCGTGGTCGTAGGCGCAGGCGACGATCCGGGCACGTTCGGCGTGCAGCGGGTCCGAGACCGACGCGGTGAGCAGATGTGATCCAGCCGACATGTCCGGGGAGTTTGCATGTCCGGTTTCCCGGTGTCAACCAGGCAGTGTCCGATCGGCATGCTCGGGCGGCCTCCGCGGTCACGCTCCGCTATCGCCTCCGGCCGCTCGAGCCGGGACCATGTCCGCAGCGGACGAGATCGCGCGCAGAATTTGGTCCGCAACGTCCGATGTGGCCGGTGACCTGCGAACTTACCGTCATCGCATGCTCGAAATAACCAACCTGACGGTGCGCTTCGGCGGGATCACCGCCCTGCGGGAGGTCGGGTTCGCGGTCGCTCCCGGCGAGATGGTCGGCCTGATCGGACCGAACGGAGCGGGCAAGACCACCCTGTTCAACTGCATGACCCGGCGCAACCGCCCGACCTCGGGCACCCTGCGCTATCGCGACACCGATCTGTCGACCGTCCGGCCCGACGCGCTGGCCGGCCTCGGCATCGCCCGGACCTTCCAGAACCTCGGCCTGTTTCCCCGCCTGTCGGTGCGCGACAACGTCCTCGTCGGCGCGCACCACCGTGCCACCGCCGGTTTCGTCTCCGCGGGACTGCGGCTGCCGAAGGTCCGCCGGGAAGAACGGGCCCTGCGCGCCGAAGCCGACGATCTGCTCGAGCGGCTCGACCTGACCGCGGTCGCCGACCATCCGGCCTCGGGCCTCCCGTTCGGCACGCTCAAACGCATCGAACTGGCCAGAGCGCTCGCGGTCCGGCCGCGGCTGCTGCTGCTCGACGAGCCGGTCAACGGCCTCAGCCACGGCGAGGTCGACGAATTCGCCGAACGCCTGCGCGCGCTGCAGACCGACCTCGACCTCACCGTCGTGGTGGTCGAACACCACATGGGTTTCGTCATGGGCACCTGCGATCGCGTGGTGTGCCTCGAGTTCGGGCAGGTCATCGCCGAGGGCGAACCCGAAGCGGTGCAACGTGATCCGGCCGTCATCCGTGCCTACCTGGGAGCGGCGGCATGAGCGCGCAGAGCGAATTTCTGTCCATCACCGACCTGCACGCGGGTTACGGCGCGGCGAAAGTACTGCACGGCGTGAGCTTTTCGGTCGCCGAGGGCGCGGTCTGCGCGATCCTCGGCCCGAACGGCGCGGGCAAGACGACCCTGCTGCGCGCCCTGTGCGGCATGGTCAAGGTGCGCGGCACCCTGCGGCTGGACGGCACCGAGGTGACCGGCCGCGCTCCGGAGGCGATGGCCCGGCTCGGTGTCGCCCACGTCCCCGAGGGCCGTGGCACCTTCGCACCGCTGTCGGTCGAGGAGAACCTGCGCCTCGGCGCCTACACCCGGCGCGACCGCTCGGGCACCGAGGCGGACCTGCGCCGCATCTACGACTACTTCCCGATCCTGCGCGACAAGCGCCGCGATCCGGCGGGCGGGCTGTCGGGCGGCCAGCAGCAGATGCTCGCCATCGGCCGTGCGCTGATGCTGCGCCCACGGGTGCTGCTGCTCGACGAACCCTCGCTCGGGCTGTCCCCGCTGGTGACCCAGGAGCTGTTCGGGATCGTGCACACCATCAACGAGGAGGAACGCACCACCGTGATCGTCGTCGAGCAGAACGCGCATCTGGCCCTCGGGATCGCCCATCAGGCACATGTGCTCGAGACCGGGCGCATCGTGTTGTCCGGCACCGCCGAACAGATCAGGGCCGATGATCAGGTCACCCGCTCCTACCTGGGAATCCGGGTGCAGCCGTGACCGAATTCGTGCAGCAACTCGTCGAGGGACTCTCGGCGGGCGCGATCTACGCGGGCCTCGCGCTGGCCCTCGTCCTGATCTACCGGTTCACCGGCATCGTCAACTTCGCCCAGGGCGAGCTCGCCATGTTCTCGGCGTTCCTGGCCTGGCAGCTCAGCCAGACCATGCCGTTCTGGGCGGCACTGCCGCTCACGCTGGCGATCTCCTTCGTCGCGGGCATGCTCATCGAGCGGGTGGTGATCCGCCCGGTCGAGGGCGCTCCCGAGATCACCCTGGTGATCGTCACGGTCGGGTTGTTCTTCACCGTGCACGCCGTGGCAGGCTGGATCTGGTCGTACCAGGTGAAGTCGTTCCCGAATCCGTTCCCGGACGGCGCTTTGCGCACCGCGGGCATCAGCGTCGGCTACGGCAGCCTCGGCATCTTCGCTGTTGTCGGTGCGGTGATGGGACTGCTGTATCTGCTGTTCCGCTTCACCGGGATCGGCTTGGCGATGCGGGCGGTGGCCTGTAATCCCCAGTCCGCCAAGCTGGTCGGCATCCGGGTCGGCACCGTCCTCGCGCTCGGCTGGGGCCTGGCCGCGCTGGTCGGCGCGGTCTCGGGGGTGCTGTCGGCCCCGCTGCTGTTCCTCGAGCCGAACATGATGGGCGGCGTCCTCATCTACGCCTTCGCCGCGGCGACCCTCGGCGGCTTCGACTCTCCCGGCGGCGCGGTGGCCGGCGGCCTGATCGTCGGCGTCGCCGAAACCCTCACCGGCGCCTATGTCGACGCGATCGGCACCGAACTCAAGATCGGTGTGCCGCTGGTGATCATCCTGGGCGTGCTGTTGCTGCGCCCGCAAGGTCTGTTCGGACACGCGGCGGTGGAACGGGTATGAGCGAGTTGAACACGATAACGACGACATCGACTTCGGGCGCGCCATCGGCGGCTTCGTTCGCCGACCGGCTCGGACAGCTCCGCTGGCCGGTGATCGCCACCGCGGTGGTGATCCTGGTGGCCTGCGCGGCGCCGTTCCAGCTGGTGCCCTTCCGCACCTTCCAGCTCGCCATGGCCATGATCTACGCCGTCACCCTGCTCGGGTTGAACCTGCTGGTCGGCCACACCGGCCAGATCTCGCTGGGTCACGGGGCGTTCTTCGCGGTCGGCGCCTACACCGCGGCCGTGGCGATGGAACGGTGGGACACACCGTATTTCGCGACCATCCCGATCGCGGCGGCGGTGACCTTCGTCCTCGGCTTCGCGCTCGGCGTCCCGGCGCTGCGGCTGCGCGGGTTGTACCTGGCGCTGGTCACCCTGGCGATCGCGATCTTCCTTGTCCCGCTGCTCAAGCGATTCGACGGGCTGACCGGCGGCTCGATGGGACTCACCGTCACCAAGCCGGTGCCGCCCGCCTGGACCGGGCTGGCCGAGGATCAGTGGCTGTACTTCCTGGCGCTGGTCACCACCGTCCTGAGCTTCGTGCTGGTCGCCGGGATGCTGCGGTCGCGGGTGGGGCGCGCGCTGCACGCGGTGCGCGACAACGAGATCGCCGCCGAAGTGCTCGGCGTGAACCTCGCCCACTACAAGACGCTCGCCTTCGCCTGGAGCGCGCTGCTGGCCGGTGTCGCCGGCTGTGTCTACACATGGGTGATCGCGTTCGTCTCGCCGGACTCGTTCGCTCTGACCCTGTCGGTGACGCTGCTGGCCGGCCTGGTCGTCGGCGGGCTCGGCACCACGTGGGGACCGGTGCTCGGCGGGTTGTTCGTGATGTTCGTGCCCAGCTTCGCTCAGGACGTCAATCAGGCGGCACCCGGCGTCATCTTCGGACTGCTGATCATCGCGGTCATGTACCTCGCGCCCACCGGACTGGCCGGTCTCACCGGCCGGCTGGCGCAACGGCTCGGACATCTCGTTCGGAAAGGGAAAACACATGCGCACTAAGGCGATCCACTCGCTCGGCCTCGCGGCGGCGCTGCTCGCGACACTCACCGCCTGCGGTGGTCGTGGCGCCGACACCGGCACCGTCGGGCTCGGCGACTGCAAGGGGCAGCAGACCACCGGCATCACCGACACCAGCATCAAACTCGGCGGGGTGTATCCGCTGTCGGGTCCGGCCTCGGCGTACAGCGAACTCCCCAAGGGCATCAAGGCCTACTTCGACTACGTCAACGCCGAACAGGGTGGCATCGACGGACGCAAGGTCGAGTACGTGGTGCGCGACGACAGCTACCAGCCGCCCAAGACCGTCGAGGAGACGCGCAGGCTCGTCGAACAGGATCAGGTGTTCGCGGTCTTCCAGACCCTCGGCACTGCCACGTCCTCGGCGGTGTGGGACTACCTCGGCCAGCGCAAGGTGCCGCAGGTGTTCGTCGCCACCGGAGCCACCAAGTTCGGCGCAGGCACCGAACATCCGTGGACCATGGGCTGGCAGCCCAGCTACCGCACCGAAGCCCTCGCCTACGCGACGTACGTGAAGGCGCAGCGACCGACCGCGACCGTGGCGGTGCTCTACCAGAACGACGACTTCGGCAAGGATCTGCTCGCCGCGTTCACCGAGGGGGTCGCAGGCAGCGGCGTCAAGGTCGTCGCGGAGCAGAGCTTCGAGGTCACCGACCCCACCGTCGACGCGCAGGTCCGCAACCTCGCGAACTCGAAAGCCGATGTGCTGCTGAATTTCTCGACCCCGAAGTTCGCCTCGCAGGCGCTGGCCGCCGACGTGCGCAACACCGACTGGAATCCGCTGCACGTGGTGACCCAGGTGTCGAACACGATGGCCACGCTGCGGCCGGTCGGGCTGGAGAACGTCCAGGGCGTGGTCACCGCCGCCTTCCTCAAGGACCCGGCCGACGCGCGCTGGGCCCAGGACGCGGGCATGCAGACCTTCAAGTCGAAGGTGGCGCAGTACGCGCCCGGCGCCGATCCGGAGAACCAGCACACCTTGGCAGGCTGGGCGATGGCCGAGAGCTTCCGCAAGACGATGGAATCGGCGACGTGCCCGACCAGGGAGGGCCTGCGCGATGCGATGCGCTCGCTCGACAACGTCTCGGTCGACCTGCTGCTGCCCGGCATCACGATGAAGACCGGCGCGGACGACGGCTATCCCCTCGAAGCCGTCGGCATCCAGACCTTCTCGGGCAACCACTGGTCGCTCACCGACGGCCTGATCGACACCGGCAAATAGCCCCCGCTCGTTCCGCGGCACGCCGCGAAACACCCGAAGAACACCCCCGATCGATGAGGATCACCGATGAAGATGTCCACCACGCTCGCGACCGCCGCCCTGACGGCGCTGGCCCTCTGTGTCGGCACCGGCACCGGCCACGCCGACCCGGCACCGGCGCAGACCGACGTGCACTACGAGGTCAGCAGGCAGGGCGATACCGCCGTCGTCACCACCAGTGACGGCAAACTCCAGGTCGTCGGCGACCAGCTGGTGCTCACCACCGGCGCCGATGTCCCGGTCGCCGCGCTGCCGCTGTCCTACCGCATGGACGACAAGGTCTTTCCGATCGCCGCCACGATCGACGGCGGCAAAGCCACGCTGACACCGTCCAAGGACGGCGGTGCCCCGGCCGCCGCAGCGACGAACGTGATCACCCAGGACTCGGCCGTACAGCAGGTCGCCGAATCCTTCACCCCACGTGACCAGACGGCGCTCGGCATCTTCGCCCAGCGCCTGACCATCGGCAGCGCCGTGGCGGCCATCATCGGCGCCGTGCTCGGCGGCGGTATCGGCTGTCTGGTCGGTGGCGCGGCGGGTGCGGCCATCGCCAGCCCGGTGATCGTGCTCCTGGTCCCGTGGGTCGGCGCCACGGTCGCCGGGTGTGTGCTCGGCGCGGCCACCCTCGGCGCGGTCGGCGGCATGGTCGGGCTGGTCACGGTCGGCGGGCCGCTGGCGCTGTTCTCGGCCTACCAGTACTTCTCGACGATCGTCGCGCCGTGCCCGGCCGAACTCGGCGCGTACTGCAAGGACCCCACGGTGCCTGCCCCCGCGAAGTAGCACCGTCCGCACTCCGCCGGCCCGCCCGAACCACGATCGGGCGGGCCGGCTCGTGGCCGTTTCCCGGCCGGTAAGGAATTCCTGATGCGCAGAACAGTTTTCGACGCCGATCACGCCGCGTTCCGGGCGACGATGCGCGCGTTCATCGAATCCGAGGTGGTACCGAGCTTCGGCAAGTGGTACGACGACGGGCTCGTGCCGCGCGAATTCTATTACCGGCTCGGCGAACTCGGCGTCTTCGGGCTCGAGGCGCCGGTCGAGTTCGGCGGGGCAGGTCGCGAGTCGTTCGGGTACCGGACCGTGCTCGCCGAGGAGATCGCGCGGGCCGCTGTCTCCTTCGGTGGTTCGAGCGCCCACGTCACCCGGTGCCTGCCGCTGGTCAAGACGCTGGCCACCCCGGCGCAGCAGGCGCGGTGGATGCCCGGCATCGTCACCGGCGACATGATGTTCGCGCTGGCGGTGGCCGAGCCGGGCACCGGTGCGGAACCCGGCGAGATGCGCACCACCGCACCGCTGTCCGTCGACGGCGGCACGTATGTGGTGAACGGATCGAAGACCTACGTGACCGGTGGCGTGCACGCCGACCGGGTCATCGTGTGCGCGCGCACCGCCGCGCCCCGCCCCGACGACCCGTCCTACGGCCTGTCCCTGCTGGTCGTTGACGCGACGGCCGCGGGCTTCCGGGTCGGGCGCCAGCTCGACACGCTGGGCCGCAAGGTCAGCGGCACCGCCGAACTGACCTTCACCGATGTGCGGGTGCCCGCCGCCGACCTGCTCGGCACGCCACACCAGGGGATCACCCATCTCTCCGGGCAACTGCCCCAGGAACGCCTCGGCATCGCCGTCGGCGCCTACGCCCAGGCCAAGGCCGCGATCCGCTTCGCGCGCAAGCACACCCAGGACCGCGTCGCGTTCACCCACCCCGTCTCGGCCTTCCAGAACACGAAGTTCGAACTCGCCGCCTGCCAGACCGAGGTCGACGCCGTCGAGGCGGTCGTCGATCGCGCGCTCGCCGCACACGACCGCGGCGAACTCGGCGCCGCCCACGCCGCCTCGGCGAAACTGTTCGCCACCGAAACCGCGGGCCGTGTCATCGACCGCTGCCTGCAATTGCACGGCGGCGCAGGCTATCTCACCGACTCCCCCATCGCCCGCCTCTACGCCGACCACCGCATCGACCGCATCCAGGGCGGCAGCAGCGACGTGCTGCGCACGATCATCGCCGCCGAAATGGGGCTGTAAGTCAGCGGACGGTGATTCCCTCGGCGCGCATCGCGGCCTTGACCTGGCCGATGGTGAGGTCGCCGAAGTGGAACACGCTGGCGGCCAGGACCGCGTCGGCACCCGCGTGCACGGCGGGCGGGAAGTGCTCGACCGCGCCCGCGCCGCCGCTGGCGATCACCGGGACGCTCACCGCGGCGCGGACCGCGGCGATCATCGGCAGGTCGAAGCCCGTCTTGGTGCCGTCGGCGTCCATCGAGTTCAGCAGGATCTCGCCGACGCCGAGTTCGGCGCCGCGGATGGCCCATTCGACCGCGTCGATGCCGGTGCCGCGCTTGCCGCCGTGGGTGGTGACCTCCCAGCCCGACGGGGTGTCGGGCTGGCCGTCGGGCACGGTGCGCGCGTCGACCGAGAGCACGATGCACTGGGCGCCGAAGCGCTGCGACATCTCGAACAGCACCTCGGGGCGGGCGATGGCGGCGGTGTTCACCGACACCTTGTCCGCGCCGGCGCGCAGCAGCCGGTCGACGTCGGAGACGGTGCGCACGCCGCCGCCGACGGTGAGCGGGATGAAGATCTGCTCGGCGGTGCGGGTCACCACGTCGAGCATGGTGCCGCGATCGCCGGTGGAGGCGGTGACGTCGAGGAAGGTCAGTTCGTCGGCGCCCTGGGCGTCGTAGGTGGCGGCCAGTTCGACCGGGTCGCCCGCGTCGCGCAGGTTCTGGAACTTGACGCCCTTGACCACCCGGCCCGCGTCGACGTCGAGGCAGGGGATCACGCGGACGGCCAAGGTGCTCGGCGCCGCCGTCTCCGGCCGTTCCTCGGTGCGCGGTGTCATGGTGTTCACCCTCGTTCTTCTTCGGTGACCGTGCAGATCATGTCCAGGAGTTCTTCGTGCACCCCGGGCGCGGCGGCCAGCACCGAACCGGAGGTGATCGTCCACGGCGCGCCTGCCAGGTCGGTGACCACGCCACCCGCGGCCCGCACCAGCGCGACACCGGCCGCGTTGTCCCACGGATGGTGCCCGAACACGACCGCGCCGCCGAGCACGCCGGAGGCCGTGAAGGCCAGGTCGATGCCGGTGGCGCCGTGCATCCGCACCCGTGAGGACAGCCTGCTCAGCGCGCCGAGCAGGTCGAACCGGAACTGGCCGGGGATGCGGCCCGCCGAGTCGAGATTGAACGCGCCGAACCCGATCATCGCGTCGGCGAGCTTGCCCGGCTCCAGCGGCGGCATCGCGACGCCGTCGACGAGCAGCGGACCGCCGGCGACCGCGGAATAGCGGTGGCCGAGCAGGGGCAACCAGGTCAGGCCGATCACCGGTTCGCCCTCGTGCACCAGCGCGAGCAGCGTGCCCGACATGGGGTGGCCGGAGGAGTAGTTGAAGGTGCCGTCGATCGGGTCGAGCACCCACGCCGTGCCCGAGGTGAGCGCCGGGCCGCCGAATTCCTCGCCGTGCACCGCGATTCCGGTGCGCTGCTGCAGTTCGGCGGTGATGGTGCGTTCCAGCTCGAGGTCGAGTTCGGTGGCGAAGTCGTTGCGGCCCTTGGCGACCGCGCTCGGCGCACCGATCCCCTCGACGAAGCGCGGGACGACCCCGTCCAGTACCTGGGTGGCGACGGCCAGCAGGTCGGTCAGTTCGGCGGTGCTCGGTGCGGCGGTCATCGTGGGGGTCAGCGCACCGCGGCCAGGGCTTCGGGCAGGGTGAACCGGCCCGCGTAGAGCGCCTTGCCGATGATCGCGCCCTCCACGCCCTCCTCGGCAAGGCCCGCGATGGCGACGAGGTCGTCGAGCACCGAGATACCGCCGGAGGCGACCACCGGTGCCTCGGCGGCGTTGGCGACCTCGCTCAGCAGCTCGAGGTTGGGGCCGGTCAGCGTGCCGTCCTTGGAGACATCGGTGACGACATAGCGCGCGCACCCGTCGCGCTCGAGGCGTTCGAGCACCTCCCACAGATCGCCGCCGTCGGTCACCCAGCCGCGACCACGCAGCCGCCATTCCCCGTCGATCTGCTTGACGTCGAGCCCGACCGCGATCCGGTCGCCGTACTCACCGAGCACCCGCGCACACCACTGCGGGTTCTCGATCGCCGCGGTACCGATGTTGACCCGCGCGCACCCGGTGGCCAGCGCCGCCTTCAGCGAGTCGTCGTCGCGGATACCGCCGGACAGCTCGACCTTGACATCGAGCTCACCGACGACCTGGGCGATCAGCTCCCGATTGCTTCCCTTGCCGAACGCCGCGTCCAGGTCGACCAGATGCACCCACTCGGCACCGGCCTGCTGCCATGCCAGCGCCGCGTCCCGCGGCGACCCGTAGCTGGTTTCGCTACCGGCCTCCCCCTGCACGAGGCGCACGGCCTCACCATTGGCGACATCGACAGCGGGCAACAGCACAAGACTCACAAGGGCAGCTTAGTAGGTCCGGACTCCGGTTCCCTTCATCGGTCTGCCGAGGTGAGGCCCGTGTCACCCGGGCAGCGGAAGCCGTGTGACGTTCACCCAGGTGGGCCGCAGCGGTTTGCAGAGTTCAGGTATTCCACCGCCGATCAGCTCGTCGAGGACGACGCTGCGGCCACCGACCGAGAGGGTGATGGCCTCGCCTCCCCTTCCCCGAGCCTCCAGTCCGTCGCCCCACGACAAATGGATGTCGGAGGCCACGAATTGCAGCCCGGGAAAAGCACAAGACTCACATGTTGACGTCCTCCCGCGGCTGAAGCCGGGGATTCCAACCTACCTAGACGGTAGTTGGGTGGTATCGCCTCGCGGTTTTCCCACCTGGTTCCTGCTTCGCAGACCGGGTAGCCCCGAGGTCTCCACAGGCCGACACGGCATGCCCTGCCGCGTACAGAATATTCTTGGCCGCGTTAACATCCGCGTTCTCACTGTGCCCGCAGTTAGTACACCTGAACACCGCTTGGCTCTCACGGTTTTCCGGGTCCACACTGCGGCAGCCCGAACACGTCAAAGACGTATACGCCGCCGGTACCTTCACGACCTGAGCGCCCGTGTACCGGGCGACACCGTACAGAGCCGACTCGAAGGCATACCAACCCTTGTCCAGAATGGAGCGGTTGAGCCCGGCCTTCTGCCTGACCTCGCTGCCGGGATGTTCTAGCGTTCCCTTCGCAGAGGCGGTCATGCTATGGATACGCAGATCCTCGAGCGCGACGAGGGCATGCCGTGTGGCGAGCCGGCTCGAGGTCCACGCACAGAAATCGGCCCTGCGGTCACGCTCGCGTCGCCGAATCACCCGCAGCGCGGCAAGCGTCTTCTTCCGGTTCGCGCTGACTTTGCGCTGCCGGGCCAACTGCTGCTGCAACCGCCGATACCGGACCGCCTCACCCCGGGTGCGGAACTGCCGGTCCCACAGGGTGCCGTCTGACACCGCGACCGCCACCTTGACACCACGATCCACACCAACCGCCGAAGTCCCGACATGTTGGGGCGGGGTGGTGTGGCCGTCCTCGACGAGGAACGAAACAAACCAGCGCTGTCCGTCTCGCGATACCGTGGCCGACCGCACCATCCCACCCAGACTGCGTGACCAGCGGAACCGCACCCACCCCAGCTTCGGCAACTTCGCTCGCCCCCACCGCTTACCGAGCCGCTCGACAGCAATCTGTTTTCCGGCGGGAAACCGGAACGACGGCGACCATGCCCGGCCGGACCGCCACCGCACCTGAAACGTACCGTGCTGGCGGCAGGCTCGATCCAGATCCATCAAGGTTTGCTGCAACACGTGCGACGGCGCGGTCTTCAACCAGTCATGGGTGTTCTTGGCACCGGCGAGTTGCGCAGCCTGCTCGTGGTAGTTGATCCACGAGCCGCGGCGGCGGTACTCGCGTCGCTGCTCGAGCCCGGTGTTCCACACCGACCGGCAGATCGCCCCGATCGTTTCGGCGAACTCGGCCTGCCCGTGCGTGAACTCGACCCGATACTTACGTCCGGTAAGCACGGCTCACCTCGAATCCCCGAGATCTCCCCTCCCCAAGCATTCGCCCATTCTCACTGCTGCCGCGAGGAATCCAAAATCACTGGCGATGCGGCTTGCAGCTACCTGAACAAACCTTGCGCTCGACCCGGGCGTCCTGGTGATCCAGGCCTAGTTTCGGAGGGAACACGGTGCGCAAGGCTGGGTCGATTGACATAGGTGGTCTCCGCCCCGACGTCTTGGGTGCGGGTGGTCGACGTACGCCACCGCACTCCCAATGCGTCCGGGTACTGCGGGCGGAAAGCCGGCCGAAGTCAGCTGCAGCGGCGGCGGAGTTCGGGAACGCCGCCGCCGGTGAGTTCGTCGAGGACGACGGTGCGGCCGACGACAGCGAGGGCGATGGCCTCGCCGGGGCCGCGGACTTCCGGGCCGTCACCCCAGGACCATCCGATATCGGTGGCCACGAACCGCAGGCCCCTGGTCCGCTTACCCGGGGAGGCGAACGGGTCCGGATAGGACAGGACCGCGATCAGGCGATCAGCGGGAATGGTGCGCGGGCGCCGCAGTGGCCGCCGGATGTCCTGCTGGTGCACCATCAGATCCGACAGCATGAGCCGCGGCGAGAATTTCGACAGCTTGCCCGATTCGTGTTCGAACTTGTGCACCAGCTGCGCGGTCGGCAAGGTCGCGAACGAGGCGGCGAGCGCGTTGTTGATCCGGTCCACCGAACCGCGGTTGCGCGCCGCGGCGGCCGCGTAGTCGAGTGGGCCGAGCGTGTCCGTCAGCAGGTGACCGACGACGTCACGCACCCGCCAGCCCGCGCACAGCGACGGTGTCTCCCACTCCTGCTCGGTGAGCCCGCGTAGCAGTTCGACCAGTTCCCGACGTTCGTCGGCCAGCATCCCCCGATAGCTCATGTCGTCACCCTAAGCCAGCGCGGCGCGATCTGGAACCGCTTCGGCTCGGATCCCCTTGGGCGAGAAACGAAGTCGATTCGCCGGCGCCGGGCACTCCCGAACGTTGCTGATCGACCGGATGAGCACGCCGCGCCACCGGGGCCGTACGGGACAATGGACGACGCGAACAATTCGCTGCTGCCCCCGCCCGGCAGTTCCTCCGACGGACAAGGATCCCGCAGCTCGTGGCCAAGCAGAACCGTCGTCGCCGCACAGGACGGCGACCGGCGGCCGCCGCCGGACTTCCGGTCGAGGCCGCGCTGTCGGGTGATCCAGCGCAGGTCGCCGACGCGATCGCGACCGTCGCCTTCCTCGCCGCCCAGGGTGACACCACCGCGATCGAGCGCTTCGCCGAGCAGGTCGCCGGTGCGGACCTGGCTCGGGGAGTCGAGCTCGCCGGTGCCCGGATCATCGACAGGGCGTTCGAGTTCGGATGGTTGCCCGCCGACATCCATGCCGCCGCGCGCAGGCGGGTGGACGAGTTCGCGGCCGGTTATCTGACGGATCTGATGGCCGCGCACCGCGTCGACTTCGCCGCCGAAGCCGTCGACGAGATCTGGCAGTCGCAACTGGACGAGGTGGGCGCCACGGTGTGGTGGACAGCGCAGCGCTCGCACCTCGCGCAGTGGGCCGACCGCACGCTGCTCACCGCTTCCGAAGCGCTTGTCGCCGCACTGACCGCCCTCGCCCTGCTCATCCGCCTGCCGAAACTCGAACAGATCCTGCCGCTGCCCGGCACCGCGCGCAGGCACGCGCACCACCATGTCGACGAGAAGACCCTCGGCCGGGTCCGCGGGCTCCTGGCCAAAGCCGAGTCGACCTCCTTCGCCGAGGAGGCGGAAACCCTCTCGGCCAAGGCGCAGGAACTCATGACCAAATACGCGATCGACCGCGCCTTGCTCGACCACGGAACCCCCGGCCACGACCTCCCCGCCGCCCGCCGCATCTGGCTGGAAACCCCCTACACCGACGCCAAAGCCCTCCTCGTCGACATGGTCACCCGCGCCAACCGCTGCCGCGCGATCTTCCTCGCCGACTGGGGCTTCGTCACCATCGTCGGCGACGACACCGACCTCGACGCCGTCGAACTCCTGTCGACCTCGCTGCTGGTCCAAGCCACCCGCGCGATGATCGAGACCACGACCACCGAGGAATCCCGCTCCCGCCACTACCGCAAGGCCTTCCTCACCGCCTACGCCGCCCGCATCGGCGAGCGCCTCACCAAGGCCGCCGAGGCGACGATCGCCGAATCCCCCGACCCGGACCGCCTGCTCCCGGTCCTCGCGTCCCACCAGCAGCGAGTGGACAAGGCCTTCGACACCTACTTCCCCACCGTCCGCACCAGGGGCATCACGATCCGCAGCGAGCAGGGCTGGGACGCGGGCACCGAAGCCGCCGACCGCGCCCGCTTCGACAACCACTGACCCGTTGCCGGGACGGCCACCACGCTCGTAGTCTCGAACGGTGCGGCCGATCATGTCCGAACGTGAACTCGCGGGCTGGGAGGTAGCCGGACCGAGCGCACCCTCGATCGATGGGGTGGCGATGGGCGGTTTTCGCGATCGGGTCGGCACCGGGGCCGACATGCAGGTCGTCGCCCGGCCGGACGTCATCGTGGTCGTCCAGTTCGGCGAGAGCAGACTCGCCGTGGGAAATACCCTCGGGCAGAACAGCTTCGGTGGTGTGGTCGCCGGCCTGTCGCCGGGACCGCACCGTGTCGGCACGCACCGATTCGAATGTCTCGAGGTGCGTTTGTCGCCGATCGCCGCCTACCGGCTGCTGGGTGGTGTACCCGGCGATCTGCGCGACACTGTGGCCGATATCGGCGACGTCTGGGGCACGGCGGCAACACTGCTCCGCGAGCAATTGGCCGAAACGGCAACGTGGGCAAACCGATTCGCTCTGACGACCGGGTTCCTCACCGACCGGGCATCGACCAGGTCAGCCGACCCCGAAGTCGCCGCCTGCTGGCATCGCGTCGTCGCGAGCAACGGTGACGTGCGGGTACGGGACCTGGCCGAGCTCACCGGATGGAGTCGCAAACGCGTGTGGTCGAGATTCACGGCGCAGGTCGGGGTGACGCCCAAACGTGCCGCGATGGTGGTCCGGTTCAGGTCGGCGTTCGACCTGCTGGTGTCGGGCCGCTCCCCCGTCGATGTGGCGGTGGCCTGCGGATATTCGGACCAGTCACATCTGCACCGTGATGTCTTGGCCTTCGCCGGGATCACGCCGGGCGTGCTCGCGGCGCCCTGACCGCCGGAACATTCGTTCAAGACGCCGCCCGCACCCGAGCCCGACAGTAGGTGCATGAGCAAATCCCAGGGACTCGAACACCGGATCCGAGCGGCCGAACAACGGGTGGCCGGCACCTACGGACTGACGATCACCGAACGCCTGGTCACACTCCGCGACCCCTCGGTGCAGGTCCGCGTCCTGACGACAGGATCCGGTGACCCTGTCGTCCACATCAACGGCATCTCGGCGCCCGTCATGGGCATGGCACCCCTCGTCGCCCAGTTGCCCGGGTTCCGGCACATCCTCGTCGATCTGCCGGGCCACAGCCTCGCGCCCCCGTATTCCTGGCAGGGACGGACCGTCCGCGAGCTCGCGATGGGCGTGCTCACCGGAACTCTGGACGCGCTGGAGGTGGAACAGGCCGCGTTCGTCGGCAGTTCGCTGGGCGGCCTGTTCACCCTGTGGGCGACGCTGGACGCACCGGACCGGCTGACGCGAGCGGCGATCGTCGCCACCCCGGCCACCGCACTACCCGGATCCCGGGGCATCGCCGAGATGGCATCGCTGACCTCCCCGATCCGTGGCGGTCTCGACCAGCGCCTGATGCAACTACCGTCCCCTCGGTTCGTCGCCCGCTTCGCCCTCACGGAGGCGATCGGCGCCCCCGCGGCACGTGCCATGTCCGACGACCTGCTCGACCTGCACCGCCTGCCACTGCGCCTGCCCGGCCAAGCCGCGTCGTACCGCGCCCTGCTGTGCCGACTCATGCGCGGCCGCACCCCGCATCCCGAAAACGTCCTGACCGACGAAGAACTGGCACGGATCGACACCCCGGTGCGGTTCGTCTGGGGCGAGCACGACGTGTTCAGCTCACCCGATCTGGCACGACCATCGGTGACGAGGATTCCCGGCGCGCGTCTCGTCGTCGTCCCCGGTGGCCACGCCCCGTGGTTCGACGACGCTGCCCGCTGCGCAGCACCGATCGCGGGCTTCCTGGCAGGCGAACCGCTCAGGCCCGCGACCGCGGAAGAAAGCCACCGCACAGGGAGCCGCTGAGCAGAGCAGCGTCCGAGCTACAGCGACCCGATCCAGTTGCGCAGCAGCTGAGCACCCGCGTCACCGGACTTCTCCGGGTGGAACTGGGTGGCCGAGAGGACACCGTTCTCGACGGCGGCGAGGAAGGGAACGCCGTGCTCGGCCCAGGTGAGCTTCGGGGGCGCGATGTGCTCGTTCTCGGGGAGTTCCCACTGCTGGGCGGCGTAGGAGTGGACGAAGTAGAGGCGGGTGTCGGCGTCGAGGCCGACGAACAGGGTGCTGTCGGCGGGGGCCTTGACCGTGTTCCAGCCCATGTGCGGGAGGACGGGGGCGTCGAGACGGGCGACGGTGCCCGGCCACTCGCCGCAGCCTTCGGTTTCCACGTCGAACTCAACCCCGCGGTCGAACAGGATCTGCATTCCGACGCAGATGCCGAGGACCGGTCGGCCACCGGCGAGGCGCTGGCCGATGATCCGCTCACCACGCACCTCACGCAGCCCGGCCATGCAGGCCGCGTACGCGCCGACACCGGGGACGACCAGCCCGTCGGCGGCGAGCGCGGCCTGCGGGTCGGCGGTGACCTCCACCTGCGCACCGGCCCGCACCAGCGCGCGCTCGGCGGAGTGCAGATTGCCGGAGCCGTAATCCAGCAGGACGACGGATTTCGAACTCACAGCACACCTTTCGTCGACGGAACGCCGCTCACCCGCGGGTCGATCTCGACGGCCGCGCGCAGAGCCCGCGCCACCGCCTTGAATTCGGCCTCGGTGATGTGGTGCTGGTCGCGGCCGTAGAGCACCCGCACGTGCAGCGCGATCCTGGCGTTCTGCGCGATCGACTCGAACACGTGCTTGTTGAGCACGGTCGAGTACGAGGCGCCGGGGCCGGCGCTCGGAATGATGGTGTGCACCAGGTGTTCCGGCTCACCGGTGAACACGCAGTACGGCCTGCCGGACACGTCGACGGCGGCGTGCGCGAGGGTCTCGTCCATCGGGATGAACGCGTCGCCGAAGCGGCGGATGCCCTTCTTGTCGCCCAGCGCCTTGCCCAGCGCCTGACCGAACACGATCGCGGTGTCCTCGACCGTGTGGTGTGCCTCGATCTCGATGTCGCCCTCGGCCCGCACGACCAGGTCGAACCCGGCGTGCGCGCCGAGCGCGGTCAGCATGTGGTCGTAGAACGGGACACCGGTGGAGATCTCGGTCTGCCCGGTGCCGTCGAGGTTCAGCTCGACCAGAATGCTGGATTCCTTGGTGACGCGCTCCACCCGCGCTGTTCTGCTCATATCGGTTGCCTCCAGCGGTCAGTGGGTGAGGTCGGTGCCCGCGATGTCGCGGCTCACGCGCAGGAACTCGTCGTTCTCCGCGGCGAGCCCGACGGTGGCGCGCAGGTAGCCGGGGATGCCGACGTCGCGGATGAGCACACCGGCATCGAGGTAGTGCTGCCAGGCGCGTCCGGCGTCGGTGAACCGGCCGAAGAGGATGAAGTTGGCGTCGCTGGGAATCACCGCGAAGCCCTGCTCGGCCAGCGCGGCGGCGACCCGGTCCCGCTGCGCCGCCAGTTCCGCGACGCTGCCCAGGGTTTCGTCGGCGTGCCGCAGGGCGGCGCGCGCGGCGGCCTGGGTGACCACCGACAGGTGGTACGGCAGGCGAACCAGCAGGATCGCGTCGATCACGGCGGGCGAGGCGGCCAGGTAACCGAGGCGCCCGCCGGCGAAGGCGAACGCCTTGCTCATGGTGCGGGTGACGACAAGCTTGGTCGGGAACCGGTCGATCAGCGTGATCGCGCTCGGCGCGGCCGAGAACTCGCCGTACGCCTCGTCGACGACGACGATGCCGGGCGCCGCCGCGAGCAGGCGCTCGAGCTCGTCGATCGGGATGCTGTGCCCCGTCGGGTTGTTCGGGCTGGTCACGAACACCACGTCGGGGTGGCGTTCGGTGATCTGCGCGACGGCGTAGTCGATGTCGAGGGAGAAGTCGCCGCTGCGCTTGGCCTCGATCCACTCGGTGTCGATGCCCTCGGAGATGATCGGGTGCATCGAGTACGAGGGCACGAAACCCAGTGCGCTGCGGCCCGGTCCGCCGAAGGCCTGCAGCAGCTGCTGCAGGATCTCGTTGGAGCCGTTGGCCGCCCACACATTGACGGTGTCGACGGCGACGCCGGTCTGACGGGTCAGGTACGCGGCGAGATCCGCGCGCAGGGCGACGGCGTCCCGGTCCGGGTACCGATGCAGGTCGGCGGCCGCGGCGCGTACCGATTCGGCGACGTCGTCGATCAGCGCCTTGCTCGGCGGGTGCGGGTTCTCGTTGGTGTTGAGCTGCACCGGCACCGTCAATTGCGGTGCGCCGTACGGGGATTTGCCGCGCAGGTTGTCGCGCAGCGGCAGCTGGTCCAGGGTCGCCGAGGCGCCGGGAACGGTGGGAGTACTCATGACAGCGCCTCGAAACGCGCCCGCACGGCCTGGCCGTGCGCGGGCAGGTCTTCGGCGTTGGCCAGGGCGACGACGTGTCCGGCGACATCCTTCAGCGCGGCCTCGGTGTACTCCACGATGTGGATGCCACGCAGGAAGGTCTGCACGCTCAGGCCGGACGAGTGCCGCGCGCAGCCCGCGGTGGGCAGCACGTGATTGGAGCCGGCGCAGTAGTCGCCCAGGCTGACCGGCGCCCACGGGCCGACGAAGATCGCGCCCGCGCTGCGCACCCGCGCCGCGACGGCCGCGGCGTCGGCGGTCTGGATCTCGAGGTGCTCGGCGGCGTAGGCGTCGACGACGCGCAGGCCCTGGGCGATGTCGTCGACGAGGACGATCCCGGACTGCTTGCCGCTCAACGCTTCCCGCACCCGCGCGTCGTGCTTGACCACGGTGAGCTGGGCGTTCAGCGCCGCGTCGACCGCATCGGCCAGCGCGACGGAGTCGGTGACCAGCACGCTGGCGGCGAGCACGTCGTGCTCGGCCTGGCTGATCAGGTCGGCGGCCACGTGCACCGGGTCGGCGGTGGCGTCGGCGAGCACCGCGATCTCGGTGGGGCCCGCCTCGGCGTCGATGCCGACCAGCCCACGGCACAGCCGCTTGGCCGCGGTGACGTAGATGTTGCCGGGTCCGGTGATGAGGACGACCGGTTCCAGCGCGGCGCCGTCGGTGTCGGTGCCGCCGTAGGACAGCAGCGCCACGGCCTGCGCGCCGCCGACCGCCCACACCTCGTCGACACCGAGCAGCGCGGCGGCCGCCAGGATCGTCGGGTGCGGCAGTCCGCCGAACTGGGCCTGCGGCGGCGAGGCGACGACCAGCGATTCCACGCCCGCGGCCTGGGCCGGGACGACGTTCATCACGACCGAGGACGGGTAGACGGCATTGCCGCCGGGCACGTACAGCCCGACCCGCTCCACCGGCACCCACTTCTCGGTGACGGTGCCGCCGGGCACCACCTCGGTGACGGTGTCGGTGCGGCGCTGGTCGGCGTGCACCTTCCTGGTCCGCTCGATGGCGACCTCGAGCGCGGCACGCACGGCCGGGTCCAGCTCCTCGAGTGCCTTGGCCAGCTCGGCGACGGGGACGCGCACCGCGGCGGGGCGAACGCCGTCGAACTTCTCGCTGTAGTCCAGCGCGGCTTCGGCGCCCCGGTCGCGGATGTCCTCGACGACCGGCCGCACATGATGCAGCACCGAGTCGACGTCGACCCCTCCGCGCGGCAGCGCGGTGCGCAGCTCGGCAGCGGAGGGAGTACGACCGCGCAGATCGACGCGGGCGAGCTCGATGCGGGGAGTCATATCGGGGTGCAGTCCTGTCTGTGCGTGGCTCAGGTCAGGTACCAGCCTAATGGGCGCCCGCCATCGCTTTTCCGGCACATCCCGCCGAAGACGACGGACCCGGCAGGGTTGTCCCCGCCGGGTCCGTCATCGATCCGTTGTCCGAGCCGGCTGTCAGCGGGTGTCGCCGTCGATCCGCAGGCTGCCGCCGGAGTTCACGACCCGCATGACCATGGCCTTGGTCTGGCCGTTGATGGTGATGCTGGCCAGGCGCATGTCGGTCGAGCCGTCGGCGTTGTTGCCCTTGACCGCGGTGATGCTGGCGAAGGTGTCGACGGTGCGGTCGTTCCAGTACTCCCGGAACGCGGCCTCACTGCCGTAGACCTTCTGCGCGGCCGGGGTGAGCAGCGACCACGAACCGGCCGGGTTGGAGAAGAAGTCCTCCACCAGCAGGCCCGCCGAGCCGATGTCGACGGTGCCGACGTTGGTGGTCTGGCCGAGCGCGGCCGGGACCGCGCTGGGCGACGCCGGACCGGCCGAGGCCTGCACCGAGGTCGACGGGTTCGCCTGCACCTGCGGCGAATTCGAGTCTGAGCTGTTCATCGCGCTGACCGCGACGGCGATGGCGGCGATCACGGCGCCGACACCGGAACCGATCAGCACCGCACGGCCCTTGCCCGCCTGCTTGCGCGGCAGGGGCGCGGGCTGGGTGGTTGTCGGCGGGTGCGCGGCGGTGTCGTGGCGCATCGGCGGGCGCGGGTTCGACCGGATCTGCCTGGTCGTCGCGGTGGAGGCGCCCGCATGCGAGGTCCGGTGCCCGGACTGCCGGATCACCTGGGTCGCGGCCGACGAGTTGCGGCGGCCGTAGGCCTCGCTGGCGGGCACGAACCCGGCGGGCACGGCATCGGCGTCGGCGAACGCGGCCAGCGCGTCGCGGGACTCGGTCATCGTCGGCCGGTCCAGCGGGTCCGGGCTGAGCAGGTCGAGCAGGAAGTCGGTGGCCGGGCCCGCATTGCGCGGCTCGCGCACCTGACCGTTGGCCGCCGCGTAGAGCACGGCTAGTGGATTGGCGTTGGCGCCGTAGGGCGGTTCACCCTCCAGCGCGTGGAACAGCGTCGCACCCAGCGCGAACACGTCGGCGGCCGGCGTCGGATCGGCACCGCGCGCGACCTCCGGCGCCAGGTAGGCGGCGGTGCCGCAGATCAGGCCCGTCTCGGTGAGGGTGACGTCACCGGCGGCGCGGGAGATGCCGAAGTCGGTGATCTTCACCTCACCGTGCTCGCCGAGCAGGATGTTGCCCGGTTTCACGTCACGGTGCACGAGTCCGGCCTGGTGGGCGGCGATCAGCGAGGACGCGACCTGCTCACCGATGCGGGCGACCTCGGTCAGCGGCAGCGGACCCTTCTGCCCCAGCTCGGCGGCCAGGCTGACCGACTTGAGGTACTCCATCACCAGGCACGGGTCACCGTTGTGCTCGGTGATGTCGAAGACGACGATGGCGTTGGGATGCTGGAATCGCGCCGCGTTGCGGGCTTCCCGAATCGCACGCTGGCGCAAGACATCCCGCTCACCCTCGGGCAGGCTGGGCTTGATGTGGATCTGCTTCACAGCCACGGAGCGTTGGAGGCGTTCGTCGACAGCGCGCCATACAACGCCTGTGCCGCCGCTACCAATACGCTCGACCAGGCGGTAATGCTCCGCGATCTTCTGACCGGTATCGATGGCGCCTACTCCGAACCTTCTCGAAATTGTGACATCCCGCGTATTGACCATGGATATGGTCCGTCGACGAGTGTAGCTGGCCCGGTGCGGACCGCGTGCGGCAGCGGGGGGATTGCCCGCCCACCTAGGGTGACATAGATCATTGTTTGGCTCTCAGCATCCGTCCGGCCGCCTCCACCGCGGGCCCCGAACTGCCCGCGTCGGCGACGAAGACCGCGAACGCGAGGTCACCGTCGATGCCGACGAACCAGCCGTGCGCGTGCTTGTCGTCGAGGTATTCGGCGGTGCCGGTCTTGCCGAGCAGCCCCGGAATATCGCGTAACGCGGTGGCGGTTCCGGCGGACACCGTCTCCCCCATCATGGTCTCTATCTGCGACGTCACGTCGGCGGGCACCGCCGCGGACGCCCGGTCCGCGGTACCGGGCCGCCCGCGCACGATGGCGGGCGCCGGCGCGGAGCCGTGCGCGAGCGAGGCGGCGACGAGCGCCATCCCGAACGGCGAGGCGGTGACTGTGCCCTGCCCGATGCTCGACTCCACCCGCTGGGCCGGGTCCTGCGCGGGTGGAACCTTCCCGGTGACGGTCGTCAAGCCGGGTGTCACATAATCCACCCCCAGACCGAGCTGCGCGGCGGCCGCGGTGAGCCCGTCGGCGGGCAAGCGCACGCCGAGTTCGGCCATCGTGGTGTTGCAGGAGCGCGCGAACGCGGTATGCAGCGGCACCGGTCCGAGATCGAAGCCGTTGTCGTTGGGAATCGTGCGGCCCTCGATGGTCGCGCGGCCAGGGCAGGGCAGCACGGTGTCGATGTTCACCCCGCCCGCCTGCAGCGCGGCCGAGACGGTGACGGTCTTGAAGGTGGAGCCGGGCGGGTAGAGGCCGGTGAGCGCGATCGGGCCTTGCGCGTCGGCCGGTGCGTTCTGCGCGACGGCCAGGACTTCTCCGGACGACGGCCGCAGGGCCACGATCGCGGCGGGCTGGGTCAGCGGTGTCAGGGCGGCCTCGGCGGCGTTCTGCAGGTCGATGTCGACGGTGGTCGCGATGTCGGTGGTCGGGGTCGGGTCGGGTCCGGCGATGCGCTGGGTGCCCTGGGCGGTCTGCGCGCGCACCGCCCACCCCGCCGCGCTGTCGGCCTGCTGCTGCCAGAGTTCGGCCAGACCCGATGTCGTCGGTCCGGCCAGGGACTTGTCGACGGTGAGCAGCCTGGTCTGCGGTGCGAGCGTCACGCCGCGCACTCCGCTCAGCGCCTGCTGGACCGGGGCGATGTCGGCTTCGCGCAGGGCGACCGCGGTGATCGGTTTGCCCTGTGCCGCAGCCAGATCCGCCCGCAACGTGGCCTCGCTGACACCGTGCGGCGCGAGCAGCGCGGCCGCGGCGGCCAGATCGGCGTCGGGTGCGACGGTCACCAGCGTCACCACCTGCTGGGTCATCAGGTCACCGCCCGAGGAGTCCAGCACGCGCGCGGGTTTCGGATAGACGGGGCTGTAACCGAGCGGTCCGAGCTCGAGCCCGGGGGCGACGGTCGCGGGATTCCAGTCGATCTTCCAGCCGTCGGTGTCGGCGGCGGTGCCGGTGCTGGTGTAGGTCCACTCGTTGCGGCCCTCTGGGCCGAATTTCCAGGTCGATTCGAGGGTGAAGGAGCTGTCGTCAGTAGCCGACACCCGGACCGAGTCGTTCTTTCCGAGGTTCTCGAACAGGGTGGTCAGCACCGGACGGGCCTGGTCGGGAGCGTCGGTGATGGCCGCGGCCGCGGCGGCGTCACCGCTGCTCAGGGCGGCGGCGAAAGCGTCGGCGACGGTCTGTGGCTGATCGGGTCCCGATGAGCACGCGACCGGCAACAAGGCGAGCGCGAGGAGCAGGACCGGTGTCTTGCGGGAGATGCGCACAGGGCCGAGGGTAGCCGGAGTCGCGGCGTCGGTACGCATCTCGCTCGTTACCACCAGCCGGTGATCGCCCCGATCTGGCGCCCGAGCTCGGGGGCGAGCGAGCGCGCGTAGCTGGCGGTCAGGTGGTGTTCGTCGCGGTAGATGAGCACATTGCCCTCGACGACCCGGCACCGCTGCGGCCTGCACACGGCATCGGAGAGATCGAGCAGAGAGACGTTCGGGTACCCGGCCGCCGGTTCCGCGGCCGGGTCGACGGCGTCGAGCGCGTCGGCACGGTCCAGTCCGCAGCTGTCGGGATCGCCGCGGTGGGCCAGGCAGTCGGTGGCGCGGTAGAGGACGCCGTCGCGGCGCAGTCGCGGAGTATCGCGCAGCGCCAGCACATTCAGGCCGCGGTCCTGCATCGCCGACCACACCTCGAGGTATTCGCCGGGCACTTCGTCACCCAGACCGTCCTTGCGATACCGCGTCGACAGGGTGAGCACCCAGTCCGGCGGCTCGGCGGCCAGCCGGTCGAGCACCTCCACCGACCATTCGTGGCATTCGGGGAACGGCCATTCGGCATACGAGGGCTGATCGGCGAGGGTGACCGGGCATCCCTCCTTGAGATAGGAGACCACCCGGATGCCGTGCTCGACGCCGAGCAGTTCCAGCGCGGGAATCCAGTGCTCGGAGTGCGATCCGCCGACCACCGCGATCGAGCGGGTGGCGGTGTGGTCGCCGTAGGTACAGGTGCGGACCTCGCGGTTGGGGGTGATGCAGCCGTCGGTCGTCGGCGGCGGCGAGTCGGCCTGCCCTTCGAACACGGTGGGGCGCATCGGTTCCGGCGAGTACTCCGCGCCCGACAGCAGGGCGGCCGCCCCCGGATACCGGTCGATGTCGAGTGCCTGCGGCGGCACCGCAGGATTGGCCCGCAGCACCAGCTGCCAGCTCAGCGCCGAGGCGAGCACGGCGACGGCGAGCGCGCCGACCAGCACCCCCGTCGGCCGATGCCTGCCGACGGGGCTGTCCTGGCCGGTCGGCGGCAGCCGCAACGGCGTCTCGATCAGGCGGGTGGTGGCATACGCCAGCACCAGCGAGACGCCGATCACGATCAGCCCGTCGGCAAGCCCGGCGTGCGCGCGGCCGGATTCGGCCAGATAGAAGATGAGAATCGGCCAGTGCCACAGATACAGCGGGTAGGCGATGGCGCCGAGTTCGGTGCAGACCCGCCCGGCCAGCACCCGGTTCGGCCACGCCGCCACCCCCGCGACACCGAATCCGGAGGCGATCACCAGGCACGCCGCGGCTACCGGCCACAGCGCCGCCACCCCGGGAAACTGGATGGCGCCGTCGAAGATCGGTCCGCACGACAGCACCATCAGCAGACCCACCGCGGCGGCGAATCCACGCATTCGCCGCGGCAACCGCAGCCACGGCGCGGCCACGGCCAGCGCCGCACCGGCCAGCAGTTCCCAGCCGCGCGCGACGCTGTCGTAGTAGGTCCACGCCTGATGCTGCGCGGAGCCGGACGCGGCGTACCAGAACGAGAGCAACCCCACCCCGGTCAGCACCATCAGCAGCGCGGGCCGACCGGCCGCGCCACGTCGTCGCAGCCACGCCCACCCGGCCAGGACCGCGAGGATCACCAGGTAGAACTGGCCCTGCACCGACATCGACCACAGATGCTGCAACGGACTGACCGACGGATCGGGCGCCAGGTAGTCGAGTTCGGCGGTCGCGAGATACCAGTTCTGCACGTAGAACATCGAGGCCAGCGTCTGCGCCGCCGTCTCACCCAGCTGGGTGTACGGCCGCAGGGCGACCGTGGCGAGCACGATGGCCGCCAGCACCACCACCAGCGACGGCATCAACCGGCGCACGGTGCGCCGCGCGGTCACCCGGGCGGACACACCACCACGGCGTTCGACCCCGCGCACCACCGCGCCGGTGAAGAAGAACCCCGACAGCACGAGAAACACGTCGACCCCGCCGGACACCCGGCCCGCCCACACGTGGAACGCGACGACCAGCGCGATCGCGACACCACGCAACCCGTCCAGGTCCTGCCGTCGCCCGGCCGAGGCGACGACGGGTCGACGAAGAACCGCCGTCTCCGGCGCAACCGCGGACGCGGACTGAACTTTCGGCACGAACGACCCCAACGATTCGGACCCCACAGCACACAGCGGGGGTTGTTTCCCGGCAAGTAACCATCAATTTGCCGTAGCGTCACGTGGGAAGCAAACCGCCGAGCCGTGGTCGAGGCCCGAGATGTGGGCCGCTAGTGGGTCCGCCAGGGCATCGTCACCAGCGTGGCCGCGTCGGATTCGTCGAGGTCGATGTCGAATACCTCGGTCAGCACCTTGGGCAGTTCGCCCGGTTCGAGTTCCCGCGAGTACCCGGTGCCGTCGGGATATTCGGTGGTCATCGTCATATCGTCGAGAATGTGGTGGACCTCGGGCAGGAACCGCTGCAGGAAGGGCCGGGTGGTGAACGGCGATCGCGGCGACGTCGAGACGAAGTGGTTGCCGACGGCGTAATCGATCCGGTACTGCGGGTTCTCGGTGAAGGTGTAGCGATCGATCCAGCCGTCGCGGCCGAACTGGAACAGCACCCACAGGTCGCCTGCGCGGCGTTCGAGGCGGTAGCGCCACTCGCCGAGACTGAATTCACCACGCCCGTCGACCAATTCGAACGGTTCGAGCGGGCCGAAGCCGAAGCCGACGTCGCAGATCCAGACGCGATCGTCGTCGGGTGTCGTCACCCGCAGCAGAGCGTGGGTGGCGGGCCGGATCGCACCGTCGGCGAGCGCGCCGTAGGTGACACGGCCGCTCAGGCCGGAGACACCGAACCCGAACCGTTCCAGCACGGCGGCGAACACGCCGACGTTCTCGAAGCAGTAGCCACCGCGGCGGCGCCGGATCAGCTTGTCCTGCAACGCCTCCAGCTCGAGCGGAATCCCGCGCCCGAGGATGATCTCGAGATTTTCGAAGGGAATCGACGTGGTGTGGCCGCGGACCAGCGCGCGCAACGTGTCGACGGAGGCGGTGCGCGGTCCGTGGTAGCCGATCCGGGCCAGATAGGCCTCCAGATCCAGGTCCTCGCCCAGCCAGCGGTCGTCGCGTCGCGCAGCAGCCTCGGTCATACGTCGCACAACCGCGCGGCGGCGATCCTTGTTCCCGGCCGTGACCGTCGCGACCGCACCCGCGGACGCGACGGTCCAGCACTCAGCCCAGCGCGACCGCCGACCCGCGGTGCAGCTGCACCGGCTCGGTCTTGCTCGCGGTGTCGGCATCGATGCCCTTCGCGGCCGGATTCGCCTGCTCCAGCTGCGGCTTGCGGTCGAGCAGCGTCTTGGTGAGCACACAGGCCAGGTTCGCGTCCAGGTCGTCGCGGACGACGAGCAGGTTGGGCACCACGATGGTGGGCACGTCGGCGGCGAGGCCGTAGGTGGCGGCGGGAATGGCCGCCGTCTCGTACACCGGGTTGATCTCCTTCAGCTTGGGCAGCACCCCGGTGATGTCGAGGAAACGGACCTTGTCCCTGGCGGTGGTGAACAGGTCGGTGATGCCGGGCGTCGGCAGGCCACCCGACCAGAACATCGCGTCGATGGAACCGTCCTTGAGGCCGTCGACGGTTTTGGTCAGGTCGAGGCGTTGCGCAGAGACATCGCTGTCGGGATTGAGACCGGCGGCTTGCAGCACGCGCTGCGCGATGACCTCGGTGCCCGATTTGGGCGATCCGGTGGACACCCGCTTGCCGCGCAGGTCGGCCAGCGAGTTGATCCCGGCGTCGGCGCGCACGATCACCTGGGTGTAGTTGTCGTAGAGCCGGGCCAGCGCGCGCACCGGCTGCGGGCTGGTGAAGCTGCCCTTGCCCTGCACGGCGTCGGCGGCGGAGTCGGCCAGCGAGAAGCCCACCTGGTAGGTGCCGCCGACGACCTGCTGGATGTTCTGCACCGACGCGCCGGTCTCGGCGGCGGTCGCCTTGACCGTGCCCCCGGTGGCGGCCGAGATCTGCTCGGCGTAGGCATTGCCCAGCGCGAAGTACACGCCGGTCGCGTTGCCGGTGGCGATGCCGATCCTGGTGTCCTGCTTCACTTCACAGGTCACCTCGCCGCCCGCGTCGGCGGTCGGGGTGTCCTGCCGCCCGCCGCATCCGGTGAGCAAGGCCGCCGCGGCGGATACCGCGACCACGGCGACAACTGTTCTGACCATGAGGTCCCTCTCGTCGGAGCTGATGTCCACGGATCACGATGTGTCCGTGGCTGTTCGGCGTCGCATCCGGTCGACGACGCCCGCGAGTACGGCGACGAGCAGCACCGCGAGCCCGATGCCGGTCGCGGTCGGATTCGGGTAGAGCAAGGTCAAACCGGCCACCGCGGCCAGCCCGCGCGGGACCGGCCCGACCGCGCCGATGCCGAACAGCCAGCCGCCCGTCGCCGCCGCCAGCGCCGCCACGCCGACACAGGCGGCCGCGCTCACCCACAGCACGTCGAGCAGGGCGCCGCGGCCGAGCAGGTGCTGGCCGGAGTCGGTGAGCACGAACATCAGCGGCACCAGGAACGCGGGCAGCGCGTATCGCAGGGCAGCCCACATGGTGGGCATGGCTTTCGCTCCGGTGACCGCGGCCGCGCCGACGGCGGCCAGCGCGGTCGGCGGCGTCACCTCCGAGAGCACCGAGAAGTAGAAGACGAACATCGCGGCCGCCGGCGCGGCGACGTCCAGGTCGAGCAACGCGGGCCCGATGATCACCCAGCCGATGACGAACGACGCCGTCACCGGCACCGCCAGCCCCAGCAGCGACAGCGCGATCGCCGCCAGCACCGCGGTCGTCGCCAGGACCACGGCGGGGTCGTCGGACAGCACCGACCCGGCCCGCACCAGCAACGACGCCAGTTGCGCGCCGAGGCCGGTCTTGGTGGTCATCGCCGTGATCACGCCCGCCGCCGCACACACCGCGACCACGGGCAGCGCCGAGCGCATGCCGAGCGACAGCGCGCGCAGGGCCTCCAGCGCGAACTGCCCGATCTCCTTGCCCGACCACCGCCGCCCGTCGGCACTCGGAACAGCTTGTTGGCCAGCTACTTTCGCGTCTTCGTCGCCGGATGCCGCCCGCGCGCGCAGCATCCGGTCCGGCACGGCCAGGATCAGGGCGAGCACCGTGGCGTAGACGACGGCGCGGGTCGCGCTCATCCCGGCCAGCAGCAGCACGACGATCACGATCAGCGAGGAGAAGTGATACCCGAAGCGCCCCAGCAGTTTCCACCACGGCGTCGGCAGCGGCCCCTCGGCGAGGTCGGCGGGCGAGCGTCCCTCGGCGTGGATGCGGCGGGCGTCGATCTCGACCGACAGCAAGATGCCGAGGTAGTAGAGCAGCGTCGGGATCAGCGCCCAGCCGAGCACCGTCACGTACGACACGTCGAGATATTCGGCGACGATGAACGCCGCGACGCCCAGCGTGGGCGGCGACAGGATCGCACCGACACCGGCCGCGGCGAGCATGCCGCCCGCCTGTTCGGGCCGGTAGCCCGCCCGGCGCAGGATCGGCCAGGTGACCGCGCCGGTGCTCACCGCGGTCGCGGTGCCCGACCCGGAGACGGTGCCGAGCAGGAACCCCGACACCACCGCTGTCCGTCCCGCCGCGCTGTGCGATCGACGGAACAGCGAAACCGACAGATCGACGAAGAACCGTGCGGCACCGGAGAATTCGAGGACGGCTCCGTAGAGGGTGAACAACACGATGTAGCTGGCCGCCACGTCCAGCGGCGTCCCGTAGAAGCCGCTGCCGGAGTTGTACAGGGCGTCGACGATCTGGTCGACATCGAGTCCGGCGTGCGCGATCGCCCAGTCCTGCGGCAGCAGTCCGCCGTAGTAGCCGTAGGCGAGGAACACCAGGCACACCGCGGGCAGGATGATCCCGGTGGTGCGCCTGCACGCTTCCAGCACCAGTACCAGCAGCAATCCGCCCATCACCACATCCAGTGGCGCCAGCATCCCCTGCCGGTCGAGGAACGCGTTGTAACCGCCACCCGCGTCGCCGATGCGCACCGGCAGGATCGGATACAGGCACACCAGCAGCGCGACCGCGGCCAGCACCCAGTCGAGCACGGCGGGACCGTCGGCGCGATCGAGCCTGCCCCACCAGGACCGGTAGCTCAGGTACACCAGCGGCAGCGCGACCGCGAGAAACACCACCAGGTAGTACTGACTGCCTTCGGCCAGCGGCCGGAACACCTGCCACACCGACAGCAGCGCCAGCCCGAGCGCGACCACGGCGACCAGGCGGCCCGCGAACCCGGACAGCACCCGCGCAGGCCGCTCCTCGTCGTCCACGCCCAGTTCAGCGGCAGTGACGACCGGTGGCGCTGAGCTCATGAGCGGACCATAGCAACGGGATTCGCGCGTCGGAGTGAAAACGACGACCGCGCGGTCTGCACAAAATGGACATTTCGCGCCGGTCGATTCGGCCGCCGATCAGCGCAGCGAACCCACGGATGGCGAGACTGTCGGTGCCCCCACCTACGATCCGGACATGCTCTCGATCGATGTCGCGCAGCGACGCGCACGCCTGGCGACCCGGCATCGCCTCGCGCCGTCGGCTCGCTCGACCGACCCCGTCGACATCGCCCGCTCGATGGTGGTGCTGCACGCCACCGATCCGGCGACGGTGTACCTGTCGGTCGGCGCCCGCGGCATCGATCTCACCCCGGTGGATGTCGAGAAGGCGCTCTACGACGACCGCACCCTGCTGCGGCTGCTCGCCATGCGCCGCACCATGTTCGTCGCGCCGACCGAATTGCTGCCGGTCCTGCAAGCCTCCACCTGCGATGCGCTCGCGCACAAGCAGCGTCGCGCCTACGGCCGCTATATCGAACAGGCCGGGGTCGTCGACGGCGACATCCAGTCCTGGCTCAGCGATGTCGAGGCCGAGACGCACACCGCGCTGCTGGCCCGCGGGGCGGCGACCGGCGTGCAGTTGAGCAAGGACGTGCCGCGCCTGCGCACCCAGATCGATACGGCTCCCGGCAAGTCGTATTCGAAGCCGACCAGCATCACCACCTGGGTCCTGGTGGTGCTCGGCGCCGAGGGCCGGATCGTGCGCGGGCGCCCGAACGGCAGCTGGGCCAGTAGCCAGTACACCTGGGCGCCGGTCGAAACCTGGCTGCCACAAGGGTTCTCCCCTGTTCCGGCCGAGCAGGCCCGGGTGGAACTGGTGCGCCAGTGGCTCCGCGCCTTCGGTCCCGCTCCTGTCACCGACCTGAAGTGGTGGACCGGCTGGACCCTCGGTGAGGTCCGAAAAGCCTTGGCGCACCTGGATACCGTCGAGGTCGACCTGGACGGAGTCACCGGCATCCTCCTCGCCGACGACCTCGACCCGGCGCCCACCCCGGAGCCCTGGGCCGCCCTGCTCCCCGCCCTCGACCCGACTCCCATGGGCTGGCAGTCCCGCGACTGGTTCCTCGGCCCGCACGCCGAGGCCCTGTTCGACCGCAACGGCAATATCGGCCCCACCATCTGGGCCGACGGCCGCATCGTCGGCGGCTGGGCCCAACGCTCCGACGGCGAAGTGGTGACCCGGCTCCTCGAGGACATCGACGCCGACACCCGGAAGCTGATCGATGCCGAAATAGACCGCACCACAACCTGGTTCGGCGAAGTCCGCGCCATCCCCCGCTTCCGCACCCCACTACAACGCGAACTCACCGCCTGATCCTGCCCGCCGTCGAGGCGGGCGCCTCGGAACCGGTGACCGGTTACCTGCTCACATATCGAGGCCGAGGTCGAGCACGCGGACCGAGTGGGTGAGGGCGCCGATGGCGAGGTAGTCGACGCCGGTGCGGGCGTAATCGGCGGCCTGTTCGATCGAAAGCCCGCCCGAGGACTCGAGTTTCGTGTTCGGGGCGGCGGCGTCGCGGCGCTGGACGGCGGCCTGGGTCTGCCACAGCGGGAAGTTGTCGAGCAGGACCAACTCGACGTTCTCGGCCAGCACCGCGTCGAGCTGTTCGAGGCTGTCCACCTCGACCTCGCAGGCGATGTCGGGAGCGAGCTCACGGACGGCACGCAGGGCGTTGACCACCGAGCCCGCGGCGACCACGTGGTTGTCCTTGATCAGCGCCGCGTCACCCAGCCCCATCCGGTGATTCACACCGCCACCCACGCGCACCGCGTACTTCTGCAGCGCCCGCAACCCTGGCAGCGTCTTGCGGCTGTCACGGATCTCGCAGTCGGTGCCGTCGACCTCGTCGACCCAGGCCGCGGTGGCGGTGGCGATGCCGGACAGGTGGCACACCAGATTCAGCATGGTCCGCTCGGCGGTGAGCAGGCCGCGCGTCGGGGCCTCGATGCTCAGCACGGTGGTGCCCGGCTCCACCCGGGTGCCGTCGGCGACCCGGTCGGTGACGGTGTAGTTCCCGGCGCCGATCACCTCGTCGAGCACGAGCAGCCCGACATCGAGCCCGGCCACGGTGCCGTGCTGGCGCGAGACCACCGAGGCCTTGCTCACCGCGTCGGCGGGCACCGTCGCGACCGTGGTGACGTCGGGTCCGTAACGCAGGTCCTCGTCGAGCGCGGTACGGATCAGCGTCACCAGCTCGTCACGATCCAAGGCGGCATCCAGAGCCATCACTGCACTCCTGTTCTCGGGCGCACCGTGCGCCGGTTCGATAAGGCGGAGGACATGATCCGTCCACCGGTCTTGCTCGGGCGACCGCGCCCGGTACTCATCGCGCACAGACCGGCACCGCGACGACATCGACGGTGGACAATTCGAGCCCGCCGTCGTCGCCCAGCCGCACCGCGGTGCTGTGTCGCCGGTCCTCGACCTGGCCCGGGTACTCCGAGCGCGTATGGCAGCCCCGGCTCTCGGCGCGGTCGGCGGCCGCGACCAGCAGCGCTCGGGCGGTCAGCGTCAGCGCGGCGTCCTCGATCCGGCGCAATGAGCGCGGGGCGTCGAAAACCCCTTCGCCGGAGCCGGTTCCGTCGAGCGGCTGGACAGCCCGCGGCGAGGCGTTGTCCAGCGGCGAGGCCACCGACCGCGCCGCCTCGATCCGCGCCAGTGCGGAACCGAGCCCGGCACCGTCACGCACGACGGAGGCGTGCTCGGTCATCACCTGCTGCACCAGGGCCCGATCGGCGAATTCCACCGTCCACGACGGGATCTCCTCGATCCGCGAGCGCACACCGTGCCGTTCGGCGGCGGCCACACCGGCCCGTTCGCCCACCACCAAGCCCTCGAGCAGACTGTTGGAGGCCAGCCGATTCGCACCGTGCAGTCCGGTCCTGGCGACCTCTCCCGCGGCATACAGCCCGGGAACCCCGGTCCGCCCGTGAGTGTCGGTCAGCACCCCACCGCACTGGTAGTGCGCACCGGGAGCGACCGGAATCAGTTGCGCCACAGGGTCGATCCCGGCCGCCAGACACGAAGCGGTGATCGTCGGGAACCGCTGCGCGAAGCCATCGATCCGGCGCGCGTCGAGGAAGACGTGATCGGTCCCCGTCGCCCGCATCCGCTCCGCGATGGCCCGCGACACCACATCCCGCGGCGCCAGATCACCCCGCGGATGCACGCCCGCCATCACCGAGTCACCTTCGCGATCAACAAGAATCGCGCCTTCACCGCGCACGGCCTCGCTGATCAACGGCCGCCTGCCCACTCCGCCGGGCGTATAGAGCACCGTCGGATGGAACTGCACGAACTCGAGATCGGCCACCGCCGCCCCGGCCCACAGAGCCAGCGCCACACCGTCACCGGTCGCGCCGGGCGGATTGGTACTCGAGGCGTAGAGCTGTCCGAGCCCGCCGGTCGCCAGCAGCACCGCGGGCGTGCGCACGACACCGAAACCGTTGTCCGACACCGCGACGACGCCACGCACACCGTCGGGCCCGGTCACCACGCGCAGGGCGGCGGCGCCGAACAGCACCGGCAGGCCCGCCGCGTTGAGCGCCCGCTGCACCTCGGCCCCGGTGGCGTCGCCACCGGCGTGAATGATCCGGCGGGTGCTGTGCCCGCCCTCGCGGGTCCGCGAGATCTGGCCGTCCCGACCGAGATCGAAGACCGCGCCGAGGTCGGTCAGCGCCGCCACCGCCGCCTGCCCGCCCTCGACGATCGAGCGCACCGCGTCGACCTCGCACAGCCCGGCGCCGGCTTCGACCGTGTCGTGCACATGGGAATCAACCGAATCACCCTGTGGCGCAACGACAGCGATTCCGCCTTGCGCATACTGCGTCGAGGTGTCGGTGGGCCCGCCCTTGCTCAGGATGAGCACCCGCAGTCCGCGCAGCGACGCCGTGCGCGCGGCCGTCAGCCCCGCGACGCCACCGCCGATGACCACCAGGTCGACCTCGGCCTCCCAGGAGACCGGAACCGTCGCCGTCATGGTCGTTTACCGGCTCGACCACGCGGCGAAGGGCGCGGTCACTCCCCACCGCCGGGGTTGCCGATCGCGATCATCCGCTGCACCGAGGCGCGACCGGCCTCGGCCATCGCCAGGTCGACGTGCACCTCGTCGGCGCCCTCGACCAGGCAGCGCAGCAGCGCGGCCGGGGTGATCATCTTCATGTACTTGCAGGAGGCGCGATCGTTGACGGCCTGGAAGTCGATGCCGGGCGCTGCCTTGCGCAGCTGGTGCAGCATGCCGACCTCGGTCGCCACCAGCACCTGGTTCGACGTCGAGTTCTTCGCCGCGTCGATCATGCCGCCGGTGGACAGGATGTGCACCCGCTCGGCCGGGAACGCGCCCTCGCCCGCCAGGTACAGCGCCGAGGTGGCGCAGCCGCACTCCGGGTGCACGAACAGCTCGGCGTCGGGGTGGGTGCGCGCCTGCTCGGTGAGCTCGTCACCGTTGATGCCGGCGTGCACGTGGCACTCACCCGCCCAGATGTGCATGTTCGCGCGGCCGGTCTCGCGCTTGACGTGCGCGCCGAGGAACTGGTCGGGCAGGAACAGCACCTCGACGTCGGGGTCGATCGAGGCGACCACGTCGACGGCGTTGGAGGACGTGCAGCAGATGTCGGTGAGCGCCTTCACCTCGGCGGTGGTGTTGACGTAGGACACCACCTTCGCGTCGGGGTGCTCGGCCTTCCAGGCCCGCAGTTCCTCGGCGGAGATGGAATCGGCCAGCGAGCAGCCCGCGCGCTGATCCGGGATGAGCACCGTCTTGGCGGGGCTGAGAATCTTGGCGGTCTCGGCCATGAAATGCACGCCGCAGAACACGATGGTGTCCTCTTCGGCCTCGGCCGCGATCCGCGACAGCGCCAGCGAGTCGCCGACGTGGTCGGCCACGTCCTGGATCTCGGGCAGCTGGTAGTTGTGCGCGAGGATCGTGGCGTTGCGCTCACGTGCCAGCCGCCGCACCTCCTGCGCCCACTCCGGCGTCGCTTCGACACCCGTGTACCCCGTGGGTCCGTCGAAGACCGAACCCATCAGCGTCGGCTGTGTAGTCGTCGTCGCCATGGTGGCTCCCTTCCTCGTGCGAACGGCTCCATCGCCTCGATTCGCACCAAACCAGGTTTTCGACTTAGAATCGAAAACGTGCCCCATAGTAACACCATCCACGAATCGCTCACCGCGGTGTTCCAGGTTCGCCGCTTCCCCGCCGACGTTTCCGCAGGTGGCGGTGCTGCGGGTCGTTCCAGGCACCCAGAACTCGCGGTGCTGCTGTGGGAGCGGGCACTCGACCCACAGAAGGGCACCTGGTCGCTACCCGGCGGCAGGCTACGCGACGACGAGGATCTCGACGCCTCGGCCCGGCGCCAGCTCGCCGAGAAGGTCGACGTCCGCGAGCTGGCCCACCTGGAACAGCTCTCGGTGTTCAGCGACCCCGACCGCGTCCCGGCCCCGCGCCGCATCGCCTCGGCCTACCTCGGCCTGGTCCCGCTGACCACCGAACCCGAACTCCCCGCCGACACCACCTGGCATCCGGTCTCGGCACTTCCGGACATGTCCTTCGACCACCGCACCGTCGTCGACCACGCCCGCACCCGCCTTGCCGCCAAACTCTCCTACACCAACATCGCCTACGCCCTGGCCCCCGACACCTTCACCATGTCCACGCTCCGCGAAATCTATTGCGCGGCCCTGGGTTACGACGTCGACACCACCAACCTCCAACGAGTCCTCTCCCGCCGCAAGGTGATCACCCCCACCGGCGACACCGCCCCCTCCGGCCGCGCGGGCGGCCGCCCCGCCGCCCTCTACCGCTTCTCCGACTCCGGCCTCCGCGTCACCGACGAATTCGCCGCCCTACGGCCGCCGCACTGATCGGGGCCGTTCACTTCCCGGCGTCGGCGAGGATGCCGAACAGCAGGGCGTCGACACCGGCGACGAACACCTCGTCGTTGGTGATCGGGCCCTGCGCTGAGGCGGGTTCGGTCGCGAACAACGCGGCGAGGTGCGGGAAGCCGTCCGGCGGTGCGGCGAGACCGGCGCCGAGTTGCGCGGCGGACAGACCGGCCGCTTCCTGCGCGGCGAAGGTCGCGCCCCAGCCGGACAGCAGGGCGATGCCCATCATGGTCGCGCCGGCGGCGAGCCCGGCGGGGGCCAGCGCGCCGGCCATCCGGTCCAGGTAGCGCACCGAATTGGGGCCCATGGCCGTCGGGCCCGCCTGCGCCAGCCACGGGTGCCTGCGGTGCAGCGTGCGGGACTGTTCGGCGAGGGCGAGCACGTCGGTGCGCACCTCGCCGGTGGTGGCCGGGTAGTCGTATTCGCCCGCCACCCGGTCGACCATGAGCGCGATCAGGTCGTCCTTGCCGTCGACATAGCGATACAGCGAGGCGGCGGCGGTGCCGAGTTCGTCGGCGACCCCGCGCATCGAGACCGCGCGCAGCCCGCCCGCGTCGGCGCGCCGCACGCAGGCGTCGGCGAGCTGGTCGAGCGTGTACGCCGGGCGCGGCCCAGGCCTGGGAGCGCCGCCGCGCGACCACAACGAGGATCCGGTGTGCGTCATAGGTGTCAGCATGCCGCAGAACACCAGTTGCGAACAGTGTTAGCAGATGCGTATCCTGCAATTGCGAACACTGTTAGCAATGAAGGGAGAATGTCGTGCATGCCATCGAAGCCACCGCACTGACCAGGACATACGGCAGGAACACCGTGGTAGACGGGGTAGATCTGCAGGTGCCGACCGGTCAGGTACACGCCCTGCTCGGCCCGAACGGCTCGGGCAAAACCACCACGGTGCGCATGCTGGCGACCCTGGCGCGTCCCACGTCGGGCCGGGCCGCGATCCGCGGTTTCGACACCGTCGGCCAGGCCGACGACGCGAAGCGGCAGCTCGGCCTGGTCGGCCAGTTCCACGCCGTCGACCCGCGCCTGACGGGGCGGCAGAATCTCGTGCTGCTGGCCCGCCTCAACGGCTTCCGCACCGCCGCGGCCCGTCGTCACGCGGCGGAGTTGCTGGATCGCTTCGAACTGACCGCGGCCGCCGATCGCACGGCAGGCACCTATTCCGGCGGCATGCGCCGCAGGCTCGACATCATCGCGGGCATGATCGTGCGCCCCGCCGTGCTGTTCCTCGACGAGCCGACGACCGGGCTCGATCCGCACAGCCGCAACGAGATCTACACCTACGTCCGCGATTTCGTCGCCGAGGGCACCACCGTGCTGCTCACCACCCAGTACCTCGACGAGGCGCAGCGCCTGGCCGACGCGATCACCATCCTGGAAGCCGGGCGGGTGATCGCGACCGGAACTCCGGAACAGATCCTCGCGGCCGTGCCCGCCGGTCTCGACCTGGTCGTCGCCGATCCACGCCGCCACGACGAGGTGCTGGCGATCCTCGACAGCTTCGGCGGCTCGCCGGTGGATCCCCCACCGGCACAGCGTGATTCGCCGCTGGAACTGTCCTTCACCTTCGCCGGCGAGGCCCCCGGCCTGCTCACGGTCCTGCGCGCACTCGACGCGGCCGACATCACCGTCCGCGATATCGGCACCCGCGCAACCACTCTCGACGACGCGTTCCTCGCGCTCACCGGTCGCGATCGGATCGCGGCATGAGCGCCGCCGACACCCGCGAGGTGTCCGTGTACGCCGGTGCGTCGATCCTGTTCGGGCGGGTGCTGACGAACTACCGCAACTCCCCCGGCCTGTTCGCGATCACCCTGGCCGCGCCACTGGGCATGATGCTGCTGTTCGGCTTCGTCTTCGGCGGCGCGCTCGCAGGCGGCGACGCCACGGCCTACCGCGCCTACCTGGTTCCCGGCGTCCTGGTCCTGGTCGCGGCCATGGGCCTGACTTCCACCGCGTCGACCGTGAACGCCGACCTGCACAGCGGATTCACCGATCGGCTCCGCGCGCTGCCGCTGTCGCCTGCGGCCGCCCCGGCCGGGTTCGCGCTGGCCGAGACCGTGGTCGGGGTCCTCGCGCTCGCGCTGATGTCCGGCGCGGGATATCTGCTCGGCTGGCGGGTGGACGCCACGGTCGGCGAGGTCACGGCGGCGATCGCGCTGTTGCTGGCGTTCCGCTGGGTCCTGGCCTGGCTCGGCATCGCGCTCGGCGCCGCGATCAAGGACGAACAAGCGCTGCAGCAGGCGGCGCCGATGATCTTCGGCGCGCTGATGTTCTCCAACGTCTTCGTCCCCACCTCGACCATGCCCACCGGCGTCGCGACCATCGCGGAGTGGAATCCGGTGAGCGCCATCGTCGGGGCCCTGCGCACGCTGCTCGGGTCCGGTCCGGCCGCGTCGGCGGGCGCGTGGCCGACCCAGCATCCGGTACCGGCCGCCTGGCTGTGGATCGCGGCCCTGTTCGCCCTCTCTGCACCCCTCGCGATCCGCCGCTACGCGAGTTCGGCCTGAGCTACCTGTCGGTGGTCGCTGTCACACTGCTCGCATGGACAACAACGCGGCGGACGCGAAAGAGATCACTTCTTACGACGACCCGGACGCACCGTGGAACCGGGAGTACTCGGCCGAGGAGATGGCCGGGTGGAACGACGGCGTCGTCCGGGAGTTCCGGGAGAACAGCGGCCGGGTCGGCGGCGACTACGCGGGGGCCACGCTGCTGCTGTTGACGACCACCGGCGCCAAGAGCGGTAAGCAGCATGTGGTTCCGCTGGGCGCGCTGTATCGCGGCGACGTCCTGTATGTGAGCTCGTTCATCGAGGACCGGTATCCGGCCTGGGTCCACAATGCCAAGGCCGACCCACGGGTGACGATCGAGTTGGGCGGGGAGAAGTTCGCGGCGACGGCCGAGGTGCTCACCGGTGCCAGGTACGACGAGTTCGCGGCCTGGGCGCTGGCGGAGAACTCACTGCTGGCCGAGTATCAGGCCAAGGTCGACAAGCCGCTGCCCCTGGTGGTGCTGACCCGAAATACCTAGTAGGAGCTCAGGATTCGTATCGGCGATCGCGATGCTTCGGCGATCGCCGGTACGTCCGCCCGCTGGGCACCGCGGTGGCCGCGGACGAACTGCGCAATGCGTGGCGGCGCCGCCACGCGGCGAGATCAGGTCGCTCGGTCGGTGCGTCGGTCTCGGTCTTCTCGGTGGCGCGCATGGCCGTTCCTCCCCCGGTGCGGATATGACCTGTCGACGGTAGGTGAGCCGCCGCGCCGGGCGCCACCGGTTTTCCGGTGCGCGACAGCACGTCGTCACGGCCGCTTCGCTTCGCCCTCTTCTTCCGGCACCTTCTTCGGCAGCGGCGCGCCGATCAGCACATCGGCCCACCGCGTCGACGGATCGATATCGAGCAGCAGCGCCTTGACCAGCAGGGTCAGCGGGATGGCGAGCAGGGCACCGAGCGCGCCGATCACCCACGCCCAGAACACCAGTGACAGGAAGGTGACGGTCACGCCCAAACCGACGGCGTCACCGACGAATTTGGGCTGGATGATCGACTGGATGACGAAGTTGATCACCGAATAGACCACGATCACCCAGATCATCAGCGCAGGCCCACTGTCGAGCAGGGCCAGCAGCGCGGGCGGGATGACGCCGATGACGAATCCGACATTCGGGATGTAGTTGGTGATGAACGACAGCAGCGCCCACAGGATCGGCAGCGGCACCCCCATCAACCACAGTGCGCCACCGTCGATCACCGCCACGATCGCGCCGAACACGGTGGACACGATGAGGTACTTGCGGGTGCCCTCGGCGAAGGAGAGCAGCGCGTCGGCGATGGCGGGCCGCTGCCGCTGCACCACGGCCATCCGCTTTTCCATGGTCATCCCGTCGATGGCCATGAACAGCAGCAGCGCGAGGACGAAGAACAGATTCGAGAAGACCCCGAGCACCCCGCCGAGCAGCTGCTCGACGAACTCGACCACCTTGCCGATATCGACACCTTCGAGGACCTGGTGGATCTGGTCGGAGCTGACGCCCAGGTCCGACAGCAGCCCCCGGACGTTGTCGAGCAGCGAGTCCAGCTGGTCGGCGTACTCCGGGACCAGCGAGGCCAGCTGCCACGCCGACACCGTAAGTGCCCCGCCGATTCCGAGCAGAATCGCCACCACCGCGAGCAGGGCGATGATCATCCCCGCCCACGCGGACCACCCGCGCCGCTGCGCCCAGCTCTGCAACGGCTGCACCGCGATGGTGAGCATGAGTGCCAGGAAGACCGGTCCGACGATGCCGGAGAAGACTTTCAGCCCCCCGATCACGACGACGCCGGCGGCCAGCGACAGCAGGACGATCAGCCCGCGAGGGATCGACCAGGACGGTAGCGCTGCTGCGCCCGTGCTCGGCTCGGACATCGGCACTCCCTCGGTCGGGTGAACTCAGCCGGAGAGGACTTCGCGCTGCGCCGCCCAGCCCTCCGGAAACCGACGCTAAGGAGGTCACGGGCGGCGCACATCGCCCGTTCTGGATGAATCCGGCTAGGCGGTCTTCATCTGCGGGGCAGGCGGTGGCTCCGTCGTCCGCCTGCCCAGCCGCCCGACGGCCCAGAACGCCAGCTCGACCACCCAGAACAGCCACAGCGACAACGTCACCACGACGACGGGCACCGTCAGGAACACCACCGACGGCACCGCGATCACGACCCAGCGCGCGATGTCACCGGGCGTCGCGCCGCGCAACCGGCTACCCAGACGCACTGCGGCCCACATCATCCAGCGCCGCGGCGTCGAGACCGCGAACTCGTGCAGGCAGCGACGGAAGATACCGTCGGCGTCGGCACGGCTGATCGTGTCCGTGCGGCACAGGTAGTCGTGCAGGATCGCGGCCCTGGTGTAGGCGCCGTAGCGCGGGATCAGCCAGACCAGCGAACGTGGCACCGAAGCGAAGTCGGTGCGGAAACCGGCGGGGACCGTAAAGGTTTGGACCGCACCCTGATACGTGAGCGGCTCGATGAGGCGCCAGAATTTCGCGTCCAGTTCCTCGACGACCGGACCACCACCGATGAATGCCACGACCGCTCCTCTCGAGCCGTCTACCTGCCGTTATAGACGATGGTAGAGACCAGGGGCGACGTGGAATCGCGCTCAGGCGCGCGGTTGCGGACTCGCATCGAAATCGCCGCTCGGCCGATACTCCTCGGCCTGGGCAGGCAGCGGATAGTCGTCGATCTCGGCCGGGCGCAGATCGCCGAGCAAACCCGCAGTGCCGGAACCGAGATCGGTGCGCGGGTGCAGCGCGGCGAGGAACAACAGCACGAGCGCGGCCAGGAACGGTTGCACCAGCAACGCGAGATCGGTGCCCACCTCGGCGGGCAACGCGACGATTTGCCCGACCGCGGGATCGTCCGGACGCGGATGCCGCAGCTCGGCGACCGCTTCGCCCACCCACATCATCACGGCGGCACCGAGACCCGAGGCGAGCAGGATCCCGACGACCAGCAGGGGCCCGCGGACGCTCCGCACCCGCCAGGCCGCGGCCGCGCTCAGCACCGCGACCACCGCACCGAGGCACAGGAACATCCCGACGGCGTCGAACAGGTGCAGGCTCTCGCCGGTGAGCACGGCGGCGCGACCGGGCTGGGTCACCCGCAGCCGTTCGGTCGGCGCGAGCAGTCCCCAGGCCACGCCCGCCGCCGCGCTCACCGCGAGCACGGCGGCCGCGACGACACCGACGCCGATCAGTTCACGGCGCAGCACCTCGGGGCGCGGCCCGGCACCGACCTCGGCTACCACTACCGGCGTTCCAGCTGCGCCGATTCGATGACCCCGTGCCGGGAGCACTTGGCCCACCAGCCGTCGGGGCTCACCTGCACGATCATCCGCCGGCCGCACTGCTCGCAGAAGCGCGGCGGCTCGAGCCCGAGCGCCGCCGACGCGGGCATCGCGTCGTCGAGTCCGGGCACGATCCGCTTGCCGGTGAACGGGTTATAGCGCTCGTCCATATCAGTCACCCTACTGTGCCGATGCCTCAGAGGGTTTCGTTGAGCGCCTTGATCGGCATCTTCAGCTCACCCAGCAGATCGAGATCCGATTCGGCGGGACGGCCGAGGGTGGTCAGATAGTTGCCGACGATGACGGCGTTGATGCCGCCGAGCATGCCCTGCTTGGCGCCGAGGTCACCGAGGGTGATCTCACGACCACCAGCGAAGCGCAGGATGGTGCGCGGCAGCGCGAGGCGGAACGCGGCGATGGCGCGCAGCGCGTCGGCGGCGGGCAGCACCTCGAGGTCACCGAAGGGGGTGCCGGGACGCGGGTTGAGGAAGTTCAGCGGCACCTCGTCGGGCTCGAGCGAGGCCAGCTGCGCGGCGAATTCGGCGCGCTGCTCGATGGTCTCGCCCATGCCGAGGATGCCACCGCAGCACACCTCCATGCCCGCCTCGCGCACCATCCGCAGGGTGTCCCAGCGCTCCTCGTAGGTGTGCGTGGTGACGACCTTCGGGAAGTGTGACTTGGCGGTCTCGAGGTTGTGGTTGTAGCGGTGCACGCCCATCGCGGCGAGCTGGTCGACCTGCTCCTGGTTCAGCATGCCCAGCGAGCAGGCGACCTGGATGTCGACCTCGTTGCGGATGGCCTCGACGCCCGCGGCGACCTGCGCCATCAGGCGCTCGTCCGGGCCGCGGACCGCGGCGACGATGCAGAACTCGGTGGCGCCGGTCTTGGCCGTCTGCTTGGCCGCCTCGACCAGGCTGGGGATGTCGAGCCAGGCCGCGCGCACCGGCGACTGGAACAGGCCCGACTGCGAGCAGAAGTGGCAGTCCTCGGGGCAGCCGCCGGTCTTGAGGCTGATGATGCCCTCGACCTCGACCTCGGGACCGCACCACTTCATCCGCACCTCGTGGGCGAGCTCGAGCAGCGCTTCCAGGCGATCGTCGCCGAGGCGCAGCACCTCGACGGTCTGCGCCTCGGTGAGGCCTTCGCCGCGCTCGAGCACCTGCTCACGGGCGATGGCCAGAATGTCGGTCTGGACGGGTGCCTGCGTCACGACGTGATGTCCCTTCGACGGGGTACGTGCACGTGGCACGGGTGTGATCCACCCGGCGTAGCCGTGCAACTTGAACGGTGTTCAGGCTAGGGTAGCTGCTAAGGGTGAGACACGACACCCGGGTCGGTGAATTCGAACGGAAGGACGCGCGTGCAGCTGCGGAAGACGGATGTGGTCGATGCCGCCGTCGACATTCTCGACCAGTACGGACTCGCCGATCTGACGATGCGCAGGCTCGCCGGTGCGCTGCAGGTGCAGCCGGGCGCGCTGTACTGGCACGTCAAGGACAAGCAGTCGCTGCTGGGCGCGGTCGCCGACCGGATCCTGGCGCCGATGGACGAGCCGATCACGGCCACCGGATGGCCCGAGCAGCTCACCGAACTCGCCCACCGCCTGCGCGACTGCCTGCTCGCCTACCGCGACGGCGCCGAGCTGGTCTCGGCCACCTACGCCTCGCGCCTGACCACCAGCAAGGCGCGCGAACGCCTCGCCGGAATCGTCATCCGGGCCGGAATGACAAGGGAGGAAGCCGAACTCACGGCCTACACCCTGCTCTACTACGTCCTCGGCCAGACTGTCGACGAGCAGTCCCGCATGCAGATGGACTCCGTCGGCGCGCTGCCCGACGGAGCCTCTCCGCTGCTCGAAACCCCCGATCCCACAGCCCGTTTCGACTTCGGTCTGCAGCTGTTCATCGCGGGCGTGCGCACCATCCTCGGTACGCGGGTGCGCTGATCGCGAGCTAGGCGCTGCCGGTCATCATCCCGAGCAGCTGGAACGGCATCATCGCGTACATGAACGCGACCCAGATCGGTCCACGCACGGGATCCCCCGCAAGATAACCCTCGACCAGCCAGTTGATGACATCGGTAGATCCCATGGCGTCCACTCCTTGTCGTTACTTCGGTTCACTATCACTGTCGGGATAGCCGATCACGGCGTTACCGCATTTCGTAGCGCCGCGCGTAGCGGGTGGGGGGTTCACCGAAGATCGTGCGGAAGTCGCGGCTGAGGTGCGCCTGGTCGGCGTACCCGAGCTCGGCGGCGGTTGCAGCCCAATCGATCTCGGTTCGCTCGGCGAGACGCTCGGTGATCTCGTGCAGGCGATAGCGGCGCACCACCCATTTCGGGCCGATGCCGACATAGTCGGCGAACAACCGCTGCAACCCGCGCACGCTCAGGCCGAATCGGTCCGCTATCGCGTCGACCCTGGTCACCGTGGTGTCCTCGGCGATCGCGGCTACCACCCGCGTGGCGAGCTCGGCCTGCGGATCAGGAGCGGGCAGGCGCTCGACGAGGAACCGCTCGACCGATTCGACGTCGACAGGCGACGGCAGATCAGGACCGAAAACCGTTGCGGCATCGACCATCCGGTCCCGCAGGTCCGTCACCGGGCCATCGAGGAACGGCCGGAACATGCCCGGCCGGAACGCGACACCGAACACCGAACCGACTCCGGCCAGCTCCCGGTACAGATGCGACGACGACGGCCCGTGCACCTCGGCGCGGCCGTCGCGAAAACTCAGGTGGACGTTCGGCAGCGGCACCACCAGCTGCCGGTACGGCTGCTCATATTCCCAGGTGACGGTCCAGTACCGCGCCACGTAGCGCGTCAGCTCCCCCGACGGCGCGGCGAACGCGTGACGTTGCGACGCGCGCCAGGCACCCCCGAGTTCCCGCGGATCGCGTTCCACGCGGCGAGTGTATGTCGCGTTTGTTCAAGACAGCACCCGCGTCACGGTGGTTACCTCGGTCTATGTCCGAAACCGAACGCGTAGCGCTCGCCGCCGAACCGTTGTCGAAGCTTCTGCGCACCATCACGCCGGATCGTCTGGCCGCCCCGACCCCGTGCACCGAGTTCGATGTCCGTGCTTTGCTGAACCACCTGCTGTTCTGGGGTCCGTCGCTGATCGGCGCGGCACGCAAGGAGGCGATCACGCCGCCCGCAGCCGCCGAATCCGACGTCGATCTGACCGAGGGCGACTGGGCGGCGGCCCTCGACACCCAGCTCGACGACCTGGCCACTGCCTGGCGAAACCCCGATGCCTGGCAGGGCGTCACGCACATGGGTGGCCCGATGCAGTTGCCCGCGCCGCTGGTCGGCGGCATGGTCGTCGGCGAACTGATCGTCCACGGCTGGGACCTCTCCCGCGCCCTCGGCGCCACCGCCCGGTGGGACGACGACCTGCTCCGCTACGCCTACGACGAAACCGCCGCCACCGCCGACCAGGGCCGCCAGATGGGCATCTACGGACCCAAAATCCCCGTCGCCCCCGACGCTCCCCTCCTCGACCGCGTCCTCGGCCTCACCGGCCGCGACCCCGCCTGGAAGTAGGCCGTCGCAGCACCCGCGACTTCCCGGCTTGTCGGCACCATCACTCATCGCTGACCATCCGTGGCTGGACCCGGCCGGGGAACCAGCGATAGATCGCGACCGTGCCGAGGCCGACGCCGACGGCGAGCAGCGCGCCGGCGGCGGCCAGGCCGGCGAATGCGCCGACGATGCCGACGGAGACCGGACCGGCGAACATGCCCACATCATGGGTCAGCCGCCAGGCGCCGAGGAACTCCGCGCGGCGGTCCTCGGGTGCCGCGAAGGCTCCGACGGTCATGATCAGCCCGTTGCTGAGCCCGTTGGCCAGGCCGAGCAGCATGGTCGCCGCGCCCATGGTGAGCGCCGAGTAGGTGAACGGCAGCACGGCGTACCCGGCGGCGAAGCAGATGCCGCAGGCGATGCCGGTGACCCGGCTGCCCGCCCGGTCCAGCCAGACCCCGGCCGGGTACGACATGAGCACATCGACCGCGCCCGCCAGACCGAAGAGCAGACTGGTGGTCGCGGCGTCGATCCCCAGATGCGCCGCCCACAGCGGCAGCAGCGCCGAACGCGATGCCCGTGCCGCGCCGACCGCCACCGAAGCGAGCCCGAGAGTGCCCAGCGCCCTGCGGTTCTCGGACAGCACGGTGTGCAGCGGCCGCAGCGCCGCCTGATCGATCTCGCCGGAGCGGATCGTCACCATCGCCACGCTCGCCAGCAACGTGGTCACCAGTTGCAGCCACAGCGCGCCGACCGGCCCGTACCCGTGCACCAGCGCCGCACCGAGAAACGGCCCGCAGAAGAACCCGAGCCGATGCGCGCCCGCCAGCGTCGACATGGCCCGGCCCCGCTGCTCCGGCGCGACCACCGACACCAGATAGGTCTGCCGCGCCAGTCCCCACACCGCCCCGGCAGCCCCGTTGAGAAGCAAACCCGACGCCAGCACACCGAGATTCGGCGCGAAGATCGCCGCGAGCACACCCACCGTCCCGAGCACGCTGCCGACCCCGACCGCCGCCCGCTCCCCGATCCGCGCGACGATCCGCCCCGCGGGCAGATCGGTCAGCACCATCCCGAGCCCGCCCAGGGCGACGATCAGCCCCGCCGCACCCGCCGACGCACCGAGATCCAGCGCACGCAGCGCGTACATCGGCGCGGCAGCCCCCACGCCGACGCCGTACAGCGCCATCGGCGCGAACACCGGCCACACCAGCGACCGCAGCCGCACGGGAGCGGAATCGATCACCTCCGCGGTCATCGTGCCCTGCCGACGCGGCGACTCGTCGGAGCACCGGCGCCACACCCCGCCGCCGTCGGCAGAGCCGGTTGCGTACCGGCCACCCCTGCCATCGCCGGGCCCCGCCGAAACACAGTGCGGGGGAACTGGTGTCGATACCGCTTCACTTCGTCAGCGTGTACCCGACCCGGACTGGCGCGAGCTGCAGCGCCGGGATGGACGCCGACCACTTCCGCGCTCTCCTCGACCCTGCCACATGACGCAGCGGGCCGCTCGTCCCCGTCGACGGACGAGCTCGCCGCGACAACCCCACCACCGTTGGCGACGGCGCGGCTTCGCACCGGCCCAGCGCAGGCTTGTCGGCGGGGATCCGGTCTCGCAGCAGTACAGCAGTTTTCGTCGCTCGACACACTCATCCGACGGTAACGGGTTCCGGTGCGAACCGGCTCCGCGGACGGGCGAGGCCGAAGTGGTCGCGCAGGGTTGTTCCCGTGTACTCGGTGCGGAAGAGCCCGCGCTCCTGCAGGATCGGCACCACCGTCTCGGTGAAGACCTCGAGCCCGCCGGGGTAGTACGGCGGCATCACGTTGAAACCGTCGGCCGCGCCCTGGGTGAACCATTCCTCGATCGTGTCGGCGACCTGCTCGGGGGTACCGGCGAAGACCCGGTGTCCGCGGGCGCCCGCCAGCCGGTGCAGCAGCCCACGCAGTGTCGGCCGTTCCCGCTCGACGATGCCCGCCACCACCTGCAGCCTGCTGCGCGCGTTGTCGGTGACATCACCGGCCCCGGCGAACACCTCCACCGGCACCGGAGCGTCGAGCGCGAGGGCGCGCAGCGAGGTGCCGGTGATCGATTCCAGCTGTTTGATCCCGTATTCGGGCACGGTCAGCTCGTTGAATTCCCGCTCCAGACGCAGCGCGGCGGCCTCGGTGTCGGCGATGAACGGACTGATCCCGGGCAGGATCTTCACCTCGTCGGCGTCGCGCCCGTACTCGGCGGCCTTGGCCTTGATGTCGGCGTAGAAGGTCTGCGCGTCCGAAAGCCGTTGGTGCGCCGTGAAGATAGCCTCGGCGTACTTGCCGGCGAAGGCTCGTCCCTCGTTGGAGGCGCCCGCCTGCACCAGCACCGGATGCCCCTGCGGCGTCCGCGCGGCATTGAACGGCCCACGCACGCGCAGGTGTTCGCCGACGAAGTCGATCGGATGAATCTTGTCCGGGTCGGCGTAGATGCCCGCGGCGCGGTCGAGCAGGATCGCGTCGTCCTCCCAGCTGTCCCACAGGGCGACCACCGCGTCGACGAATTCCCGTGCGCGGGCATACCGTTCGGCGTGATCGGGGTGCCGGTCGAGCCCGAAGTTGGCCGCCGCCAAATCGGTTCCGGTGGTGACGATATTCCAGCCTGCCCGCCCACCGGAGATATGATCGAGCGAGGAGAACAGGCGAGCCAGGTTGTAGGGCTCGTAGTAGGTGGTCGACGCGGTCGCGATGAGACCCAGATGTGTTGTGGCCGTGGCGATCGCGGTCAGCAGGGTAATCGGCTCCAGGCCGGGCGCCGCGTTGTGGCGCACGTCGGTGCGCAGGGCGGGCCCGTCGGCGAAGAACACCGCATCCAGCTTCGCCGCCTCGGCGGTGCGCCCGATCTCCTGGTAGTAGGTGACGTCGTAGATGCGCTCCGGCCTGCTGTCGGGATGCCGCCAGGCGGCCTCGTGGTGCCCCGACGGGTAGATGAACGCGTTGAGACTCAATTGCCGCGGTGCACTCATGACGCTGCTTTCACTTCCTCGAATTCGGTGGTGTCGACGCCGAGCCCGGCCAGCAGGACCTCGCGCAGCCGGACGAACTCCGGGTGCGCGTGCCTGCGCGGGCGCGGCGCGTCGATGCGCTGATCGATGGCGATCCGTCCCTCGTCCAGGACCAGCACCCGGTCGGCGAGCAACACCGCCTCGTCCACGTCGTGGGTCACCAGCAGGACGGCGGGCCGATGCCGCTCGCACAGCGCCTGCAACAGGGCGTGCATGCGGATCCGGGTCAGCGCGTCGAGCGCGCCGAACGGTTCGTCGGCCAGCAGCAGTTCCGGCTCGCGGACCAGCGATCTGGCCAGCGCCACCCGCTGCTGCTCACCACCGGAAAGCTCACGCGGCCAGGCCTTCTCGCGTCCCGCCAGCCCGACCTCGGCCAGCGCCGAGCGCCCACGTTCGGCGGCGTCGCGCCCGGTGAGCCCGAGCACCACGTTGTCGAGCACCCGCGCCCAGGGCAGCAGCCGCGAATCCTGGAACACCACCGCCCGCTGGGTCGGCACGGTCAGCTCGCCGGAGCCCGGCACGTCGGCGTCGAGTTCGGCCAGCGCCCGCAACAGCGTGCTCTTGCCGGAACCGCTGCGGCCGAGCAGGGCGACGAACTCGCCGCGCCGGATCTCGATATCTATGCCGTTCAACACGATTCGATCACCGAAGCCGCGGGTGAGTGCGCCGGTGCGCACCACGATCCGCTCGTCGTTCAGTCGCCCAGTGTCTGTCGCCATGCCAGCGCCTTCCGTTCCGCCGCCCGCACGGCGAGGTCGCCGAAGAGCCCGAGGAGTCCGTAGATCACCAGACCGACGACGATCACGTCGATCTGTCCATAGGTGCGCGCCTGCGTCATCAGATAGCCGATGCCGCTGGTCGCGTTGACCTGTTCGACCACGACCAGCGCCAGCCAGGAGATGGTCACCGCCAGCCGCAATCCGAGGAAGAATCCGGGCAGCGACCCGGGCAGCGCGACCCGCCGCAGAAAGCCCAACCACGACAGCCCGACCGTCTCGGCGAGCTCCACGTACCGGGCATCCACGCTGCGCAGCGAGGCGTGGGTGTTGATGTAGACCGGGATCAGCACGCTGGTCGTGATGACGATCAGCTTCATCTCTTCACCGATGCCGAACCAGACGATGAACAGCGGGATCAGCGCCAGTGTCGGAATCGAGCGCTTGATCTGCACCGGGCCGTCGACGACCGCCTCACCGAGCCGGCTCAACCCCGCCACCAGCGCGAGCACCACGCCGATCACCACACCGAGTCCGAGCCCGATCGCCGCGCGCTGTAGCGAGGTCAGCAGGTTGGACTGCAAACGGCCGTCGGCGATCAGGTCACCGGCGGTCTGGGCGACCGTCCACGGCGCGGGCAGCGTCTCGGGATCCAGTGCGCCCGTGGCCGATCCGAGCACCCACGCGCCGATGAGCAATGCCGGTCCGAGCGCGAAGCCGAACGGAATCGGCTTGCCCGGTCCGAGCCTGCGCCCGCCCCGCCCGCGCGGCGCGAGCGCCTCGACCGGGGCGGCGGTGCCGGTGCGGATGCGCCGCAGCACACCCGCGTCGATGGTCGCCATCAGCTCGTCGCCGGCGCGAACGCCGCCCCGCTGGTGGTGACCGCCTCGGTGACCGCGGCATCGAAGCGCAGATCGAAGCCGTCGACGGCCTTGATCTTCTTCGGCAGCTCACCCACGGCGTCGATCGCGTCGATGGTGGTCTGCTGGCGGGCGACCAACTGCTGATCCAGGTGCGGGAACGTGTAGGTGCCGAGCGAGTCGATGATCCGCTTCGCGTCGTCGGCGCTGACCTTCTGGATCTCGACGTAATACTTGGTCGCCCATTCCTCGCGGTGTGTGTTGGTCCAGTTCCAGGCCCGCACGAACGCACCGACGAGGGCACGGGTGGCCGCTGCCTTCGCCGGGTCCTGCACCACCGCGCGGCGCGCGTACAGGTAGGCCAGGCCGCTGTAGATGCCGGTGGTCTCCGAGTCCGGGATCAGCGACGTGCCCTGGGTGCGCAGCAGGCGGGTGACATTGGGTTCGATCAGCGGAGCCACGTCGACCTGACCGGTGCGCACGGCGTCGAGGAATTCCGCCAGCTGCAGCCGGACCAACTGCACGTCGGTCGGCTTCAGCCCCGCCTTGGTCAGCGCCTTGAGCACCGCGGCCTGCTGCGCGGTTCCCTCGGCGTAGGCGATCTTCTTGCCCTTCAGATCCGTGAGTTTCGTGATCGCGCGCCCCGGCGCGACGGCGAGCTTCAGCGCCTGCGGGTTGGTCTGGTACGAGCCGACGATCGGCACGTCCTGCCCGGCGGCCAGCGCGTGGATCGGCGGGACGTCACCCACCTGGCCGACGTCGGCGGCGCCTGCCCGGAACGCCTCGAGAATGGCCGGCCCTCCGATGAAGTTGGCGAACTCGATCTTGAACGGCAGCTTGTCCAGCTCACCGGACAGGCGAAGGGCCGACTGCAGCCGCTCCTGCTGATCGGCGACGATCAGGGTGGTGCCCGGCGGCACCTCGGTCGGCAGCGGCGTGTCAGGGGTGCCGACCGGAGCGTCACTGCCGTTCGAGCAGCCGCTCAGGCCGAGCGTCGCCACGGTAGCCATCGCGAGGAGCGCGGCGGTGGCTCGGCCACGCAGGCCGGGCAGGAAGGTGTGCGGTCGGTGCATGTACGGATTGAAGCAATCGGGCGATTCACCGAACAGCTTTAGCCTTACCGTGATTGGAACCCGGCCGCGCGCGCCGCCATCCGCCGCCGTCCCCGGTAGATCTCTGGCACAGGGTGCCACGCTACAGTCGATGCGTCCTCCCCGGTGGGTGCGGGAATCCGGTGCAATTCCGGAACGGTCGCGCCACTGTGATCGCCTCACGGCGAGAGTCAGACCTCCCTCGCCGGGCACCCTCCGAAAGGGCCGCGCCTTGCCTGTGGTGAACCCGCGATGATCCGTGCCCGGATCTCGCTCGCCTTACCCCTGCTCGGGGCACTGTTACTGGTCGCCATGCTCGGCGCCACCGGCTTCGGCGCCGAGATCGTCCCTGTGTCCGCGGTGCTCGACACCCTCGGCGCCCGCCTGACCGGGACGACACCCGCCGACCTGGGTATCGACACCATCGTCTGGCAGCTCCGAGTGCCACGCACGGTCCTGGCCGCGGTCGTCGGCGCCGGACTGGCGCTGGCCGGGGCGGCGATGCAGACCCTGGTGCGCAATCCACTCGCCGATCCCTACCTGCTCGGTGTCTCCTCCGGCGCGGGCGTAGGCGCGGCCGCGGTGATCACCTCGGGCCTGTTCGCCGGCGCGGGCATCTGGGCGCTCTCGGGCGGCGCGCTGGCCGGTGCGTTCGGCGCGGCCACCCTCGTCTTCCTCGTCGCCTTCGCCCAGGGTGGTCTGACGCCGCTGCGATTGGTCCTCACCGGCACCGTGCTCGGCTCGGCCTTCGCGGCGTTCAGCAGCTACCTGGTGTTCCGCAGCACCGATCCCGCCGCCGCGCAGTCCGTGCTGTTCTGGCTGCTCGGCAGCCTGGCCGGCGCGGACTGGACGACACTCGCGGTGCCACTGGTCGTCGTGCTGGTCGCCGGTGTCGTCTTGATGGCCATCGCCGGGTGGCTCGACGCGCTCACTCTCGGCGCGACCACCGCGTCGTCGATCGGTGTTCCGGTGAAGGAACTGCGCATCGGCCTGTTCGTCCTGCTGGCGGTCCTCGTCGGTGTGCTGGTCGCGGTGTCGGGCGGAATCGGCTTCGTCGGGCTGGTGGTCCCCCATGCCGCGCGCATGATCGTCGGTCCACGCCACCGCAATCTCCTCCCCGCCTGTGCCCTGTGCGGCGCGCTGTTCCTCGTCGTCGCCGACGCTGCGACCCGGGTCCTGGTGCGCCCCACCGAGATCCCCGTCGGCGTCCTCACCGGTCTGATCGGCGCACCGGCCTTCCTGCTCCTGATGGGCAGACGGCGCTACCAGTTCGGCACCTCATGACCGCGCACGACCACACTGCTCGTCGTCCGGCACCGGCCTCCGACGGCGAGCCCGGCAGGCACGCGGGTGACCAGGGCGCCACGCTGTCCCCGCAGCTCGTCGATTCCGCCGGTCCGAATCGTCACGGCGACCGGTCCGACGCGCGCACCGCGGCGGATGGTCCCGGCGAGGCCCGTACCCACGTCCCGCGGGCAACGACGGACGATCTCCTCGACGACCGGGCGAACGGCACCGAGCACCGCGATGGCAGCGCTGAAGCCCACGGGAACGTCGACAGCGCGGCCCGATCGAACGCCGCGCTGCCAGGGGCGGTGCGGGTGGTCGAGCTGACGTGTTCTGTCGGCAGGCGGAATATCGTTGTCGGCGCAGACTTTTCGATCGAGCCGGGCGAGACCTTGGGCATTGTCGGGCCCAACGGCAGCGGCAAGACGACACTGCTGCGGACGCTGGCCGGTATTCGGAAGCCCGCGCGGGGACAGGTGCTCATCGACGGTCAGGTCCTGCACGACCTGCGTCCGCGCCAACGCGCGACGACCGTCGCTCTGGTCGCACAGGACGAGAGTCCCTCCGCCGACATGCTCGTCGGCGAAGTGGTCGCGTTGGGGCTGACCCCCTATCTGCCGCCGTGGGGGCTCGGCGCACCGCGGGAACGTCAGCAGGTCATGGAAGCGCTCGCCGCGGTCGACCTCGCTGGTTTCGCGGACCGCCCGGTGCAGCAGTTGTCGGGCGGCGAACGTCAGCGCGTGCTGCTGGCCCGTGCGCTGCTACAGGACACCCCGGTCCTGCTCCTCGACGAGCCGACCAACCACCTCGACGTCACCCACCAGCTCGACCTCCTCGGCCTGGTGCGCGGACTGCGGCGCACCGTCGTCGCCGCCCTGCACGATCTGTCGCTGGCCGACCGCTACTGCGATCGGATCATCGTGCTGCACAACGGCTCCGCCCGACCACCGGCCCCGCCCGCGCAAGCACTGACGCCCGAGGTCGTCGCCGAGGTGTTCGGTGTCGACGCGGCCCGCGTCAAGCATCCGGCGACCGGCGAAGACCACCTGTTGATCACCCCGCGAAAGGCGCGATGATGAAGAACACCGGCCGCATCCTGGTCACCACCGCACTCGCCGCCGTCCTGGCGGCCTGCACCGGCACCACGGCAGACACCGCGACGACGATCAGCGTGCGCAACTGCGGCAAGGACACTCCGTTCCCCGCGCCCGCGCAGCGGCTGTTCGTCAACGACGGCAACCTCATCTCGATGGTCCTCGCCCTCGGCGCGGAGGACCAGGTGGCCGCCGTGTCGAGCATCCAGCGCGACGCCGACACCCTGCGCAAGCACTACGGCGCCGCCGTCGTCGACGGGCTGAAATCCGTCGCCCCCGAATACCCGTCCCGCGAAACCGTGCTCGCACAGCGCCCGGACGTCATGGTGGCCGGCTGGAGCTACGGCTACGACGAGGCGAGCAACCTCACCCCCTCCTCCCTGCAGAAGGACGGCGTCGCGGCCTACATCCTCACCGAGAGCTGCCGCCAACAGGACGGCGCCGCCGCGCGCGGCACGGTCGAACCGTGGACCGCGCTGCGCACCGACCTGACCGATCTGGGCGCGATCACCGGCAGGCCCGACCGCGCAGCGGAGGTCACCGCCGACCTCGACAGCAGGCTCGCCGCCTTGTCCGCGGCACCGAAACCGGCGAAGGCGCCGACCGTCTTCCTGTTCGACAGCGGCACCGACACCATCTACTCCAGCGGGAAATTCGGTGCGCCCCAGGCGATCCTCGAAGCCGCGGGCGCGCGCAACATCCTCGACGATGTCGCCGACACCTGGACCAAGGTCTCCTGGGAGCGGCTCGCCGCCGCCGACCCGGACGCCATCATGTTCGTCGACTACCCGGGGCAGACCTACACACAGAAGGTCGATCTGCTGCGCACCAAACCGGGCATCAACGGCCTGCGCGCGGTCCGCGACGGCAGGTTCTTCAACCTGCCGTACGCACTGTGGACCAGCGGCCCGCTCAATATCGACGCCGCCGAGCAGATCCGCAAGCAGCTCGAAGCCTGGAACCTCGTGCCTGCGTCGAATATGACGCCCCGCGCCGACGACGCGGTCCGCTGACCTCGCGCCGGGTGCGGCCGGTCAGTCGACCGTGCCGCGCTCGGCCAGCGCGACGATCTTCGCGAGCGCCACCTGCCAGGCCCTGTTGTTCTCGTCGAGGGTCATGCCCGGCGGCACACCCTCGTGCAGCACTTCGAGATCGGTACCTCCTGCTGCGTCGGCCAACACGAAGGTCATGGTCTGCTCGCCTGCCATATCCGGTATATCGGTGACGAACTCCAGGACCTGCTTCACCCGCTCATCCTGGATCAGTGTCAGGAACCGTCCGTAGTACGCGTGGTGCCGCGGCCTCGGCTTCCCCGTATCGGTCATCTCGTCCTCGGTGACGGTGATCGAGAAGACCCCGCCCTCCTCGGGCTCGAACCGGTGCATCTCGCTGACCATCCCGTCGGGCACCATCCAGGCTCTGACGGATTCGGCATCGACCAGCAGCCGATACACGGTCGCGCGGGGCGCATTGATGTGCGTGCCGATCCTCGTGGTCGCCATAGCTCCACGGTAGCCCCAGAACCCGCCGAATGGTCGGTAGGGCACGAACGCAAAAAGGCCCTCCAACCGTAGTTGGAGGGCCTTTCGCAATGATGTTCCGGCGGTGTCCTACTCTCCCACACCCTGTCGAGTGCAGTACCATCGGCGCAGGTGGCCTTAGCTTCCGGGTTCGGAATGGGACCGGGC
>NZ_JBSGVQ010000042.1:0-71484 GCF_053608525.1 Nocardia sp. NPDC055029
CGCGCCCCCCCGGTGTTTCTGGTGCGTTGTGTTCCGCTACCACGCACAAGCAACGGTGCCTGACCGACGGGACAGGAGGGGCCGCGAACTCGAGCACGCCAGTGCTCCAGTTGCACAGTATATTTCCCGCAATCGACCTACTCTGGATCTCATGCGCAGGTCGTCTCTTCCGGCGGTCGCATGCCGCGTCGCCGATACCCTCATCGCCCGCGGGCATCACGGCGTCATCGTTTCCCCCGAGACGCCAGCCCCCACCGCGGCCGATGCCGCTCGGGCCATGGGCGCCCACCCCACCGCGATCATCACTTCCCAGGTCTTCCTCCTCGACAACGACCCGGTCCTGATCCTGGTCGCCTGCCATCACCAGGTCGATCTGAGCCGCACCGGCAAACGCCTGGAAGGCACCCTGATCCCCGCCCCCACCGCCCTGGTGGAGCGCATCACCGGCCAGCACATCGACGGCACCGCCCCCGTCGGCCACCCGACGAACCTCCCCACCTGGGTCGACACCGCCCTCGCCGCCCACCCGGAGGTCTGGGCCGCAGGCGGCCACCCGAACACGGTGTTCCGCACCAACTTCCGCGAACTCGTCCGCATCACCGCCGGCCTGCCGATCGAGATCGACTGAGGTCGGCCGCGCGCGATGTGCGTCAACCGGGCAGAAGGGCCCCTGTGCGAGGCTGCGGCGCGGGCGTAGTTTGGGGCGGTGAGTGAAGTGCGACGAACCCCGGCCGAGCTGGTGGTCCCCGATGATCTGAGCGGGATCACCGCCGAGCAGTACCGGGAATCGATGCGGCACTATCCGGCCGGAGTCACCGTGGTGACCATCGGCGCCGAGACCGGCCCGGTGGGCTTCACGGCGACGTCGTTCGCCTCACTCTCCCTGGAACCACCCCTGGTGTCGTTCAACATCGCCCACACCTCGTCGAGCATCGACGCACTACGCGCCGCCGACTCGGTCGTCATCCACTTCCTCGGCGAACACCAGCACCACCTCGCCCACCGCTTCTCCCGCACCGCCGCCGACCGCTTCACCGACCGCTCCCTGTGGACCACCCTCGACACCGGCGAACCAGTCCTGCACGGCACCCCCCTCTGGCTCCGCACCACCCTCCACCAACTCATCGACATCGGCGACCACACCCTCGCGGTCGGCCTCGTCACCCGAGTCCACGACCAAACCCACGAAACCCCCACCGCCGCCCCCCTCCTCTACTACAACGGCAAATACCACCGCCCCACCGCCCTCGACACCTGATCGGACAACCCGTGACCATGAGCGAGTTCCGTGTGACCAACGTCTTTACCGTCAGCTACCAGCAGAACCCGCACGTTGTCGGCCATGTCACCGGCTCGTTCGACCTCGGTGATCCGGTCGAGCTCACACGAGCAGAAACCGTTGTCGCGCACGGCGTCGTGGAATCGATCGGATTCCACAGGTCGCCCGCCGGCGAGTTCTCGTTCACCTTCTCGAACAAGATCTCCGTGCACGTCCAGGCAGGCGATGCCATTCGCGCGATGGATACGACGGACTATCTTGTCGCCACACATGGTGGCCTGCGGCTGCTCGAGTCCGCCCGTGATGCGCGCGAAGGAAAGTTCGTAGCACAGAGCTCGGCGGGTGGGCACTTCGACGAGTAGCCCGCCGCAATGAGCGGGACGGCGCTCTATTCGCAGGCCACGCCGTCGTTGTCGCGGTCGAGATCTGAGCGGTAGCCGGGTTCGCCGCGGTGAAGAGGGGCTGCGCCGGCTGCGCGGGCGGCGGCGCAGTTCCTGTAATAGGCGCTGGGGGCGGGCGGCGCATCCGGTTCGGGGACCGCCTCGATACGCGGTGCTGGTACCGGCACTGTCGTCGTCGGTGCAGGGGCGACCACCGGCGGTGGAGGTGGCAGTTCGACCGTAGTCGTCGGGGCGATCGGGGCCGCCGGGATGTCGACGGTGGTGGTCGCCAGGGGCACGACGGTGGTTGTCGTAGCGGTAGGCGGCGGGGTTGTTGTCGTCGAAGTGATTGTAGTTGTGGATGTTTCGGCGATGCGGGTAGTCGAGGTAGCCGAGCTACGCACCTCGGGCGCAGACTCGTCCTCAGCAAGACCGCCGATCGCGGCTAGACCAAGCACTCCGACAACTCCGATCCCGGCCACCACGGGCCAGCGGCGCTTCTTGTCCTGTGGCCTGGGCGGACGAGCCCACGGATCAGGCGGCTGATTCGGTCGAGTCACTATTTCCCCTAAGGTGTCTGAGCACTTCTGCGGGGCTTCATCGCGACTGGCCAGAGGCCCGTTACCCAGTTCTGCGGCGCGTCAAACATTCTCGAGGACGGCGTGCCGAAGCGGGCGGGCCGTTGGGCCCGCCGCGACGGTGGCTCGGTTCAGCCGATGAGGCAGGGGGCGGCGCCTGCGGGGGAATCGGCGGTGAGGGGGCGGGTTTCGGGGGGGGGGTTCCAGAGGCCTTCGGTGGTGGCGTAGGTCCAGGTCGGGCCGGATTCGGTGAGGGTGGCGATGGCCGTGATCAGGCGGTCTACGTCGGTGGCGGTGGTGCCGAGGCCGATGCTGGCGCGGAGGGCGGCGTCGAGGCCGAGGCGGGTGAGGAGGGGGTGGGCGCAGAAGCGGCCGTCGCGGATGCCGATGGCGTGTTCGGCGGAGAGGTAGGCGGCGACCTGGCCGGGGGCGTAGCCGGCGACGGTGAAGGCGACGATGCCGACGCAGTCGGGGCTGTCGGACCAGATGCGGACGATGTCGACGCCGGGAATCGCGGCCAAACCGTCGCGCAGACGGTCGGCCAAAAAGCGTTCGCCGGCAACGAGTTCGGTGGGATCGATGGCGGCCAGCGCGTCACAGGCGGCGGCGATGGCGGCCGCGCCGAGCACGTTCGGCGAGCCCGCCTCGTGCCGCTGCGGTGCCGCGGCCCACTCGACCTGTTCCACACCGACTTCGCGCACCGCGCCACCACCGGCCAGGTACGGCTCGCCCGCGTCGAGCCAGTCCCGCCTGCCGACCAGCACACCGGCGCCGAACGGCGCGTACAGCTTGTGCCCGGAGAAGGCGAGATAGTCGATCCCGTTCTCACGCAGCGAAATCCGGCGATGCGGGGCCAACTGCGCCGCGTCGACGAGAATCCGCGCGCCGCACAGGTGGGCGATGGTGGCCAGCCGCTCCAGCGGCAGCACCTCACCGGTGACATTGGACGCCCCGGTCACCGCGAGCAATGCGGCGGGCTTGCTGCACAATTCGGCGACGACCCGCCGGATCGTCTCCTCGACGGTGTCGGCGGCCTGCACGACCCGACGACCGTGCGCGGTCCACGGCAGGAAGTTCGCGTGATGCTCGATATCGAGCACGACGGTCTCCCCGGGCACGCAGCCTGCCAGCAGGTTCAGCGAATCGGTGGTGTTGCGGGTGAACACGACGACCTGGTCGTCACACGCGTCGACGAACCGGGCGACGGCGCCACGCGAGGCCTCGTAGCACTCGGTGGAGATCCGCGAGGCGTAGCCCGCGCCGCGGTGCACGCTGGCGTAGTACGGCAGCAGCTGCGAGATCCGGTCGGTGACCTGCCGCAACGCGGGCGCGCTCGCCGCGTAGTCGAAGTTGGCGTAGGTGCTTGTGCCGCCCTGCACGAGCGGAACCTGCAGGTCGGCGCCGGACACGGCGGCCAGGGCACAGGTGGGGTCGATTACTGCGGTCATGACGAAATCCCGTCGGCTCAGGGACTCGTTCCCGAAAAGGGTGCTGCGAGTCCGCGCTTGCCGCGCCCACTGCGGACGGCGGCCTGGTCGTCACCCGGAGCACCCCACCGCGGAGGAGGGTTGCCGACCAGCTAGCCGGGGCTTGTCGCTGGTACTCGTGACCTGTTGACGAGAGTGACAGACGATCCAGGGAGCTGTCAACCACCACCATCGGCACGCCCGAACCGACAGGAATCGCCGACGCCGGGTCGCCACGCAACTAGCATCCGACGAAGGCGACGGCTACGCCGACGACTCGGCAGATCAACGTGGCGCTGCGGGTGGGTTCTGATGTCAAACCGGTACACAAGGGGTGAACTTTGCCCGCGATGGACGCCGTACGATCGAGTGAACCGAAATCAGTCCATGCCTTCGATCGGAAGAACACCATGTCACACGCCCTGAGCTCCACACCGGCGGACGTGAACGCCGATCTAGCAGACGAATTCGTCCACCTTGCTCGGTTGGCGATGGCAGGCCGCGAACAGGACGTCACGATGTTCGTCCGCCGCGCCGCGCGCCGGCATCGCACCGACTGCCCCGAGCTCGCCGAGGCCCTGATCGGACTGCTCAGGCAGAACCCGACGCGGGCCAATCCGCTACGCGCCGAACTCGATACGCCGATCCCCGTCGACGGCGACAGCCGCCTGCCGCTGCTGCGGGTCGTGCCGCCCGGCGCCACCGCGGAGGTGCCGATCCTGCCCGCCGAGACCTACCGGGTGCTCACCCAGATCGTCGACGAACGCAAGCAGGCCGACCGTCTCGCCGCCGCCGACCTCACCCCGGCGCGCAGCCTGCTCTTCGTCGGTCCGCCCGGCGTCGGAAAGACCATGGCCGCGGCCTGGCTCGCCCATCAGCTGGAGTTGCCGCTGGTGGTGCTCGACCTGGCCACGATCATGAGCAGCCTGCTCGGCAAGACCGGCACCAACCTGCGCCACGCCATCGACTACGCCAAGCAACGACCCTGCGTGCTGCTGCTCGACGAACTCGACGCGATCGCCAAGCGCCGCGACGACGACCGCGATGTGGGCGAACTCAAACGCCTGGTCACGGTGCTGCTGCAGCAGATCGACGACTGGCCGTCGGGCGCCGGTCTGGTGATCGGCGCGACCAACCACGCCGAGCTCCTCGACCCGGCCGTGTGGCGGCGCTTCGACGTCACCGTCTGCTTCGAGCTGCCGGAGACGACGCAGCGCGGTGAGGCGATCCGCCGCTTCGCCGGCCAACCGCTACCCGATGCCGCCGTTGACGCCGTCGCCATCGCGTCGAAAGGCTTGTCGTTCAACGATATCGAGCGCACGATGCTGCGGTTGCGGCGTCGTTGCGTGCTCGATGACCAGCCGCTGCCGGACTTGATGGCCGAGCATTCCGCGCGTCTGGTAGCTGAACTTTCGCGGACCGATCGGTTACAGCTGGCACAGACCCTGGTCGGCATGTCAGGCTTGTCTCAGCGCCAGATCAGCGCGCTGACGGGGGTGTCGCGCGATACCCTCCGTGGCTTCACGCACCGACGGCAATAACGTGCTCGCTGGGGGGATTTCGGGTGGCCGGACCGCGATTTCTGATCGGCTTCGGTGAGCGGCTGACCGCGCCGATCGTCCCCGGCAGAGGCGGTGATTCGCCGCAGCCGCCGTATACGGTCGCGCAGGCGCGGGTCCGGCTCGCGCCGATGGTGCGCGCGGCGAGCGAGAGCGCGGTGGCGCTGCCCAGGGTCGCTTGCCCGGACGACGAGACCGTCACCGCGGTCACTCTGCATCCGCAGTATGTGTCCACAAGCGGTTATCCCACCAGGCTTCTCGCGTCGATGGAGTTCGACCCGCTGGGCAGCAGGCCGGTGACGGTCGTGCCGGACGGCCATGCGCCGCGAGCCAGCACGCTGCTGTTCCTCGCGACGACCCGCGCCAACCTGCGGCTGCTCGCCACTCGCATCTGCGCCGAGACTCCGTTGCGCGCCGCCGAACACGGCATCGTCAGCTTGGCCGAGTTCCGCCTCAACTCCTCCACCGACCGGCTGAGACTGACTGCCGCCCAGCCGGATTCGGAGACCGTGGCCGAGCTGGTCCTGCACTCCGGCCGTGACATCGCCCTGCAGGGCCTGCTCGACTACTCCCGCGATCTGGATCTCGACGTCGCGATCGACCGCAGACTCGACAACGGCGGTCTCGCCTTCGTCCCGGTCACCGGCACCCACGCGGCCGTCGCCGAGCTGGCAGGCTATTCGTTCACCAGGGTGATCCGCCGCATGCCACGAATGCGGACCCAGCTCGGCCGCGATACCCGCTCCACCGCAACACTTTCGCGCTTCCGCCCTGACCTGCCGACCGCCGAGCCGACCGACCGCGAGCTCACCATCGCCGTGTTCGACGGCGGGTTGCCCGCGCGCACCCCGCTGACCCGCTGGGTCGACGCGCACACCTTCGCCGACAGCGCGGCGCCGCATCGCAACTACCTCGACCACGGCCACCGGGTCACCTCGGCACTGCTGTTCGGCAGCGTCGACCCCGCGCATCCGGTGCCGGTTCCCTACGGCTACATCGACCACTACCAGGTGCTCGACGAGGACACCGACGACGACCAGTGCGAGCTGTACGCGGCCATCGACCGCATCGACAGCGTCCTGCGCCAGCGCAAATACGAGTTCGTCAATGTCAGCATCGGCCCCGAACTGCCGATCGAGGATGACGAAGTGCACGCGTGGACCGCGTTCTGGGACGACTACCTCAGCGACGGCACCACCCTGGCCACCATCGCCGTCGGCAACAACGGGGAGGCTGATCGGCCCAGTGGCAATGCGCGCGTGCAGGTTCCGGCCGACAGCGTCAACGCGCTGGCGATCGGATCGTCGGATCGCAGTGGCGCGCTGTGGAATCGGGCGCCGTATTCGGCGATCGGGCCCGGTCGTGCGCCCGGCACGGTGAAACCCGATCTGCTCGCGTTCGGCGGCAGCGACGACGAACCGTTTCATGTCGTCGGCCCGGACGGCACGGCGATCCCCGATTCCGGGACCAGCTTCGCCGCGCCGATGGCCCTGCGCGCCGCATTGGGCGCGCGCACCCTGTTCGGCCCGAAGCTGGGCGCGCTCGACCTGAAGGCCCTGCTCGTACACACCGCCGAACGGCGAAGCAGCTCACCGGATTCCGATTCCGGACACGGCCGCATCGCCGCGACCCTGGCCCAGCTGGTGCTGTGCGGCGACGGCGAGGCGCGGGTCCTGTACCAGGGCGAACTGACCCCGGCGAAGTACCTGCGCGCCCAGATCCCGCTGCCCGCCGCACTGCCTGCGGGCATGGTGCGGATCAGGGCGACGCTGGTCTACGCGACACCGGTCGACCCCGCCGACCCTGGCAGCTACACCCGCAGCGGCCTCGACGTCACTTTCCGCCCGCACGACGAGAAGTTCGCCGAACCGACCAGGATCCATCCGGATTCGGCCCCGTTCTTCCGCGCCACCGACCTCGACACCGAGTCCGTCCTTCGCCGCACCGCGCACAAGTGGGACACGGTGCTGCACGCCGAGCGCAGCAAACGGGTCAACAGCCTGCGCAATCCGGTGTTCGACATCCACCACACCGCGCGCCGGTCGAGCCATGCCGCCACTGCGGCGCGGCCGATCCGGTACTCGATGGTGATCACGGTGCGCCACGCCAAGGTCGACGATCTGTACGAGCGGGTGCTCAGCGCGTACGTCACCCAGCTGGAGGCCTTGCGCCCGACCGTGGACATTCCGCTCGATGTCTGAGTTCCCTGCCGAGATCTTCGTCGACCCGATCGCGGCACGACGGCTGAGCTGCCAGAGCGTGTACCGGCTGCAACACCTCGGCGCACGGAAGTTCCCCTGGCAGGAGGAGACGTTCACCGAGATCCTGCTCGGGCACCTGACCGGCGTCGATTACCGCATCGACGCGGCCTGCCCCGATTGCGTGCCACCCCAGCGCTGTTCGACGTGGGGTTCCGCGACGCGCGCACCGGCGGGCTCGCGGCTGCTGACCCGGTCCGAGGAGGGCGGCGACCGATCCCGCGCCAGGCGTGGGGTCCGGCTGCTCACCCGGCCCGAGGAGGGCGGCAACCGGGCACGCGGTAGACGCGGCGTAGGCGCCGACTTCATCTACTGCGTGCAGGATCCCTCGGGCGCGCGCGAGGTACGGCTGCTCGTCCAGGCCAAGCGGGCCAGGCGCGGTCAGCCGATCAAAGCGGCAGCGCTACCCGCCGCGCAGCGGGCCGATCTACTCGACGCCGCAACACATTTCGGTGCGACGGCCTACTACTTGTTCTACGCCGAGTCGGTGTCGGCGCACGTCGGGCAGGTGACCCGCTGCGCGGAGCACACCAGCCCGTCCGACACCTCGATCGTGATCGTGCCCGCCCAAGTCTTGCGCCGCGTGTTCGACGAGGAAGGCGCGGGCTCGATCGCGGCGGCCGCGGTGTTCGAACAGGGCCGCACGCTGCTGTGCCTGGACGGCTGCACGCCCGAACCGGGGCTGTCCGCATTCGATCGTGCGCTCGAATTCGTGCGGGACGACAACCCCGCTTATCGGCCGGTCGACATCGCCGGCGGTCCGGCACGCAGCAGCTGGGCGTATGCCACGGGAGCCCATGCCGCGGAAGTGGCCACCAGCCCACCACCTCGACCCGCAACCCCCGACATCCCCACCGTCACCGTCCTCGGCAAACGCGCCAAACCCCCGCGCCGACCCCCGTCCGGCCGGGTGACCCGCGGTGGGCACCACGTGCGCGAAGGCGAGATCCTGTGGGTCGACCTGGGTGACTGGGTACCGGTCGAATCACCGGAACGCGCCGGATACGGCTGGTACCCGGGCATCACCGCGGACCGCCTGCGCGATTCCGCACGGAGGTACTGGCGACTCGCGGTCGGCCGCGCTGTCGACGTCCGATACGTCGCGGCCTGGGCGCACGGCGAGATCCGCGGCGTCTTCCAGGTGCTCGACGATTCACTCGTCATCCACCACGACCACGACGGCAAAGTCTCCTTCGACCTGGTCGAACTCGATCCGGAATCCAGCGCCTACGCCCAGGTCGTGCGCCGCACCGACGCCTACCTCGCAGCCCGAAATCCCCGCGCCCGCAACGTCGTCGGCTACCCGTAGCCGCCCTGCGCGATTGCCCACCGGTTGCCCCGCGAAGGCGCACCGCCCAACCATCTGCCAAATCCATGGTGGATACCCCAAATGATTGAGTCCCCCCACTATTTGTTAGAGTGGCCGTCATGTCCACGAACACGAACTCCGTCCGCGGCCTGCCGCGCTACCCGGTGTACGCGCTCGGACGGCTCACCAAGGCACTGCACGCCGAGATCGACGTGCCGCTGCGCGATCACTGGGTGCTCACCTTCATCGAGGAGAACGCCGACCTGACGCAGAAGAAAGTCGGCGACGCGCTCGGTATCGACCGCAGCGAAGTCGTCCGGCTGGTCGACGCGCTCGAACGCGCAGGCCTGGTAGAGCGCACTCGCGACGGCAAGGACCGCCGCAAGTACCGGCTGCGGATCACCGATGCCGGGCGCAAGCAGTGCAAGCGCACCGACCGCCTCATCGCCGACGCCACCGCGCGGGTGCTCGAGCGGCTCGACGCCGAGGAGCAGCGCACGCTGCACCGGCTGGTGCTCACCGCGCTCGGCGAGATCCCCGAATCGCCGTCGTGATCCGCGCCGCGGCACGCCTCGCGGTGGCCGTTGCGCCACTCCTTCTCCGAGTACCGTTGGCACCTGGTGACCATCCCGTTTGCCCTCCGGTAACCCGACCGTGAAACAACAGACGACACCGATGGGGGTCAACCGATGAGAGGTGGACTGAGCGCCATGCTCGAGCCACGCACTGAGGACCCGGCGAGCCGGTTGCGTGACCCACTGTTGCGCGCCGACCTGGCCGCGCCGCCGCGCACCCTGGTGGACATCCTGACCGACACCGCCCTGGCCCACCCCGACGCACCCGCCATCGACGACGGCATTGTCGTGCTCAGCTATATGGAGCTGATCGCCGCGATCGAGGCCAGGATGGCCGAGCTCACCGCGGCGGGCGTGCGACCGGGCGACCGGGTCGGCGTGCGGATGCCCTCGGGCAGCGCGGCGCTGTACGTGACGATCCTGGCCGTCCTCTACTGCGGCGCCGCCTACGTGCCCGTCGACGCCGACGACCCGGAGGAACGGGCCAGGCTGGTGTTCGGCGAGGCCAGGGTGAGCGCGCTGGCCACCGCCGAGGGCATCGAGTCGGCCACCGCCGCCGCGGGCCGCGCACCGGCCTCGGACTGGAACACCCTGCCGACCCCCGCCGACGACGCCTGGATCATCTTCACCTCCGGCTCCACCGGCACACCCAAGGGCGTCGCGGTCACCCACCGCAATGCCGCCGCCTTCGTCGACGCCGAGGCCAGGCTGTTCCTGCAGAACGCGCCGATCGGCCCCGGCGACCGCGTGCTGGCCGGCCTGTCGGTCGCCTTCGACGCCTCCTGCGAGGAGATGTGGCTGGCCTGGCGGCACGGCGCCTGCCTGGTCCCTGCCCCGCGCGATTTGGTCCGCACCGGCGCCGACCTCGGCCCGTGGCTCATGCGCCGGGAGATCAGCATCGTCTCCACCGTCCCGACCCTGGCCGCGACGTGGCCCGCCGTGGCCCTGGACTCGGTGCGGCTGCTCATCTTCGGCGGCGAGGCCGTCCCGCCGGAGCTGGCCGAACGACTCGCCGGCGGCGCCGACCGCGAGGTGTGGAACACCTACGGCCCCACCGAGGCCACGGTCGTCGCCTGTGCCGCGCTGCTCGACGGGAACATGCCGATCCGCATCGGCCTGCCGCTGGACGGCTGGGACCTCACCGTCGTCGACCCGCAGGGCAACCCGGTGCCCGAAGGCGAGACCGGCGAACTCGTCATCGGCGGCGTCGGCCTTGCCCGCTACCTCGACCCGGCCAAGGACGCCGAGAAGTACGCCCCGCTACCCTCGCTCGGCTGGGAACGCGCCTACCGCAGCGGTGACCTGGTCCGCAACGACCGCGACGGCCTGATCTTCCTCGGCCGCGCCGACGACCAGATCAAGATCGGCGGCAGGCGCATCGAACTCGGCGAGATCGACAACGCCCTGCAGCACCTGCCCGGCGTCAGCGGCGCGGCGGCCGCGATCCGGACGACCAAGGCGGGCAACAAGATCCTGGTCGGCTACCTCACCGGCGCCGGACCCGACTTCGACGTCAAGCAGGCCAGGAAGATACTGGCCGAACAACTTCCGGCCCCGCTGGTGCCGCGCCTCGCGGTCGTCCCCGACCTGCCGACGCGCACCTCCGGCAAGGTCGACCGCAATGCCCTGCCCTGGCCGCTGCCGAGCACCGACGAACCCACCGAATCCGGCGGCCTCGGCGGCACCGCGGCCTGGGTGGCCGGGCTGTGGGACGCCATTCTCGGCGCCGAAGCCACCGATCTCGATGCCGATTTCTTCGATCTGGGCGGCGGCTCGCTGGCGGCGGCCCAGCTGGTCGGCGCGCTGCGCGAGCGGTATCCGCACATCACCGTCGCCGACCTCTACGACCATCCGCGCCTCGGCTCGCTCGTCGAACTGCTCGACGGCAGCGCGCCGGTCGCCGCCGTCGACGCGCGAGTCGTCGCGCCGACTCCGCTGCGCGCGCAGATCACCCAGGTGCTGGCCACGATTCCGCTGACCACCCTCACCGGCCTGCAGTGGGTCACCTGGCTGGCCGTGGTGTCGGCGATCGCCGGCTGGTCCGGCTCGCTGCCGTGGCTGCCGCGGCTGTCCTGGTGGTGGATCGTGCTGGCGTTCGTGCTGTTCATCTCGCCGATCGGCCGGATGACGCTGTGCGTGGCGGGCGCGCGGGTTCTGCTGGCGGGACTGCGGCCGGGTACGTACCCACGCGGCTCGTCGGTCCACCTGCGACTGTGGGCGGCCGTGCGGCTGTCCGAGGCCAGCGGTGCCGAAAGCCTGTCCGGCGCACCGCTGATGGTGCCGTTCGCCCGTGCGCTCGGCGCGCGGATCGGCAAGGGCGTCGACCTGCACACCCTGCCGCCGGTGACCGGCATGCTCGATCTCGGCGACGGCGCCAGCGTCGAACCCGAGGTGGATCTGTCCGGCTACTGGGTCGACGGCGATGTCGTGCACATCGGCGGCATCACCGTCGGCGACGGCGCGGTGATCGGCGCCCGTTCGATCCTGCTGCCCGGCACCAAGATCGGTAAGAAGGCCGAGATCGCCCCCGGCTCCGCGGTATCGGGCAAGGTCAAGGCCGAACAGGAATGGGCGGGTTCGCCCGCGACGAAGACCGGCAAGGCGCCGCGCCGCTGGCCCGACCACGCACCGGAACGCGCCAGGCACTGGCTGCTGGTGTTCGGCCTGTCGTCGATGGCGCTGGCCGCCATGCCCGTCCTCGGTCTCGCGGTCGGCGGCACCTTCATCGCCTGGTGGGTCCGCGAGGAGACCACCATCGGCGCCGCCGCGCTGCGCGGCTTCGCGATCCTGCCGGTCGCGACCCTGCTCAGCCTCGGCGTGTACGCCGCGGCCACCGTGATCGCCGTGCGCCTGCTCGGCATCGGCCTGCGCGAGGGCTACCACCCGGTGCGCAGCCGGACCGGCTGGCAGGTGTGGGCGACCGAACGCCTGCTCGACTCGGCACGCACCTTCCTGTTCCCGCTCTACGCCAGCCTGCTCACCCCACTGTGGCTGCGCCTGCTCGGCGCGCGGATCGGCAAGAACGTCGAAGCCTCCACGGTGCTGTTGCTGCCCAAGTTCACCGTTGTCGCCGACGGCGCCTTCCTGGCCGACGACACCATGATCGCCAGTTACGAACTCGGCGGCGGCTGGCTGCGGATCGGCGAGGCCAAGGTCGGCAAGCGCGCCTTCCTCGGCAACTCCGGCATGACCGCGGTCGGGCGCCGGGTGCCCAAGAACGGCCTGGTCGCGGTGCTCTCGGCCGCGCCGAGCAAGGCCAAGGCCGGCTCGTCCTGGCTGGGCAGCCCGCCGGTGCGCCTGCGCCGCGCGGCCGAATCCAGCGACACCTCACGCACTTTCGATCCGCCGCTGCGGCTGAAGCTGGCCCGCGCCTTCGTCGAGACCTGCCGGTTGATCCCGGTGATGGTGACCTTCGCCATCGGCCTCGGCGTGCTGTTCGTGCTTGCCCTGATCGCCCAGCACTCCGACTACCTCGTCGCCGCCCTGCTCTCCGGCCTGGTCCTGATGGCGGCGGGCGCGCTGGCGGGGGCACTCGCGGTCGGCGCGAAGTGGTTGCTGGTCGGGCGGATTCGCGCCGTCGAGCACCCGCTGTGGAGCTCGTTCGTGTGGCGCAACGAGGTCTCCGACGCCTTCGTCGAGACCGTCGCCGCGCCCTGGTTCGCGCGCGCGGCGACGGGTACACCCGTGATGAATCTGTGGCTTCGCGGACTCGGTGCCAAGATCGGCCGCGGGGTATGGTGCGAGTCCTATTGGCTACCGGAGGCAGACCTCGTGACACTCGGTGACGGCGCGACCGTGGAACGCGGCTGCGTGGTGCAGACCCATCTGTTCCACGACCGCATCATGTCCATGGACACGGTGACGCTGGACGCGGGCGCCACCCTCGGCCCGCACTGTGTCGCCCTGCCCGCCGCCCACATCGGCGCGGGCGCCACCATCGGACCGGCGTCGCTGGTGATGCGCGGCGACGTGGTTCCGCCGTCGACCCGCTGGTGGGGCAACCCCATCTCACCGTGGACCGGCACCGCCTCGATGTCGGAGTCGAGGCAGCGCGGAGCCGCCTGATGCGGAGCAAGTTCTACGAGGATCCGATCGATACCTACCTGCCGCAGAACGGCAATCGCGGCTACCGCGTGTCCAGGTACGAGCTGGAGCTGAGCTACAAGCCCGCCAGCAACCGGCTGACCGGGCGCGCGGTGATCATCGCGGTCACCACCACGGTGCGGGCCTGGTTCACGCTCGATCTGTCGCAGGCGCTGACGGTGTCGAAGGTGTTCGTCAACGGGGCCAAGGCCGCGAAGTTCAGCCATCAGCAGAGCAAGCTCGCGGTCACCCCGCAGCAGAAGATCCCCGCGGGCGGTGTCCTGGAGATCACCGTCCACTACTCTGGTACTCCCAAACCGGTGCGCGGGCCGTGGGGCGAGGTCGGCTGGGAGGAGCTCACCGAGGGCGCGCTCGTTGCCAGTCAGCCCAACGGCGCGGCCTCCTGGTTCCCGTGCGACGACCACCCGAGTTCCAAAGCGTCCTACCGGATCTCGATCACCACCGACAGTCCGTTCTACGCCGTCGCCAACGGCACCCTGATGCGCAAGCAGGCCAAGGCCAGCCAGACGACGTGGGTGTACGAGGCGCCGGAGCCGATGGCCTGCTACCTGGCGACGATCCAGATCGGCAACTACCGCAAGCACCGGATCGGGGCGCCCGGCGAGCCGGTGCCGATGCAGGCCGTCGTGCCACCGCGGCTGCGCGTGAACTTCGACCACGACTTCGCCCGCCAACCCGAGATGATGGCGCTGTTCACCGAGAAGTTCGGTCCGTACCCGTTCGAGAACTACACCGTGGTCGTCACCGACGACGAGCTCGACATCCCGATCGAGGCGCAGGGCATATCGGTGTTCGGCGCCAATCACTGTGACGGCAAACGCGGTTCGGAACGGCTGGTCGCGCACGAGCTGGCCCACCAGTGGTTCGGCAACAGCCTGACCCTGAAGCAGTGGCGCGATATCTGGCTGCACGAGGGCTTCGCCTGCTACGCCGAGTGGATCTGGTCGGAGGCCTCCGGTGGCCCGACCGCCGACCAGCTGGCCAGGGCGGCGCGGGCCAATCTGGCCCGCCAGCCGCAGGACATCATCGTCGGCGACCCTGGCCCCAAGGACATGTTCGACGACCGGGTCTACAAGCGCGGCGCGCTCACCCTGCACACATTGCGCCTGGAATTGCGCGACCATCTGTTCTTCGAACTGATCCGGGAATGGACCGCGCGCTATCGCCACGCCTCGGTCACCACCGAGGAATTCGTGGATCTGGCAGGCCATTACAGCGTGGCGCCGCTGCGCGGGTTGTTCGCGGTCTGGCTCGGTACCAAGCCATTGCCGCAGCTACCGCCGCTGGGCGGACAGGGACATCAGAACACCAGGTAACGCTGCGCGAGTTCCTCGACGAGGGGATCGTCGGACGGCACCATCTCGAGCGCCTCGAGGTCATCGGCCACGGAGATGCTGCGTGCGTCGTCACGCTCGGGGTCGGGGCCGTCCTCGGCGAGCTGGCGCAACAACTTCTGTCGGACTCGATCCTTCAGTGAATCGCGCATGCCTCCAGATTGCCCGCACAACGGCGCGGACACCAGTATCAGACGGGCGTGAGCCAGGTTCCCCACGGCGTGTTGCGCAAAACGGTATAGACAGCGAGCAGGCCGAAGAACGACCACACGAGCACCGGGTTCAGCCCCGGCAGTCGCCAGCGTCGGCCACGCCGGGCGCGCACCAGCCAGTCGACGACGAACACCGCGAACGCGAGGACCAGCGGCACGACGAGCACATTGCTCTGCAGCGAATCGAGGATCCGGCCGTCGGTGAGATTGTGCATCGCCCGCATCCCGCCGCAGCCGGGGCAGTACACCCCGAACAGCGCGTACACCGGGCACAGTCCGTAGGAACCCTCGACGTGCGGGTCGCGGAAGTGCAGCACCGCCAGCGTGCCGACGCCGAGGCCGGCGGCGATCAGCGGCGGGGCCATCCGCTGCCACAACGGACGCGCCGGTTCCCGGTGCGGTGCGCCGGAGAATTCGGCCATGACGGGCGTGCTGTCCACGCTCCTACGGTAGCCGGGGCCGGTCGAGGCCGCCAGCACGCTCGCATCGCGGTGACTCGCTGTAATTTTCCGGCGATTTCGTGCGATTTCACAGTGTCCGCGCGTCAGGTAACCCAGTTCACAACAAATGGGACACTGTGACCCGCTAACACTAGCTAGCACCCGAGCTCGCACTGTACGGTGGCCTACGACACAAAGGAGTGCCGACATGCTTGCGAAGTCGATGATGACGGTAGGCGCACTGACAGCACAGTTCCGTGCCGGGCTGCGTACCCGCAGTTTCGCGACAGCGAAACTCAACACCCCCGCCGTCGAGCACCGGGTCGTCCCGGTGACCACCGCCGACGGCGCCGACCTCAGGGTCCACGTCTACGGTCCCGACACCGCCCCCGCCCTGGTTCTCATCCACGGCTGGGCGTGCAGCATCGAATACTGGAACCCGCAGATCAGCGCCTTCGCTGGCGAGTACCGCGTGGTCAGCTACGACCAGCGCGGACACGGCGAGTCCACCCTCGGCACCATCGCGCCCAGCGAACACACCCTGGCCGACGACCTCGCCACCGTCCTGGACGCGACGCTGCGCCCGGGCGAGAAGGCCGTCCTGGCCGGGCACAGCATGGGTGGTCTGACCATCCAGGCCTGGGCCAAGCACCACCCCGAGCAGGTATCCGAGCGCGCCGCCGCCGTGCTGCTCGCCAACACCGCCAACGGCGGCATCCGCGAGGAAACCGATCTGCTGCCGCTGTTGAACAAGCAGCTCACCCTCGCCGAATACCCGGTCACATTCCTCGGCGCTCCGATCCGGATGCCGCAGCCGGTCAGCGAGTCGCTGCTGTTCGCGCCGCTGCCGATCCCCGGCGGCTGGTTCACCGAGCAGGTGTTCCGCAACCGCATCATGACCCCGGAGGCCTCCGACGACGAGGTCGAATTCGCGGTCGGCATCATCCGCTCCTGCCGTCCGCTCGCCCGCGGCCGCCACGCCGCCGCGATGGCCGACATGGATCTGTCGGAAGGCACCGCCAACCTGACCGTGCCGACGACCGTGATCGCGGGCGCCCAGGACCGGTTGCTCCCGCAGCGCATGTCCCGCCCGATCGTCGATATCCTGCGCCGCACCGGCCACCTGGCCGATGTGCACGTGCTGCCGCACGGCCATCTCGGCAATATCGAGGACAGCGTCGCCTTCGACGCCATCCTGCACCAGATCCTGCTTTCCGCCACCAATTCTCGGGCCACCCGCCGCAACGTCGCCGCCCGCTGACCCGAGTCGGTTCTCCTGAGTCCGGTCAACGGCGATCGGCTCAGGAGCAACTCGAGGCCAGGCCCCCGACTACCCAGGTCGGGGGCCTTTCTCGTGCCTGGAGGGGCCCGTGGATCGGGTAGTCGACTACTCGGGACCTCGTTGATTCTTCGTGGAACAGTCGCAACCACGTTGATTCCGATGAGGAGGGTCCAATGGGTACACAAAAGCACAAAGGCGACGGCCACTACTCGGCGGCGGAGGCCGAGTCCGAGATAGACGCCCTCGTCGCTCCCCCCGCCGAGGACGCGGGCTGCGTCATCCCCTCGCTGCCGCCCCGGCTGTTGGCGCGCGCGGCAGAAGTCGCCTCGCGTCTCAATCCGGCGAATGCGCCACTCACGCAGAGCGCACCGACGGAAGGCGGCCTGCCGCAAGTGGCCGAGCTGGCGGTGCTGACTTCGAAGTACTGGGGCTTTCAGCGGCGCACGCTATCGGTCAGCTTCATGGAGGCAACTGGCGCCGACCTCAGGCAGCGCATTCTCAGCCACATGAACGCCTGGGGCATCGGCGTCACTTTCGCCCTGACGAACGGCACCGGCCAGGTGCGCATTTCCCGCGCCGGACAAGGCTATTGGTCCTATCTCGGAACGGACGTCCTACTGATCCCGACGAACCGCCCGACGATGAACCTGCAGGGGTTCACGATGAACACGAGGGAGTCCGAGTACAAGCGGGTCGTGCGCCATGAGACGGGCCACACACTCGGCTTCCCGCATGAGCATCTGCGCCGCGCTCTGGTCAATCGGCTCGATGTCGCCAAGACGATCGCCTACTTCCGGGACACCTTCGGGTGGAGCGAGCAACAGACACGATCGAACGTCTTGACGCCGTTGGAAGAACGCTCGATCACAGCGACGCCCAACGCTGATCAGGATTCGATCATGTGCTACCAGTTGCCCGGCCAGATCACCACGGACGGGCAGCCGATTCGCGGCGGCTCGGACATCAACGCCACCGACTTCGCCTTCGCACGTGCCATTTATCCGAGGTTCGGGCCCATTTGGACCCAGGGCGCGGACTGGGGCGAGGGCGAGGACGTCAGCGTGGACTCTGCGCTCGAGCTGGCAGATGCCACGGCTGGTTGATCTCCGCGCAGGTCCGGTCGGGGAGAGGCTGGAGCTGGCGCACGGTGACATCGTGCTGCTACCCGCCGCGGGAGCGCGGGTGACATCGGGCTCCGCGGTCGAGGTCGGCGTGTACCAGAACGCGACCCCGCTACCGAACGGACGTGCGCTCGCGCCCGAAGGCCCGCCGGACGTGGTGCTGCTCTCCGCGCTGACGCCCGGCACCTCGACGGTGCTGCTGATGACCGGCGACCCCTTTCATGGAGCGACGCCGCAGAACTTGTCGGTGATTGTGGAAGGTTTGACTCCCTGAACCAGTTCACCGGCAGTTCAGACCAGGCCCCCGACCATCAGGTCAGGGGCCTTCTCGTTTCTCATGGCAGCAGCAGACCCCAGTACAGCGCCCACAGCGTGAACCCGACGCCGCCGCAGACCACCAGCGCCCAGCGGGTTCGCGCCCCCGTGCCCGCTCCGGCGAGCATCCGGTCCCGACGGACTACGACGAAGCCGAGCGCGACCACCGCGCACACCGCGATCAGCTGCAACGCCACCCAGGACAGGGTGCGCCCGAACAGCAACGGGCCGAACGAGGTCGCCCGGGTCGAGGCCACGTAGAACAGCTGCGCGACCGTGCCGACGATGCCGATCCCCGCTGCCGCCAACAGAATTCGCGCGGGTAGGGCGTTCGGCAGGCGCCAGGCTCCGGCCACGCCGGTCAGCGCGTACCCGGCGAGGGCGAGCAGGGTTCCCGCCAGCAGTGCCAGCTGGGCGGCGGTCGACTCCCACCACGCCAGCGGGGTCAGGGGTGACACCGAATGCCCTTGCACCGCAGGTTCATCCGCCTGTCCGACAGCGGAGCCGGGCAGCCCGTTCACCCAATTGCCCATCAGCTGGGCGTAGCCGGGAGCCAGCTGCTCGCCCCTGTCGAATCCGTCGGTCGTCGTGAAGCCGCCGTGCTGGGCGTCCGGCAGGGTGCGCAGGGTGTAGTTCGTCTTGCCCGCGCGATCGAAGGTCTCCTGGAAGCCGCGCAGGCTGTCGCCCGGCGGAGTCAGCCGGTCCTTGTCACCCCAGATCGCGAGTACCGGTTGCTCGATCCGTGCCAGCACCGGCAGCGGATCGAAGTCGGCCTGCGCGAACTGACCCGCACCCGCGATCTGCCGGATTCCATTGCGCGCCAGCAGATCTATCATCGATCCGCGGACGCCCGCCGCCGCGAATCTGGTCTCGTTGGCCCAGGTCTGCTGCGCAGCGGGCGCACCGGAGTTGGCGCCGATGGTGATCAGGAAGGCGACATCGGCCGAGCGCGAGGTGGCGAGCGGGGCGACCCAGCCGCCTTCCGAGAGTCCCCAGAGACCGACCTGCGCGGGGTTCACCTCGGGCCGATTCCGCAGTGCGGCGATGCCCGCCAGCGCGTCGTCGGCGAGCAGGGAGAAGTCGCGGTGGGCGGGGGTGTAGTCCTCGGTGCGCTTCTCGTAGTGCAGCGCGACGATGCCCTGCCGAGCCAGCGCCTCCGCGACCTGGGCGTATTGGGGGCTGCGGGCGGTGCCCGAGCCGTGGACGAGCACGACGCCAGGTCTGCCGGTGGCGCCGGCGGGTGCGTGGATCGTGCCGGTTGTCGTCGTCCCGTCGGAACGGGTGAAGGTGATGTCGGTAGTGGTCAGGTCGTTCGCGTGCGCGAGCGGGGCGCAGATCAGCACTGCGGCGAATACGCTGGTGGCCAGGACAATTCGAAGAAGCATGATCTACTCGCTGTTCATCCCCGGCGCCGGGAAGGCGATGAATCGGGTGAGTACCCGGCGCGCCCCCGGCCTGCCCTCGGCGTGCGTGGCCTGGAAGCGTTTGAGCAGTGCGAGATAGTCCTCGCAGAAGGCGTCGAGTTCCTCCCGGGTCGCGTAGATCGCGCCGCGCGAGAACGGCATCACGTCGGCCCAATCACCCAGCTCGGCGCGCTCGGCCCGGTACCGCTGGAACATCTCGACGTCATCGGCGATGTGCTGCGCGACAAGACCTTCCAGCAGCTCACGCATTTCCGGCGACTGGTCCTTGTCCATCCGGTACCGCAGATCCTTCGGCGGCGACCGCCACCACCGCTCCTTCCCCTTGGCCAGCTCGGGCGCCTCCTCGATGAAGCCGTGCTCGGCGAGCTGGCGCAGGTGATAACTGGTCGCACCGGTGTTCTGGCCCAGTTGGGCACCCAGCGCCGTCGCCGTCGCCGGGCCCTTCTCGGCCAGTGCGCGCAGGATGCGCTGCCGGAGTGGATGCGCGAGCGCGCGGAGAGCGGCGGGATCGGTGATCTCCCTGGGCGGTACTTCGTCGGCCATACTTGCACAGTACCCTTTGCAAAGAGTTCCCTGCAAAGACAATTGTGCAACCTCCGACGGTAATGCTGGAGCCCGCTACGGACACCTCGCCACCCACCCTCCTCGACGGCCCCGCACAGAGCAAAGGCCCTTCCCGGAATCCTGGAAAGGGCCTGTCACGTTGTTGCCGGCCCCACTACCTGGCGGCGACCATCGACCAGCTGTAGTAATTAGCGATGCTGCGAGGCGCCACCGTCGCCACCGGCGTCCCCGTGCAGTCCGGTGTCGAGAACACCAGAAGCGTTCGGTCGCTTCGATTCTCGTAGGTCACCTCGCGCGGGAAACCACTCGCCCAGCATCGGTCCAGGTTCTCGATCATCCCTGTACCGTCGATGATCGCCCATTGACCCTCCGACGACCCGGTCGGCAGCGGCATCGACGACCCGGAAGGCACCGGAAGAGGAAAGGCAGCGGCCGAGGGGGCACCAACTACCGCGGCGGCGATGGCCACAGCGCCGACGAAAGACATGCTTCCACGCTTCATGAACCCGATGCTACAAAGATTCGCGAACACTGTCGTCCCCCAGAACTACCGTCACGGCCACGCAGGCATCTACTCCCCGCGAGACCGTCTGGCCCCTCCTCGGCGGCCCCCGCACAGAGCAAAGGCCCCTCCCGGAATCCGGAAAGGGCCTTTGACCTTGGAGCCGCCTGGGGGAATCGAACCCCCGACCTTTTCATTACAGAAATCACCTGCTACCAGAGGCAACTGAAGACCACAATCGACAACCCATAAATTGCTCCCCACCTGCACAAACAGGCAGCATAGACAACCATTGACAACTCAGACATACGTTCGACGACGACGTACAGCAGGCGAATAAGTTGGGAGATAGTTGGGGACCCCATGCCCACCCGGTCCGCGTGTCGGGGATGGGACACGCCGTCACCTTCTACCGGCTAGCTAACTCCCGGCAATGGGCCAGGGGGCAAACCCCGGAGGGGTGCGGCAGCTTCTCGAACGGGGGCGGCGAGGCGAGCGCACGCTAGAGGGCAGCGGTCGCAGTGCGCCGCATACCTCCGCATCGATATTTATCGTTTCCTGCTATATAACCGTCCAGGTGAGGCCGTGGAGTCCGCGTCGCCCGGGTGTCCCCGTAGCGCCAGCGGAGGGGGCACCCTAGGGCGGCGCGTTCGCGCTCTTGATGTTGTAGAGAGAAATTCGGCAAAGCTTCTCACCTGATACTCACAGAACTACCCAACTGGGTTACCGGCTACTTCTTCTTTTTTCTGTTCATCTCCGGGGACCCAGTTCCTTCCTTTCCCCGTATTCCCTTCCCTCTCAACAACCCATTCCCAAAGCTGCCCAGAACCCTCAGACCACACCAAAGGAATGCACACACTCACGCGTGACGCGCCCGGGCGACACCTCCCGCGACTCGCTGACCTCACTCGGCCTTCCAAACCTGGGCACGGAAACGGCCCGGCAGGAAATCCCTGCCGGGCCGTGCGCGTCACTGATCGTTCAGCCGATACCCAACTTCTCCATGGCCCAGTCCGCCGCGCCGCTGTCGTCGGTCGCAGCGAACTTGCGCGTGTAGTACAGCGGTGGTGTCACCCAGCGGATCGACCTCCACCCGCGATCGGGGCGGACCGCCCACCCTCCGTACTCGCGCCAGAGCGGAAAACCGGGCCGGTCACTGCGGTACAACCGCCGGTCCCGCACGGCGACGACCCGGCGGCGCAGCCACCGATACGAGCGGGTCGCAACGTGTTTCATCTCGCACGTCCTCAGCAGGTGATGATTCTGGGCGCTGACGGGAAATCGGTTTGCGTCGTCGTCCCATCCGGCGCAGTCTCCCATATCGTGGCGACACCCTTCCACGCTCCGTCCTCGCAGTCTGCGTATGCCGCGATATTGCGCCGAGGTGCAGGGGCCTGCTCCGAGGAATCGTGACCCCGCGTCACCCAGTCGCCGCCCCGCGACTTGTACCGCACGGTCAACAGGATCGAGAACACCGCCGGGGGCGTGGAGCATTCGGCGTATCCGCCGCCGATCACCGAGTCGTGCTGGGTGTAGACGGTGCCGGTGACGAACGTGAACGTGCACGACGGCGCGGCGGCGGCTGCGGTCCCGGTCCCTGGGCTGGTGATCAGTACGAGTGCGGTCGGTAGGGCGGCGGTGAGGGTCTTGAACTTCATCGTGTCTCCCCTGGTCGGTACTCGGGTGTGGGCTGTGTGGTCGCGTGAGCGGAGATCAGTGCGCGCAGAGTCGAGACGGTCGCGGGGTCGTCGGGGGTGAGGATGTGAGCGTCGAGCTGGGCGCGGGTGATCCATCCCGCGTCCAGCAACCGATCCACGAGTTGAGTCAGTTCTCGGGCCGACGACTCTCCCGTCTGCGATCTGCTCGGCTGTGCGTGGCCCGTCCGCCAGCGCGGCAAGGGCGGCGATCTGGGCGTGGGCGAATCCGCCATGAAGTCGTGAATACTGTTGCACCACAACCAGTTACGCTCCTTCTGCTTGGCGGGGTGCGGGCAGGGCGGGGCCCCCCGAAGGCTGCAGATGTGCTGGGTCCGAGCCTCCGGGGGCTCCCTCCTTCACTGCCGCGCCGTGCCGGTCCGGGGGTGTCGACCGGGTGCGGGCGGGTGAAAGGCATTCAGGTGGTTTATGGGGTGTTGCCCGTGGTGGTGGCTGTCAGGGCAACAGGTACAGCCGCTCGGTGGGCAAGCGCGGCAACCCTGCGCAGAGTCCGGACACCACCGCGACGGTGCAGGGTCGGCGCGCGCCGACTTCCTGAACGAACACGAGTGCAGCGGTGAGGCACGCGGCGAATTCGATTCGGACAGTGGCGAATTGGACGAGAAGCCGGATGTCGGGTTCCTCGGGGCACGGCGAGGCGGGCGGGGGTTTCATCGGGGTAGCGCTGCTCGTTCGGCGGTGGTGAGGCAGTGGCGTACGCAGTCGAGTACGGCGGTGCCCGAGGGGCGGTATTTGGTGGTCGGGGTCGAGACCCAGACTCGGGCCAGTTGGTGGTGTTCGGGTATCGGAGTCGGTTGCGGGGGTCGTGGTGAGGGCAACCCAATGTCGCCGTCTCGGATGACGACGACGCGCGCTCGGAACAGTCGGGCGAGGTCGGAGGGGTCGCGGCTGGCGCGCAGATCGCTGCGGATGAGAAACGTCCACATGTGGGCTCGGGGGTGTCCGATGATGGGCAGGGTGCCGCCGTGTCGGTCGCTCTCTGTGCGACGCTCGAGTTCGGTCCTGACTGCTAGGGCGAGGTCGGTCGGCATCATCACTGCCCCGATCATCGCCGCGCGCATGGTGATCCGGCCGGTCTCGGGGTCGATGACGGCGGGTAGCCCGCACTCGCGCCGGTAGAACAGGCATCGGGTGTGTGGTGTGTCCGCCTGCGGGGTGGGTTGTGTGTGGGTCACGGTGCCCCTTGGGGGTGCGGGTACTGCCGGGCGTTCGGGGTAGCTAGCCGGTGCCGGGCGTCAGGATTTGGCGATACTCGTTATGAGGGCGCGGCCGTCGATGTCACGGGTCGTGACGGTCTGGGCGAAGGTGTAGGCACCGGCGATGTGGGTGGGGTGGTACTCGGTGACCGTGACTTGCCAGCGGTGGGAATCCGCGGTGAGGTCCAGCCTTCTGATATGGACGCAATGCCGGGTGTCGGCCGGTACGGCGTCGATGCCGGTTTGGAGTCGGGCATCTGAATCGCCCCCTGCCTCTGGTGCGAGGAATCGGCGCGCAAGGGCTGCTGATCGCTGCACGTAGTAGACGTGCTGGAATCCCAAGATCGCGGCGGGGCCGTTGTCGGTGCTGCCGGGTCCTGATCCGGTGACCACCCCGGCAGTGTGCTCGTCGCGGCACATGAACTCGGTGGCGTGCGCGGGCGGGGAGGTCAACACCGCGACCGTCGCCACCGTCGCGGCCACTGCTGCGAGCGTGCACAACACGGTCAGTGCGGTCCACCGGGCACGGCTCGAGAGTGGTTGGCGGGAAGATGATTTGAAGGTGGCATACATGCGAGTTCGGTTCCTTGTTGAGGTGATTTCGGGAAGTGCGGGCAAGGCTGGGGTTGCCCCGGAGATCGCGACATCGCTGGGGAGTCGATCTCCGGGGCCGCCTTCGCGCGGCCGAGCCGGGTGAGGGGTCTCATGTCCTCACCGGGGGCAGGCGTGAAGGTCATTCAGTTGGTCGGGAGTCGCCTGCTGATTTACAGGTCAGGCAGGCGGGGCTGTACCGGGGCGCTCATAATGTCCGCCGCTTCGGTTCCCACCGATCGAGCGCGGCGAGCAGCCGCCGTATCACTTCGGGCGGCGCGACTTCTACCGGGTGTGGTCGTTTCGTGTGCGGCGTGCGCTGGGGCAGTGTCACGGGTCCCCCTGTGGGTGTCAGGTCAGAGCGCCCACCGCCGCAGAGCTTTCGCCATCGTCCCGCAGCTCGCTGCGCCCGATGTGCCGAGCAGCGTTGCCCGGCATACCCCGGCGGTGGGGCTGAGACCAAGCTTTCCGCCTACCAGTGCCAGGTAGAACCGTTCTTCGGCTACAGCGCGTCTACAACTCCATCGCACGGCTACCGTGTGTTGTATGGAATCCGGCCCACCCCCCGCAGTCGTCGGGGCACAGCTCCGCGCGGCCCGCGAAGCAGCGGGGTTCAGCCTGACCGAACTAGCCGACCGAGTGCATTTCAGCCGGGCAGCGCTAGGCCACTACGAGACCGGGCGGCGCGTCCCCACCGCCGATGTCCTGGCGGAGTACCGACGTGCATGCGGCCCGCTGGACGCGGTAACGACAGCCGAAGCACTAGGCCGCGCCGACCTGGACCGGCGGGGGTTTCTCCGCTCCGCTGCCTACAGCGCCTCACTCGCTGCCACCGCCCTACTGCCGATGCCCGAACACGCACGCCTGTCCGCCATCGGTGACGGCACCGGCACTGGCGCGGCAGACGTGGCGGCGGTACGCGGCGTGACCGATGCCCTGCTCCGATTTGATGAAGTACGCGGCGGCGGGTCCGGGCGTCTCGCCATGACGGCTTTTCTGTCGACCGACGTTTCCGCCCTGCTCCGGTCCCGATTCGCCGACGCTCACGTTCGTGCCGAAGCATTCAGCGCGGCATCGGAACTGGCCTACGCGATCGGGTTCAGTTCCCACGATGTCGGTGCGGACGGGGCAGCGCTGCGGTACTTCCTGACCGCGCTGCGATTGGCTGAGGAATCCGGCGTGCCCGGTCAGGATGGTTTCGTGCTGCGAATCATCGCCTTGCACGCGGGCGACGTGGGCATGCCGCAACACAGCATCGAGCTGGCCGAGCGCGCGGTATCGCGGGCACGCGGTCATGTCGACGTGGAGGCGATGGCGGTGTTTGATGTCGCGCTCGCTCGGATGTACGCCGAAGGCGGAGACCATCGCGCGGCGCGGGACACACTGCGCAGGATTGAACCGTGGCTCACTCCGACCACGGCGACCGAACTCCCGCGCTGGCTGTCGCTGTTCTGCCCGAACAAGGCATCGGTCAGCCGCCAGGCATCGAAGGCTTTCGCCGCACTCGGTGATCTCAATGAGTCCGAGCGGCAGTTACATATGAGCGCGGCTGCCTGGAACCCGGAGACACACACCAGGATTCGCGCGCTGAGCGAGATCGAAACTGGACTACTGCGCTGGAAACTGGGAAGGCACGAAGACGCGGCCCAACTGTGGCGGGCGGCGCTGCCTGTGGTGGCCGGTGTGGACTCGGACCGCACTCGCAAGGCGGTGGCGAAGGTCGCTGCGGTTGCCCCGGAGGTCACGATCACGGCCTGACCGCCCTTGCCAACAATGAAACTGATCAGTCCCCCTATCCATGCGGGCGCAGTTTAAACCGATCATTTTTGAGATATCAAAACTGGATCAGCTAAGGGCTTTGACCGAGCTGTGCCGTTGTGCATCGTCGTTGGGAATACTGGTCTGCGCGCGCATGTTTCGGCACTCGGCGTGCTCGAGTGGTGCTCCATACGTGTCGCGGAAAAGTTTTTGACGCAATTTGCGGCACCTGAGAAATGGCCGAATTCGGTTGCCCGCCAATAGATTTGGTACAACTTAACCATTCAACGGTCAACCCCGAGCCTTATGCACACTTGAGGTGTGCTTGACCTTGGCGGATGTGCCTGGATGATGGTAGTAGGCGTGATTCGCCGCGAAGGTTGGGGGCAACCTGACGAATCGCGCCGACTCGCTCTGAACGTGTAGCGGGAACACGGACAGAGCAGCGCGACCCTGAACCAGGGTGGCGTTTCGTTTCGGCCGTCGTGCCATTCTCCCGGTGCCTCGGCCTCTGACTAGACAGAGAGGCCACTGATGATCAACCAGACTCCGAGTTGCTGATTCGCGGCTGCCCCCTCGTGCGACCGAGGGGACAGCCTGAACGAAACAAACTCACGCGAAACCACGGGCTTCCGACCCATCGCGAGAGTCCCCATTCCATTCACGCAGAGACGGGCTCTGCCATGTCCAGAGTAGTCGAAAATTGGCTGTGGTACCGCCCCGTCGCGTGTTCTGACCTTGAAAGAGGGTGGCCGTGATGGCCGTCAAAGACACCAACGAGACGCCCGAGTTCCGGCGCAACTTCCGATTCCACCCGGCATTCGCCGACTTCTATGCCCGTGGGTTGTACCAGGTGGGACCGGTTGTGCCGGACACCGAATACACCGGTGATCCGTTGCGGCCTGGGCCTCAACGCCGTGATCCGGTGACTCACGAGCTGGTCTGGAAGATCGCGGTTCTCGATCCGGCGGAGAAAAATCCGCGCCGCAAGGCGTATGAGGTGATGTTGCTGTCCAACACCGAGCCGGTGCCGACAACCGGGGAGATCGGACCGGACATGCGTCCGATCGAGCTGACCGGGTTGATCGTCACACCGCGTGTGGCCGGACAGGGTGAGTTCAAGTACCTGTCCTGGGTTGTTCGCGCCACCGGGTACGCCCCGGGGCCGCGTACAGGGTCGGGTCCGGTCAAGTCCAGCGACTGACCACAACTCCCCTCAAGAGGTGCGGCGGTGACAGGTCCCCCCGGGCAGGTCACCGCCGCACCGCCTCTGAACCTACCGGCGCGGGCGTGCGCGGGTTTGACGACTATTCGATCGGACAAATTGTGATGGCTCGTTCTGATGACTTCTACCGAAACCAAAAACCTTCCACGGCCGGTGACGTACTCGGCTTGGACCTGATGGAACTGTTCGAGAAATCGGTGATGCTCGCCCTACGAATCATGTTGTGGGCGTTGCTATTTCCAATTCTGTCGGTGCCGATCGCTGGCGCGGTCGCTGCCGGGTACTGGTGGGGGTGGCCGGTCGGTGTCGCGGTCGGCGTAGTCGCGGTGTCGGGGTGGGGGGTGTGGGCGTGGGCCTGGCCGACCTCGTGGCAACGGTGGGTGAGCGGGCGGATACGGACCAAACATCGGGTGTGGTGGTCCTACCGGCGTCGTTGGTCGCAACTGGTCGCCATGCACGGACTGTCGAGCGTGCTCGATACCGAGGTGAAAACGCCGTACCTGACATCGGTGAAGTCCGGCCCGGCCGCCGACATCCTCGAAATCAAGATGCTCGACGGGCAGAGGCTCGAGGACTGGTCCCAGCAGGCCGACGCGCTCCGTCATGCCTTCGGCGCGGTCGGGGTCCGGATACGGCTGTTCAAACCGGGCTGGATACGGCTCGAGGTCGTACACCGTGACACCCTCGCCGAACCGATCCCGTTGCCGCGCGCCGATCCGAAAACGGTCGATCTCAACGCGTTGTCGGTCGGTGTGACCGAGCTGGGGCAACCGTGGACGGTGCGCCTTCTGGGCAACCAGGTGATGGTGGCCGGTGCGACCGGGTCGGGCAAGGGGTCGGTGGCGTGGTCGCTGCTGGCCGCGTTGGGTCCCGCGATTCGTGACGGGTCGGTGGTGGTGTGGGTCATTGATCCCAAAGGCGGACTCGAATTCGGTTATGCCCGTGACTGGTTCGCGCGATTCGCGTCCTCGAGTGGTGCGGAGGCGTTGGCGATTCTCGAGGACGCGGCGAAGCTGGTTCAGTCGCGGGGTGAGAAGTACATGACCGCTCGGGCGCGCACGATCACTCCGTCTGTGGATGAGCCGTTGGTGTTGCTGTTGATCGATGAGGCGGCGAGCTTGACCGCGTACTACACCGATCGCAAGATCCGTGACGCGATCACCCGGTGCCTGGGGGTGATCTTGACCCAGTCCCGCGCGGTCGCGGTTCCGGTGGTCGGGTGCTTGCAGGACCCCAGCAAAGAAGTACTCGAGTTGCGCCAGCTGTTCCCATACCGGGTGGGGTTGCGGCTGCGTGAGCACACCCAACCCGACATGGTGTTCGGCAAGGGCGGGCGCGACCGGGGCGCGTTGTGTGACGAGATCCCCGAGAACATGCCCGGTGTCGGGTTTGTCGAACACGAGACCTCGACCGAGATCACCCGTGTCCGTGCCTACTGGGCCACCGATGACGATATCGATTGGATCATGGCGACCTTCCCACCGTTGCCGCGTAATCCGGATGGAAAACCGTTGTACGGCAAGCAATTTGGTTCCGGTGACGGGTGGGCCGAGTTATGACCGGCAACGATGCGCGGTTGGTACTGGACTCCGGCCGCGCCGATGAGGCCGAAGCGGGGTTGCGGCTGCGGATGCCCTCGTTCGACGCTGTAGCGATCGCGGCAGCCGAACAGCACGGGGTGTGTGTGCGGCCGATGGTCCTCGAGCGCACCGACACCGAGACCGGGGCGCGGGAGCTGGTGCCGGTGCCGTGTGGGCACACCCTCGAGGTGGTGTGTGGTCCGTGCGCGCGCCAGGCCAAACGGGTGCGTGCCCAGCAGTGCCGGGTGGGTTGGCATCTGGACCGTGAACCGGAGATACCGCGTGCGCGACCGTCGTTGGATCATGTGTCGTTGATGGTGTACCGGGCTGATCTGATGGCGACGCTATCCGAAGGGGTCGACCATGAAGCCGCGGAGCTGGTCGCCGAAATCGGGTGGGCCGACAACCAACTCAAAGCGCTCGGCACCGCCGGGAAACCGCCGGCTGATTCGGAAGGCACCGATGCCGGCTGCGATCCCGCCGACAACGACAGCGGCGCCACTGAGACCGGCACCGGGTCTGGCACCGGGGTGGGGCGGGGTCGTTCTACCCGTCGCCGACAAGACATCCCGGACCTGCCGCGTCTGCCTGTTGATGACCGCACGATCGGTGGTGCCAACGCTGACGGGTCGGCGCGGGCGTCGATGTTCGTCACGATCACGATGGACTCCTACGGCAAGGTCCATCGCGAGGACTCCACCCCGATCGATCCCGAGAGCTACGACTACGCGCGGGCGGCATGGGATGCGATCTGGTGCGCGCGGGCGTTCTCGCGCTGGATTCAGAACCTGCGCCGTGCGATCGGCTGGAACATCCAGTACTTCGGGGTGGTCGAACCCCAGAAACGGGGTGCGCCGCACCTGCACATCGCGTTACGCGGTCTGGTCGATATCGAGCTGATCCGGCGGGTGACCGAGGCGACGTATCACCAGGTGTGGTGGCCGCGCCCGAAACACCTGCTCTACGGCGGTACTCATCTGCCGGTGTGGGATCGCGAGCAGAAGACCTTTGTCGATCCGGTCAGCCGGATGTCGTTGCAGTCGTGGGGCGAAGCGATGGAATCGACCTGGGCTGAGGATGCTCAGCCCGCGCACGTCGCTCGTTTCGGTCGGAAGGTGGACGCGCGCCGGTTGGTGGGTGGGTCGGACAAGGCCGAACGTGGCATCGGGTATCTGTGCAAGTACCTGACCAAATCGGTCTCCGACATCCTGGAGGCGAAAACCGCTCGGCAACGGGGCCATTACGCCCGCCTACACGCGACGCTGCGCCAGACTCCGTGCTCGGAGCGGTGTTCGGTGTGGCTGCTCTACGGCATCGTCCCCAAAGGCGCGACAGCGCGTACCCGGCCTGGGCAGTGCAAGGGGCGCGCGCATCGCCGCGAAAACCTTGGCTTGCCCGGCAATCGGGTGTTGACCTCGGAAAAGTGGACGGGCAAGACAATCGGGGACCACAAGGCCGATCGGATGGAGTTCGTGCGGGCGACGCTGGCCGCTGTCGGCATCGAGAAGCCACGACCGGACCTGCGCCGCTACACCTGGTCGAAGGTCAGTTCGGGTACCCGGATTCCTCAGCGCGGGTTCTTGCTGCTCAAAGCTGTTGCGCAACGGCGGGAATGGCGTGCGGAGTATGACCGGGCGGCGCTCGCGGTCGGGCTGCCACCTCCGCAGATGGAGAACAACCCCCCGCACATTCAGCAAACTATCAGCAACAATTCTGCTGTTGACCAGCGAGGAGACGGCCGTGTCTGCTGATCCGGCACCGCTGATGCCACCGGTTCGGCGGTGGGTGCCTACCAAGGATGCCGCCGCGCACATCTGCGTTCACCCAGAAGTCTTGCGGCGGTGGGCTCGTGAACCGGAGAAGCATCCGTGGCTTCCTCGGCCGAAGAAGATCGGAAAGGGTTTCCGTTGGGATCTAGACGCTTTGGACGCAGCACTGGAGGGCCTAGAGGACTGAATATCGGGGGGCGGTCGTGACTCGCGGCCGCCCTGCTCGCCCCCTGGGCGTCGCCGGGAAACCGATGCTTACCGTGTTGTCGCCTGGCCGCTGGTCCGCACGGGTTCTCGTGCGCGACGCTTCGGGGAAACGTCGCGACCTCGCCCGCATCTCACCCTTCAAAGTGGACGCGCGGGGCCGACCGGTGCCAGACCGCACCGGACAACGCGCGCTAGATGCCGTGCTGGCCGCTGCATCCGCCATCCGTATCGACCTGGGTGGCGAGCTGTCAGCATCGACAAAGGTTCGGCAACTGTGGGTCATCTACCGAAAGCACCTGGTAGAGCAGGATCGCGCGGGTAACACACTCGACCGGTACGACGACGTGGCGGAAATGTTCAACACCGCGTTTGGCGGGCGCGGCCTCCTGGAGGTCAGGACCTCCGCAGTTGAGGCGTTCTTGGCGGAGGTCGGCCACGCCAAGGGACCCGGCACGATGCGAATAGCGCGCAACGTCTTGTCCGGCATGTTCCGCTACGCGGTGCGCAAGGATGCGATGCCGGTCAATCCGGTCCGTGAGTCACAGATGCCCAAGAACATCGAGGCCAAGGGGCGCACCGGGGGCGCGGGCGACCTGAGCGTTGAGGATCTGCGGTTCATCCTGGCGGCGGTGCGCACATCCGCCCTCCCTTGCCCGCGCAAACTGTCAAAGGCCGAACGGAATCGCGCAAAACCGGTCAAGGCTTACACACCGCCTACCGTGGCCGAGTACTGCGAAAGCGCCGACCTGGCCGACCTTGTGACCTTGTTAGCCGGGTCGGCTCTTCGTCGTTCACAGGTCCTGGGCTTGCTGTGGTCTGACATCGACATTGACGGCCGAACACTGCGCACGACCGGGAAGATTGTGCGCCTTCCCGGGCAGGGTCTGGTCCGGGAAGAGAACGCCACCGCTGCGGACTCGAAGAACCGTGGCGGCAAGATCGCCTTGCCGCCCTTCGCGGTGGAGATGCTCAAACGGCGCAAAGCAGTCCTTGCAGCTCGCCGGTTGGCTTCACCGCCTGATCCTGATGCCGACACATTGGATCTGGTGTTTCCGTCGGCGGTGTGGACGATGCGAGATCCTCAGAATGTCGGGGCCGAGTGGAGAAGGGTCCGGGAGGCGCTCGGCATTCCGGATGACATCGTTCCGCACAGCTTCCGCCACGCGGTCGCGACCATCCTCGACGATGCCGGGCTGTCCGCTCGTGTCACCGCTGACGTGCTCGGGCATGTCGATCCGGCGATGACGCAACGGCACTACATGGCACGTGGGCGAACTCACGAAGCGGCTGCCGATGTGCTTCATCGCGCGGTGTCTGGCGACGACATTTAGTTGGGAATTAGTTGGGAAAACAGGTCAGAGCGGGCACCGGGTTCTTTCCCGATACCCGCCCTGACCTGGCGTTATGGAGCCGCCTGGGGGAATCGAACCCCCGACCTTTTCATTACGAGTGAAGCGCTCTACCGACTGAGCTAAGGCGGCGTGCCGTCAGGCGACGCGAGTCTATCGCGGGAATGGGCAGAACGCGAAAACGGGTGGTCAGGTGGACCGGGCGGCGATCAGGGTGGCGACCATGGCGGCGACGGCGAAGCGGGGTTTCACGTTGAGGTCCAGCGCTTCCCGGCATTCCAGGACGGCGTCGATGCTGCGGAGCAGGCCCTCGGGGCGGACATTGGACGCGAGTTCGGTGATCTCGTCGGCCATGTCGGGGTGGGTGAGGGTGATGGTGGCGCCGCGGCCGGCGAAGCGCATCGCGAGGGCGTCGCGGTACATGCCTGCGACGTCGATGAGGGCGCGGTCGAGCGCGTCGCGGCCGGTGCGGGTGGCGCGGGACTTCTGGCGGCGTTCGAGGTCTTTGAGCACTCCCGCCGAGCCGCGGGTGGCCGAAGCCGCGCCCTTGCCGGTGCCGCCTGCGCCGAGGGCGGTGGCGAGTTCGTCGCGTTCGCGGTCGTCGCGTTCGGCGCTCATCAGTTTGGCTTCGTCGTCGGCGGATTTCACCAGTTCGTCGGCGGCGGCGTAGGCGGCACCGGGCCGTTCCGTCGCGCTGACCAGGGCGAGTGCGCGCTGACGTCGCTTGCGCGCGTCCTCGTCGGTGGCCAGGCGACGCGCGCGGCCGACGTGGCCGCCGCTCACCGCGGCCGCCCAGTCGGCGGTTTTCGGGTCGAGCTGGTCGCGCTCGCGCAGCACCTGCGCGATGGCGGGGACGGTGGGTGTCACCAGGTGCACGTGCCTGCACCTGGAACGCAGAGTGACGGAGATGTCTTCGGGGTCGACCGTCGGCGCGCACAGCAGGAACACGGTGCGGTCCGGCGGCTCCTCGACCACCTTGAGCAGGGCGTTGGCCGCGCCCTCGGTGAGCCGGTCGGCGTCCTCGACCACCACGATCTGCCAGCGGCCGGTACTCGGCCGCCGGGAAGCGATCTGCACGATCGCGCGCATTTCCTTGGTGCTGATGCTCAGCCCCTCGGGGATGATGCGGCGCACGTCGCCGTGCGTACCGGCCATCGTGGTGGTGCAGGCGTGGCACCGACCGCAGCCGACGATGTCGGGGTCGGTGCATTGCAGGGCGGCGGCGAAGCAGAGCGCGGCGACCGACCGGCCGGAACCGGGTGGACCTGTGAACAGCCACGAATGCGTCATCGCCCCGGTGACGACGCCGGCCCGCGCCGCCGTGGCGGCAGCGGTCAGCTCGGTCTCGACCACGTCCTGGCCGACCAGTCGATCGAAGACACCTGCCACGGGAGACACCCTAGCCGCGCACTACGACAGCCTTGTCTGACGGGTTGGGCCTCCGACCCGGGCGATGTACTCACCCGGCTGCCCCGACGCCTACGCGCTCGACGAGCCGCGCCGCCACCACCCGACAGATCCCATCGGCCACCGCGGCGAAAGTTCACTATCCCGCCGATCGGTCGAAATCCGGACCATCGGAGCCTTCAGTGAATGCTCAGCGCATGCCGACGAGGCCGGTCGTCAGTCCTCGTCGCCGCCAACGCTTTTCGCTGCTGCCTTCTTCGCCGGAGCCTTCTTGGCCGGAGCCTTCTTCGCGGCGGTCTTCTTGGCAGCCGTCTTCGTGGCCGTCTTGGTCGCCGTCGACTTGGCCGCCGTCTTCTTCGCCGGCGCCTTCTTGGCCGCCTTCTTCGCGGGCGTCTTCTTGGCCGCCTTCTTCACCGGCCCACGTGCCCGGCGATCGGCCAGCAGCTCGGAGGCACGCTCGTCGGTGATCGACTCGACCTCGTCGCCCTTCCGCAGGCTCGCGTTGGTCTCACCGTCGGTGACGTACGGACCGAACCGGCCGTCCTTGATCACCATCGGCTTGTTCGTGGCCGAGTCGTTGCCCAGCTCGCGCAGCGGAGCCGCGCTGGCCGCCTGCCGCCCACGCCGCTTCGGCTCGGCGTAGAGCTTGAGCGCCTCGTCGAGGGTGACGGTGAACAACTGGTCCTCGGTCGCCAGCGACCGGGAGTCGGTGCCCTTCTTCAGGTACGGGCCGTAGCGGCCGTTCTGCGCGGTGATCTCCTCGCCCGAGGCCGGGTCGTTGCCGACCACGCGGGGCAGCGACAGCAGCTTGAGCGCGTCGTCGAGGGTGATCGTCGCCAGATCCATCGACTTGAACAGCGACCCGGTGCGCGGCTTGACCTCGGCCGCCTTCTTGGTCGTCTTCTTCGCGGGCGGCGCGGCCGGGTCGGGCGCGGGTGGCTCGGGCAGGATCTCGGTGACGTACGGGCCGAAACGTCCTTCCTTGGCGACGATTTCGTGCCCCGACACCGGATCGACGCCGAGCGCACGACCCTCCTGCGGCGTCGAGAACAGCTTCTCGGCGACCTCCGGCGTCAGCTCGTCCGGCGGCAGATCGTCGGGCAGGTTCGCCCGCTGCGACACCGGATCACCGTCCGGGTCATCGGGATTGACGACCATTCGCTCCAGGTACGGACCGAACCGGCCGACGCGGACCACGACATCGCGGCCCTCCTCGTCGACGAACATCTTGATCGAGTTCACTTCGCGGGCATCGATGTCGTCGAGCTGCTCGCCGACCATCTTCTTGAGGCCACCCGAGCGCGCCACCGAGCCCTCGGCGCCGTGATCGCCACCGAAGTAGAAGCTGGACAACCAGTTTCCGCGCTGCTCGCGTCCGCCCGCGATCGCGTCGAGGTCGTCCTCCATCGCGGCGGTGAAGTCGAAGTCGACCAGCCTGCCGAAGTACGCCTCGAGCAGACCGACCACCGCGAACGCCACCCACGACGGCACCAGCGCGCTACCGCGCTTGTAGACGTACCCGCGATCGAGAATCGTCTTGATGATCGACGAGTACGTCGACGGGCGGCCGATGCCGAGCTCTTCGAGCGTCTTGATCAGCGAGGCTTCGGTATAGCGCGCGGGTGGATTCGTGCTGTGTCCGTCCGGAGTCAGCTCGACGGCGGTGACGCCCTGTCCCTCTTCCAGTGCGGGCAAACGGGATTCGGCGTCGTCGGACTGACCGCCCGCTTCCTCGTCGACACTCTCGACGTAGGCCTTGAGGAAGCCCGGGAAGGTGATCGTGCGACCCGAGGAGGAGAACACGCACTCCTCGCCGGTCCGCGCGGTGCCGGTGATGCGCAGGGTCAGTGTGGTGCCACGCGCGTCGGCCATCTGCGAGGCGACGGTGCGCTGCCAGATCAGCTCGTAGAGCCGGAACTCGTCCTGGTCGACCTTGGCGGCCAGCTGACCGGGAGTGATGAAGGTGTCGCCCGACGGACGGATCGCCTCGTGTGCTTCCTGCGCGTTCTTGACCTTGCGCGTGTACTGCCGCGGCGTCGGCGAAACATACTCCGCGCCGTAGAGCTGCGTGGCCTGCGAACGCGCGGCGGCGATGGCCGACTCCGACAGCGTGGTCGAGTCGGTTCGCATGTAGGTGATGTAGCCGTTTTCGTACAGCCGCTGGGCGACCCGCATCGTGCGCTCGGAGGTGAAGCGCAGCTTGCGGCCCGCCTCCTGCTGCAGCGTCGAGGTCATGAACGGCGGATACGGCTTGCGCGAGTACGGCTTGGCCTCGGCGGAGGAGACCACCAGGTCGGCGCCGTCGAGCGCCTCGGCCAGCCTGCGGGCATAGGCCTCGTCCAGCACGACGACACCGGAGGCCGACTTGAGCTGACCGTCGGAGCCGAAGTCACGGCCGGACGCGACCCGGTCGCCCTGGACCTGGACCAGGCGCGCGCCGAACGTGCGCGGGTTGGTCGAATCGGAGTTCTCGTCGACGCCCGCGTCGAGCTTGGCGGCGATGTCCCAGTACTCGGCGGAACGGAACGCCATGCGCTCGCGCTCGCGCTGCACGATGACACGGGTGGCGACGGACTGCACGCGGCCCGCCGACAGCCGCGGCATGACCTTCTTCCACAGCACCGGGCTGACTTCGTAGCCGTAGAGGCGGTCCAGGATGCGGCGGGTTTCCTGGGCGTCGACCAGATCGTTGTCGAGTTCGCGCGTGTCGGCGGCGGCCGCGAGGATGGCAGGCTCGGTGATCTCGTGGAAGACCATCCGGCGAACCGGGACCTTCGGCTTGAGCGTCTCGAGCAGATGCCAGGCGATCGCCTCGCCCTCGCGGTCGGGGTCGGTGGCGAGATAGAGCTCGTCGGCGTCGGCCAGCAGGCTCTTGAGCTCGGAGACCTTGGCCTTCTTGTCCGGGCTGACGACATAGATCGGCTCGAAGTCGTGATCGACGTCGACGCCGAGGCGCGCCCAGGACTGTCCCTTGTACTTGGCAGGCACGTCGGCGGCGCCACGCGGCAAGTCGCGGATATGACCCACCGACGCCTCGACCGTGTAGTTGCGGCCCAGGTACGGCGCGATCTTGCGGGCCTTCGTCGGGGATTCGACGATCACGAGACGACGCAGGGGACGCCCCTGGTCGGCTGAACTGCGGTCTCGTGTTGCCACCGGCGAACACCTTCCTTCTAGATCCGCGCGTCGGGAGGTCCGCTCGGTGCGCGGCTGGGGCAGACGGCGCGACGTTCGGACATCGCCACCAGTGACGTTTATACCCTGCGCACTTGGGTAGCTGCGTTCATGGCAGCCGGCGACGCGGGTTCGCAACCCTCTCGAGCAGCGAAGTTCCGGGCGACTCTACCCGGAAATGGCTCGTCCCCCACCTCCGCGCAGGAGATGGGGGACGGGCGTTGATTCGATTCGCAGCTCAGGAGAGCGCGCGAACGCCGGTGGCCTGCGGGCCCTTAGTGCCCTGGCCGACCTCGAACTCGACCTTCTGGTTCTCCTCGAGGGTACGGAAGCCCGTGCCCTGGATCTCCGAGTAGTGGACGAAGACGTCAGCGGAGCCGTCCTCGGGCGCGATGAAGCCGAACCCCTTCTCCGCGTTGAACCACTTCACAGTTCCCTGTGCCATTCTGTTCCTTCTCTTTCTTACCGGAACGGCGGACAACTGGGTTCGTCCACCGGGTCCGTTCCGACCGCTGTACTGTGGGTCCCCCTGCAAGGAAAGCCTGAGCACGGCGTTCGCAACATCGATCCTGCTGATGGTTGGACTTTCGATCCGTCCCTCGAACACAGAAGCTTGCGACCAGGACCCAGTGAACCATGTCTCCGAGCAATTCAACAGTCGAGTTACCGACAATTTGCAAAATTCTTGATCTTGCGAATGCGCAGGCGAGGGACCGATTGGGTGAATCCGTACTTTCAGTCTGTTTGCTTCACGATAACCGGGAGGGCTTCCAGCAAACATGCTGTGACCCAGGTCGCTATTGGGTTACGAAATCGCAGGTAGCGCTTGCCGCACACACACGTTTCACACTTCCGGCGTGTCGCGAGAGGGCTATGAGATGAATCCGACCGAGCGGACCGAGGTCCGATCGCCGGTAGCGAGCGAGAGCTACGGTCGATCGTTGCTGAATCGTGTCCTGACAGAGGCGGCCGCAGGCGGCAACCCGTTGACCCATGTCGCCGAGCTCCCCGCCCAGCGAGCGCGCACCACAGAGTGGCCGGCGTGGGTGCCATCGGAGCTGGTCACAGCCCTGGGCGCGACGGGGATCGAGCGACCGTGGGAGCACCAGACCTCGACGGCGGGCCTCGCGGTCGCCGGGACGCACGTCGTCGTGAGCACCGGGACCGCGTCCGGCAAATCCCTTGGCTACCAATTGCCGGTGCTCACCGCCCTGCACGAGGATCAGCGCGCGACCGCGCTGTACCTGTCCCCCACCAAGGCGCTCGGCGCCGATCAGTTGCGCGCCGTCGGCGGGCTGATCCACGACAATCCCCTGCGTGAGGCCCATCCGGCCACCTATGACGGCGACACTCCCGCCGAGGTCAGGCAGTGGGTGCGGGCAAATGCGCGCTGGATATTCACCAATCCCGACATGCTGCACGTCGGGATGCTGCGGTCGCATCAGCGCTGGGCGCGGGTGCTGCGCAACCTTCGCTATGTGGTGGTCGACGAATGCCACTCCTACCGGGGAGTTTTCGGATCGCACGTCGCCCTCGTGCTGCGCAGGCTGCGCAGACTCGCCGCGTTCTACGGCGCCGACCCGGTGTTCATCCTCTGCTCGGCCACCAGCGCCGACCCCGCGGCCTCGGCGAGCAGGCTGATCGGCGCACCGGTCACCGCGGTCACCGCGGACGCGTCACCCCGCGGCGCAAGGACCGTCGCGCTGTGGGAGCCGCCGCTGAGCGCGGTGCTGACCGGGGAGAACGGCGCGCCCGTCCGCCGCACCGCGACCGGGGAGGCGGCCAAGATCATGGCCGGTCTGGTGGCCGAGGGTGCACGCACGCTGACCTTCGTCCGCTCCCGGCGCGGGGCCGAACTGATCGCGCTCGATGCCCGCCGCGTGCTCGCCGAAAGAGCACCTGAGCTGCAGGAACGGGTTGCCGCCTACCGCGCGGGGTACCTGGCGGAGGACCGCAGGGAGCTCGAACAGTCGCTGTCGGAGGGCACGCTGCTCGGCGCGGCCAGCACCAATGCCCTCGAACTCGGCGTCGACATCGCCGGTCTCGACGCCGTGGTCATCGCCGGTTTCCCTGGCACGGTCGCGTCCTTCTGGCAGCAGGCCGGGCGTGCGGGCAGACGGCTACAGGGCGCGCTCGTCGTGCTGGTGGCGACCGACGATCCGCTCGACACCTACCTGGTGCACCACCCCGCCGCGCTGCTCGACCGGCCGATCGAGGCCACCATCACCGACCCCTACAACCCCTATGTGCTGGGGCCGCAGCTGCTCTGCGCCGCCATGGAACTGCCGCTCACCGACGACGAGGTGAGCGAGCTCCGGGCCGGCGAAGTACTCGCCGACCTGGCCGGACAAGGCCTGATCCGGCGCAGGCCGGGCACGCGCGGTGCACCCGCACGCTGGCACGTCACCGCCCACACCCATCCCCACGACGCCGTCGACGTGCGTGGCGAGCTCGGAACGCCGGTCGCCATCGTCGACGCCGAATCCGGACGGCTGCTCGGCACAGCCGACGCGGGCCGGGCGCCCGCCACCCTGCACGAAGGAGCCGTGCACCTGCATCAGGGCGAGACCTATCTGGTCGACGAACTCGACCTCGACGGCGGCGTCGCCTTCGTCAACGAGGTGGACCCCGGCTTCACCACCAGCGCCCGTCAGGTCACTTCGATCACCATCGAAGCGGTGACCGAAGAGCGCGTCTTCGGGGCCGTCACCACCGCATCCGCGCAGGTCGCGGTCACCAACCAGGTCGTCGGCTACCTGCGCACCCTGGTCACCGGCGAGGTGCTCGACCAGGTCGAACTCGACCTGCCCGCCCAGACCCTGCACACCAAGGCCGTCCTCTACACCGTCACGCCCCGGCTGCTCGCCGCCGCGGGAATCTCCGAAGACGAGCTCCCCGGTGCTCTACATGCCGCCGAACACGCCGCGATCGGCATGCTGCCCCTGGTCGCCGGGTGCGACCGCTGGGACATCGGCGGCGTCTCCATCGCCGAGCATCCCGACACCGGCGCGCCGACCGTGTTCGTCTACGACGGCCAGCCAGGAGGCGCTGGGTTCGCCGAGCGCGGTTTCGCCCAGCTCGTGGAATGGCTGGCTGCCACTCTCAGCGTCATCCGCAGCTGTGGGTGCCAGGACGGCTGTCCCTCGTGCGTGCAGTCACCCAAGTGCGGAAACGGGAACAACCCCCTGGACAAGGACGCCGCAGGCCGGCTTCTGGTCGCCGTTCTGGGCGAGTTGCGTGCCCAGCCGAGCCCGGCGCCTGTTCCGTGATGCCGCAGCGGCGGTGACGTGTCCGGCGCTACACCTCACTGCGAGAATGCTGGTCGCTCGACCATATTTGCGTTGACCAGCACCGACGGGTCCGCGACCGGCTGGCCCGTGAATAAAAAGGACGACTCTTCTGTTAACTGACTCATTGCCAACGGGGCATACGAGTTGGCCACATCATTCTTTTCATTTAGTTCTCTCCTCCTAAAACAATGTTCAAGGAAATTCGGAGAATGAGTTCCAATGAATTCCGTATTAGTTCGGCGCGGAACATCCACCGACCAGTGATAACACTTCTGCGTCACGCACTATCCGCCACCGGGCCCGCGCGAGCAGCAGCGGAGACAGTGCGCACACCGAACACTCCGAATGACGCATTCGCCTCCACCGCGACCACGACGTCCCACTGCGCCACCGTGCACCGTCGCACCCGCTCGCCCATCCGCCGCGCGACCTCCACGGCCTCGGCGCACGCCGCCTCCGCCCCTTCGGCCAACACACTCGCGGCGCCAAGCGCGCCGAGGTCGGCCGCGGCCTGTGCCCGATGCCGGGCGACCACGACGACACCCATCTGCCCGATCACCATGGTCAGCGCGATCAGCCCGGCCAACGCCAAGCACGCGAACGCCGTCGCACCGCCTGCGTCCCGGGCGAGCCGCCGCGCCACCGAGCCGATCATCGACCGACCCCGGGCTCGGCGATCGCGACCGCCTCGGCACGCAACCTGAGTCCGGGAAGCAGCGGTGTGCCCGCGGCGACGGCGGCCACCACCCGATCGCCCTCGCTGCGAACATCGACCACTGCGCCGGGTGGCGCGATGGTCTTGGCCGCTGCCACCGCGTGCGCGGTGTCGCCCCGAGCGGCCAACCGGGCCGCCTCGCGAGCCGCGTCGACACAGCGCACCTGGGTCGACGCGGCCAGCAGCGCACCGATGCACAGCACCACCGCACATACCAGTGCGGCGAGGGCGATGGCGGCCTCGACCGTCACCGCACCCGCGTCGTCAGCGAGACTCCCTGCGCCGCACAGCTTTACACGCTCGTGTTGAGTGCCTTGTCGATGATCTGGGTCAGCGCGTTGACAATGCTGTCGCCCGTCACCACCCCGTAGAGCACCGCACCGAACGCCGCGGCCGCGATGGTGCCGATCGCGTACTCCGCGGTGGACATGCCGTCGTCGTCGATCAGCAAGCGCGTGATCCGCGTCTTCGCCCCTATATATACGGCGCGTACGAACGTCATCGTGATCCCCTCTCCTTCCACACCACGCGGCCGATCCGCGCGGTGACGATTCGCCTGCCTCGCCGAGGCCGGTCACAGCAGTCCGCCGTCGCCGAGGACCCGATCCGCCAGGCCGATCACGACCGGGACGATGCCGAGGCACACGAAGGCGGGCAGGAAGCACAGGCCGAGTGGCCCACCGATCAGCACGCCGGCGCGTTCGGCGCGCGCGACGGCCGCGTCTTCCACTGCTTCCCGACGCTGGTCCGCCAGTTCGCCGACGGCCGCGGCCAATGAGGAACCCGAGCGGGCAGAGCGCCGCGCCATCCTGGCCAGCGACTCGATCTCCTCGGCGCCCGCCGACCCGACCGCATCCGCCGCGGCACGCTCCCACGCCGTCGCCGCGTCAGCGCCGAGCGCCAGCAGATCGGCGGCCCGCAGCAGCGAGGCCCGCAACATCGGCGGCGCCGTCCCCGCACTTGCCCGCGCGGCCGCGGCCATCGGCAGCCCAGCCCGCAGACAAGCGGCCAGCAGATCGAACGCCGATGCCGACCCGAGCGGATCCGCCTTCGCCGACCCACTCCCTGCCTTCGCCGTGGCCGTCGGCGACCGGCCCAGCGCCCGCATCCGCCGACTCACCGCGACGCGCCCGGGCAGTAGCACCACAGCTATGGCCGCGACCAGCAGCGCGAAAGGTGACGACGTACTCACCATGTTCTGCACAGCAATCCCTCCCCATGACGTTTCGACCAATCCAGATCTTCGACCCCGGCGCCGGTCTCGCTGGCGCGCAGTGCATTGCGGTCTAGACCGCCGATCGGAAGCGTCCTCACCGACCGAAGACGCGAAACACTTCGTCACCAACCCGTACGGCCCCTATGAGCGCGCGTGTTCCGCTCCGGCGCTCTGGCCTATGCCCCTGGGGCCTGGACTTCTTGTGCCGCACCGATGTTCAGCTGGAGCGGCCTAGGTATCGAGCAGCCCGGCGATGTCGCTGCCTCGGCCTGTCTCCGCCTGCTCACCCGTATCTTCGCGGTCAGTAGTTGGCGGAGCCTCTGCCCTCCCGGAAGCGCCTCGAGGGCGTCGCCATCCCCGATCACCGCCCTGCGATAGGCATCGCGTCACACACCAGAATGCGAAATGCCTGCCGCAGCGCCGTCGGCCAGCCGATCGCAGCTACAGCTCGGCCGTGTGTGCCGTCTCGGCGCCTGTCCCATAGGTTGCGCACAGCATGGCCGGCAGCGTGCAGGCCGGGGCGCACCAGCCGATCGCAGCCACAGCTCGACCGTGTGTCCCGTCTCGACCCTGTCCCACCGGGGGTTGTGCACAGCATGGCCGGCAGCGTGCAGGCCGGGGCGCACCAGCCGATCGCAGCCAAAGCTCGACCGTGTGTCCCGTCTTTACCCTGTCCCACCGGGGTTGTGCACAGCCTGGCCGACAACGTGCAGGCCTGGGCGGAATCGAACGCCCACCGGTTCAGGCCGTTCCGCGGCGGGTGATCACATCTGTCCACAGCAGTCCACAGCAGGCGAGGGCCGCGCCGAGCGGTAGGAGAAGTTCGCCGGCGGGTGAGCCGAAGAGCACTGACAGGGGAGCTGCGCCCATGAGCTGGCCGAGGCCGATGCCTACCAGTGGGAGACCGGCCAAGACGGTGGCCGAGGCGCGGGCTCCCGCGAGAGCGGCTTCGGTTCGGTCGCGGAAGCGGATGCGGCCCAGTAGGTCGGTGCGGGCCGCGGCCAGCAGCTCGGCCAGGGCGAGGCCGTGTTCTTCGGCCACCCGCCAGGCGACGGCGATCCTCGACAACTCCTCGGCGACAATCGAATCCGGGTGGAGCCAGCCGTCGGCACCGGAACCCCCGAGCCTGCTGCGGCCCGCGCTGATCCCGAGTACCCGCGCCGCCTCTCCCCGCGACTCGGCTGCCGCGGCCTCCGCCGCCGCGCTCGGATGCGCACCCACCCGCAGTTCGCCGATGACGGCCTCGAGCCCGGCCAACAGGTGACCGCACTCCGCTCGACGGGCCCGCTCACCACGACAGCGCCGATTCCGCACCGCGACGGTGACGCCCACCATGAGCGCCGCCAGTCCCGTCCCGATCCCGAACGCGAAGGCCGTGCACGCCAGTCCGATTCCCGCACACCACTCCACAGGCATCCGCCTCGCCGCACCCACACCGCCCGCACCGAACAGCCGCCGAAAGCGCCGCCGATCGCCCGCAGCGGGAAGCATCAGCACCGCCACCGCGCAACAGAGCAGTCCGATCTCCATCGCCACCCCCGTGCCGTCTAGTAGTGGTGTGTCTCAGAATGTTTCGCGCTGATTCTGGAGCGGCTGTCGATGCGGGAGTCGGTACCACTGTCCGTGGACGGGAACCCGTCGGTGCCGCGGTCAGGACCGATTCCGCCACGAGCGCAAGGTCACTGGGTAGCGCCGCATCCACAGCAGCGAACGCCACATCGAAACCGGAACCCCCTGTACGATCTGGCGCGTCGCCCGCCGTGCCGAAGAACGACACCGGCACCGCGCTGCTGAACGGCGCCTCCCCGCCTCGCGAGCTCCCCTCGGCGAGCACCACAGTGCAAGCGCACTCGCTCGATCCCACCCATGACGATTGCCTTCGTCTGCCGCCCGACCGTCGACCATCGCTCGCCAACCTTGATCGCAGTCGCGCCCCGGTCGCCACCCGAACCACCCGTGCCAACCAGCTGCGCAGCCGAACCGATCGAATCCCACCCGCACCCGCACCGGCACCGGCACCGGCACCGGCACCTGCACCTGCACCTGCACCTGCACCTGCACCTGCACCGGGCGATCCTGCCACTGTGCGGATCTGAGCCGTGCGCCCGTAACCGCCCTGCGGCGACGCGCCGTCTCCGCCGCCCGGCATCACTCCGGTACCCACGGCAGGCTGCGCTGCCGGTGCACGGTTCCGCGTCGTGTACCGGTCGCCCGCCCGCGGTGACTCGCCATCTCGGCTGATCGGCCACACGCAAGCAGCCCGGTCACGCGACCCAGCGCCGAGGCTCCGCGCAAGGCCCCTGTCACCTAGTTGCGTGGACGCACGATTTCCGCCGACCGGCCATACACCGGCACCCCCGCGCGATACTGCCTGTGTGCGGCTCTTCGACGAGCCTCGAGCGTCGGCCTGCGGGAATGCACCCTCTCCGCGGATCGGCCATGCGCCTGCACCTGTTATTTTCATCCGAGTCGCACCTCGATCAGTCGCTCCAGCTCGGTGGCGCCGGGGGTGGGTAGGTCGTCGGAGCGCCAGGCGGGGGTGATCCGGATGCCGGCACCGTCGCGTTCGAGGAGGCCGATCTCGCGGAGGCCGCGGGTGCCGTCGGCTCGGCGGTGGACGTGGAGGACCACTTGGACGGCGGCGGCGAGTTGGCTGTGCAGGGCGGCACGGTCCATGCCGCCGAGGGCGGCGAGGGCTTCGAGGCGGGCGGGGACTTCCTGGGGGCAGTTGGCGTGGACGGTGCCCGCGCCGCCGTCGTGGCCGGTGTTGAGGGCGGTGAGCAGGTCGACGACCTCGGCGCCGCGGACCTCGCCGACGACGATGCGGTCGGGACGCATGCGCAGTGCCTGGCGGACCAGGTCGCGCACGGTGACCGCGCCGACGCCCTCGACGTTGGCGGTGCGTGCGACCAGCCGCACCACATGGGGATGAACGGGGGCGAGTTCGGCCGCGTCCTCGACGCAGATGATCCGTTCGGCCGGGTCTACGGCGGCGAGGAGCGCGGACAGCAGGGTGGTCTTGCCTGCGCCGGTACCACCGACGACGAGGAAGGCCAGCCGGGCGCGGACTATGTCGGTCAGCAGTCGGAGTGCCGCGGGAGGCACCGAACCGGCGGCGGCCAAGGCGATCAGGCCCTGGGTGGCCGGGCGAAGCACGCGCAGGGACAGGCAGGTCCCGTCGTGGGCGACCGGCGCGAGGACCGCGTGCAGGCGGACACCGAACGCATCGCCAAGTGTGGCCTCGGTGCCGATGAGCTTGCCGTCGACCCAGGGTTGGGCGTCGTCGAGCCTGCGTCCGGCGGCGAGAGCGAGTCGCTGGGCGAGCCTGCGGACCGCGGCCTCGTCGGCGAAGCGGACGTCGGTCTGTTCGAGGCCGTGACCACGGTCGATCCACACCGAGTCGGGGCCGGTGACGAGCACATCGGCGACCGCGGGATCGTGCAGTAGCGGCTCGAGCAGACCCGCCCCGGTCATCTCGGTCTGCAGCAGGCGCAGCGCCCGCAGCAGGTCGGTGTCGGCGAGCACGCCACCGGCTTCGGCCCGGATCGCGGCGGCCAGCTGCGCCGCATCGGGCACGCCCGCGTGCTCGGCGAGCCGTTCGCGGACCCGTTCGAGCAGGTCGACGGTGACGAACGTGGTCATCGCGCACCCACCATCGACAGCACCGCGTCGGCCGCGTCGCGCAGCGGCCCGCGCCTGCGGACGCTCAGCCCACCGCGTTCGAGTCGCGCCGCCAGCCCTGACTGCCCGCGCACCGCGGCCAACAGCGGCAGCCCGAGCACCTCGGCCACTTCCGCACCACGCAACCCGCCCGGCGCCGGGCCGCGAACAACCAGGCCCCGGTTGGGATTTCGCTCACCGAGATAGGCCGCCACCACCTCGGCGGCAGCGACAGCGCGCAGCCGGGCGGGGACGACCAGGACAACGAGATCAGCGGCGTCGACCATCGCATCGGCCGCGGGGCCGCGCTCCGCGGACACATCGCAGACGACCAGATCGCCTGCCGCCCTGCCGGATTCGATGACAGCACGGACAGCGGCGGGCGTCAGCTCGGCAGGTGATCGCCCCGCGCCGTGCCGCCCACAGGACAACACCGCGAGCCCGGCCGCCGCAGCGGGCAGTGCGTTGTGCAGTGCCGTCGCGGAAACCCGGCCGTCCTCGATGACCAGGTCCGGCCAGCGCAGCCCGGGGACATCCTCCATCCCGAGCACCAGGTCGATTCCACCGTCGAGCGGCGCACCGTCGATGAGCACGGTGTCGGGTCTCGACCGCCGCGCAGCCGCACGTAAGGCGATGGCGGCGGCGAGTGTCGACGCGCCGGCACCACCGCCCGCGCCCGCGACCGCGACGACCACGCCCTCCCCCGTCCGGGATTCGGCGTGCTCGGCGAACTGCTCGACCAGTTCGACCGCACAGGCAGGCAGCGCGACGACCCGCTCGGCGCCGACCGCGGTGGCAGCCTGCCAGTCGGGCACCGCGGGTTCCCCCTCGGTGACGAGCACGATCCCCGGACGCCGCGGACAGCCCTCCGCGGCCGCCGCCGTAGCGGCCGCCGTGTCGAGGATCACCATGCCCGCGCCCGACCACGCGTGCCTGCCGACCGGCATGGCCCGCTCGTCGGTGGCGCGTTCGGCGGCCGCCGCGACCCGGCGCACTTCGGCGCGCAGGCGATGGTCGCCCACGAGTACCAGCGCGGGAGCCAGTCCGACAGCGGGTGGTGCGGCGAGGAGGTTCATGCAGCTCAGCGTGGAGGAATTGCGAGCGAGCGGAAAGACGGCGAAAGCCGATTGTGGATAACTCGGGGGTGTGGAGAACTTTCTCGACCTACCCGGAAATAGAGGACGGCCCCAGCCGGGGGGGAGGAGGCTGGGGCCGTCGGGTTCAGCCCCGGGGGGTCGGGCTGAACGCGCCTGGACCATGTCCAGGTGCCAGCAATACTACACCCATCCCCCGGCGCAGGCGCAAGTAGCGTTCGCCACCATCTTTCGGCGATTCGCGGCCTCCGGCGTCCCCGGGGCAAACCCCGCGGAGGGGCCAGGACGGCCGCCTCCTGCACTCCGCGCGAGGCGTGCCTATCCTGTTGACGTGACGGCCGAACGTGACCAGACTCCGCTTCCGGACACAAGACTCGCCCATTCGGGCCGAGCGCCGGTGCCCGGCGGACGCGTCGCGGCGTTCTTCGATCTCGACAAAACGGTGATCGCGAAGTCGAGCGCGTTCGTGTTCAGCAAACCGTTCTACGCACAGGGTCTGCTCAACCGTCGCGCCGTGCTGGAGAGCAGCTACGCGCACTTTTTGTTCCTGCTTTCGGGGGCCGATCATGACCAGATGGAACGAATGCGGGCAAACCTCGCCAACATGTGCGCCGGCTGGGATGTGGAGCAGGTGAAATCCATTGTGGCCGAGACGCTTCACGATCTCGTCGACCCGCTGATCTACGCCGAGGCCGCCGATCTGATCGCCGATCACAAGATCCGCGGACACGACGTGGTGATCGTCTCGGCGTCCGGCGAGGAGATCGTCACCCCGATAGCTGAGGTACTCGGCGCTTCGCACACCGAGGCGACCAGGATGGTCGTCGAGGACGGCAAGTACACCGGCGACATCGAGTTCTACTGCTACGGCGAAGGCAAGGTCGCCGCGATCGAAAAGCTGGCCGCGGCAGAGGGTTACGACCTGTCCAGGTGCTACGCGTACTCCGATTCGATCACCGACCTGCCGATGCTGAGCGCGGTCGGCCACCCGACGGCGGTCAACCCCGACCGCGCGCTGCGCAAGGAGGCCGTCGCGCGCGGCTGGCCGGTGCTCACCTTCTCCAATCCGGTGTCGCTGTGGTCGCGATTCCAGGCGCCGTCGAGCACCACCGTCGCGGCAACGGCGGCGGTCGGATTGAGCGCGATCATCGCGGGCGCGATCAGTTACCGACTGCTGCGGAAACGTCGCTGACCTGCGACGGAGAAGCACGAATCGCCAGGCGACACGCCGAAAACAGCCGTATCCGGTGATGCCTTCGAAACCCTTGATGTGAATGCCATCACAGTGTAAGAATGGAGTTACGGAAGGACGGAAGGCCAAGACGGAGCCGGAAGAGAAGGCTTCGCCTCCCATCCCACCCTTCCCAGCACGGACGCCAGGTACCCACGCGGAGCGCGCCGCGACAAGGGCAGCAGAGTTGTGGGCCTGCGAAATTCGGGCAGTCGTCGGCGAACGCCTCGCACAGGTTGCGGGGATGAACCGGCGGGGTTCGGATGATCGCCGAGGCCACCGAACACAACCCATCGAGCACGCTTGGTAACCAGGTGTTCCGTGCTAGCGGGCGGCGAGACCGAGTAATCGGCACGCCGCCCGTTTCGATGTGTGGGGAAGCCTCAGCCCGCGGCGGCGTCGGCGATCGAGTTCGCTTCGCGGGCACCGTCTTCGAGCGCACCCGCGCAGAACAGCACCCAGCCGCCGACACCCTCGGCGGTGCCCATGCCGAACCCGGCGGCCGCGTCGAGGTAGGCCTGCCTGCGCCGGAGCCAGAACACCTCGGGCACGCCGAGGCACCGGGGATCCAGTCCGCTCGACACCGTGACCAGGCGCGACGCCGCCCGCGCGACGACACCGTCGGCGGTGCCGAACGGCCGCAGGGACAGCAACTCACCGTGCACGACCGCCGCGATGACGGGAGCGGGCGCCTTGCTCGTCTGGACGGTCTGCACCAGCAGATCCAGCCGTTCAGCGACACCGGGGGTCGATCGGGGGCGACCGAGCTCCTGTTCGTCGGAGACCAGGTCGGCGGCCGCGAGCAGATGCAGCCGGGCCAGCGCCTGCAGCGGCGCGCGCTGCCAGGTGCCGACCAGGTTCGTCAGTGCGTCACCGTCGAGCGCCTGACCCACCCGCAGCGCGCCGGCCAGGACCGGATCGCCGACCTGCCCGTCGACGGGCAGATCGGTGCTCGCGCCTTCGATGGCGGCCGAGGACCGCGCGGCGCGGACCGCCGCTTCGGCGGCGGTGGTCGCCCAGCCGCGCCGGTTCGACCTGTGCCGATGCACCGCGGCGAGCGCGTCGCGGGCCTTGTCGGCGGCTTCACGCACGCCGGGCAGGTCGACCAGGGGCTGCAGCGGATCAGTCACGGCATACGAGGCTACCGTTCGAACACCGTCTCCCCGACGGCCACGTCCAGCCCACGGATCCGCGGCCAGGTGCGGTCCGGCCACGGCACCTCGGCGAGCCGCTTCGCCGCCGGGGTCAGCGCCCGGCGCCTGCGCGATTCCAGCTCGGCCTGTCGTTCGGCATCGATCCGATCCATCGGCGTCTCCTGCCCCTGCGATCCCACCGCACCACCTCGGACGCGTCCACGGTACGCCGGTGAACTGCGCCTTCGCGGTGGATTCGGCGCGGTTATCCCGTGAGCAACTCCCGTCCGGGGATCGCTTCGAGGAGGGCCCGCGTGTAGTCCTCCCGCGGCGCGGCGAACACCTCGTCGGTCGTGGCCGATTCCACCACCCTGCCCTCCCGCATGACCAGCACGTTGTCCGCGATCTGCCGGACGACGGCCAGGTCATGGGTGATGAACAGATACGTCAGCCCCAGCTCGGCTTGCAGATCGTTGAGCAGGGTGAGGATCTGTGCCTGCACGAGGACGTCGAGCGCCGAGACCGCCTCGTCGCAGACCACCAGCTCGGGCGACAGGGCCAGCGCCCGCGCGATCGCGACCCGCTGACGCTGCCCGCCGGACAGCTCGTTGGGATAGCGCCGCAGCACCGACGACGGCAGCGACACCTTGTCGAGCAGGTCGCGCACCACCGCCTCCCGCTCCTTGGCGGTGCCGATCCTGTGCACCCGCAGCGGCTCCTCGATCGTGCGGAAGATCGAGTACATCGGGTCGAGCGAGCCGTACGGGTTCTGGAAGATCGGTTGCACCCGGCGACGGAAGGCGAACGCGCCCTTGCTGTCCAGCTTCGCGACGTCCTTGCCGTCGAAGGCCACGGTGCCCGAGGTCGGTTCCAGCAGAGCGAGCACCATCTGCGCGATGGTCGACTTGCCCGAGCCGGACTCGCCGACGATCGCGGTGGTCGTGCCGCGTTCGACGGTGAAGCTCACATCGTCGACGGCAACGAAGTCGGTGGACTGCCACGGCCGCTTGCCGCGAATCTTGAACGCCTTGGTCAGGTTCCGCGCTTCCAGGACGGTGTCACCGATCGAGTCTCCGGCCTCGGCCACCTCGACGGCCTGTGCGCGCACGGCGGCGCGCTCCCGCGAGGAGGACATCCGCTGCGCGGCCAGCGAGGGCGCCGAATTGACCAGCTTCTTGGTGTAGGCGTGTTGCGGATCGCGCAGGATCCGCAGTGCCGGCCCGGATTCCACGACCCGGCCGCGATACATCACCACCAGATGCTCGGCCCGTTCCGCGGCCAGGCCGAGGTCATGGGTGATCAGCAGCACCGCGGTGCCCAGCTCGGTGGTGAGCTGTTCGAGGTGGCCCAGGATCTGCCGCTGCACGGTGACGTCCAGCGCCGAGGTCGGTTCGTCGGCGATCAGCAGTTTCGGCCTGCACGCGAGCCCGATCGCGATGAGCGCGCGCTGGCGCATGCCGCCGGAGAACTCGTGCGGATACTGGTTCACCCGCCGCTGCGCATCCGACATCCCCGCTTCGGCCAGCAGCTCCACCGCGCGCTCGCGGGCCGCGTCACCGGTGGCGATGCCGTTGGCGATCAGCGTCTCCCTGATCTGGAAGCCGATCTTCCACACCGGGTTCAGATTCGACATGGGGTCCTGCGGCACCAGGCCGATGCCGCTGCCACGGATCGCGACGATCTCCTTGGCCGAGGCCTTGGTGAGGTCCTTGCCGTCGAAGAGGATCTGCCCGCCGGTCACCTTGCCGGTGCCGGGCAGCAGGTCGATGATCGCGTGCGCGGTCGTCGACTTGCCCGACCCCGACTCGCCGACGATGGCGACGGTCTGACCGGGAAAGACGGTGAGATTCACCCCGCGTACCGCGGGCACCGGCTTGCCGTCGGTGGTGAAGCCGACATCCAGATCGCGGATCTCCAGCAGCGGTGTGTCGTCGCTCATCGGGTGCGCTCCTTCGGATCGAGCGCGTCGCGCACCGCGTCGCCGAGCAGGATGAAGCTCAGCACGGTGACAGCCAGCGCGGCCGCCGGGTAGAACAGGATCGGCGAGGTACGGATCTCGTACTTCGCGCGGGCGATATCGGCGCCCCAGGACACGATGTCGGGCGGCAGGCCGACGCCGAGGAAGGACAACGTCGCCTCGGTGACGATGAAGACGCCGAGCCACAGCGTGGCGACCACGATCAACGGACCTGCCGCATTCGGCAGCACGTGCCGCACCAAGGTGCCCAACCGCGACACACCCAGAGCCTCGGCAGCGGTGACGTATTCGCTGTTCTTGGCCTCGATCACCGCGCCACGGGCGATGCGGGCAGCCTGCGGCCAGGTGAACGCGACGAGGATCAGGATCACCGTCAGCACCGTCGTCGGTCGCAGCAGCTGCAACAGCACGATCGCCGCCAGCACCATCGGGATGGCGAAGAAGATCTCGGCGATCCGCGAGACGATCGTGTCGAGCAGGCCGCCGAAGAAGCCGGACAGCGCCCCGAGCACCCCGCCGACCAGCAGGAACAGCATCGCCGCTCCGATGCCGACACTGACCGAGGCCCGCGCGCCGTAGATCGTGCGCGCGTAGATATCGCAGCCCTGCTTGTCGAACCCGAACGGGTGGCCGGGACGTGGGCTGTCCATGCCGAACTCGCCGAAGCACTGCTTCGGGTCCTGGCTGGTGAACAGCGACGGCCACACCACGACCAGCAGCACCAGCACGATCAGGACCACCGCGACCAGGAACACTGGATTGCGGCGCAACCGCCGCCACGCGTCGCCCCAGATGCTGGTCGGTGCGCCCTTGTCGACCACCCGGTCGGTGGCCAGCACCTCCACCTCGTCGGCGGGGGCCACGAAATGCTGTTGGCTCTCATGCATAACGGATCCTCGGGTCGAGCGCGGCGTAGAGCAGGTCGATGATCAGGTTCATCAGCAGGAACACCACCACGAGCACCGTCACGAACGACACCACCGTCGGCGGCTCGCCGCGGATGATCGCCTGGTACACGGTGCCGCCGACGCCGGGAATGTTGAAGATGCCCTCGGTGACGATGGCGCCCGCCATCAGCGCGCCGAGATCGGCGCCGAGAAAGGTGACCACCGGGATCATCGAATTCCGCAGGATATGCACGGTCACCACCCGGCGGCGACCGAGTCCCTTCGCGGTCGCCGTGCGCACATAGTCGGCGGATTTGTTCTCCGCCACGGAGTTACGGGTCAGCCGCAACACATACGCGAAGGACAGCGAGCCGAGCACGAAGGCCGGCACGAGCAACTCGCCGAGACTCCCCTTGCCCGTGACGGTGACCGGGGCGATCCCCCATTTCACGCCGAGGAAGTACTGCGCAAGATAACCGACGACGAACACCGGCAGCGCGATGATCACCAGGCTGGCGATCAGCATCGTCGAATCGAACAGCTTCCCCTTGCGCAGGCCCGCGATCAGGCCGAACACGATGCCGAAGAAGCCCTCGATGAGCACCGCGAGAAACGCCAGTTTGATGGTGATCGGAAAGGCGCGTGCGAGTTCATCGCGCACCGGCCTGCCCGAGAACGAGGTGCCGAAATCGAGGGTGAGAATTCCCTTCAGATAGTGCAGATACTGCACGATGAACGGCTGATCGAGGTGATATTGGGCGCGCAATGCGGCCTCGGCGGCGGGAGTCAGTGGTTTCTCACCGGCCAGCGCATCGATCGGGTCGCCGGGGATCAGGAAAACCATCGCGTAGATCAGCAGCGTCGCGCCTAGGAAGACCGGGATCATCTGGAGCAGGCGCCGAAGTATGTACCAAGCCATCATTCCTCCGAAAACGACTGGGGCCGAGCCACCTGACGTGGCCCGGCCCAGCTCCGAGTGCCTATTTCTCGATGTTCTCGAAGTCGAACAGACCGTTCCAGGCCAGTTCGGCCTTGGTCACCCTGTCGGACCGGCCCGCGGCGGCGACATAGTCGAACACCGGGATGTCGGCCATGTCCCTGATCATGATCGTCTGCGCCTGCGCGATCAGCTTGTAGGACTCCTCCTGGCTCGACGCGGCCATGGCCGCGTCGAAGAGGCGGTCCACCTCGGGGTTGTCGTAGTCGACATTGTTGGTCTCGGAGTAGCTGTAGTACTGCGAGGACAGGAACTGCATCATCGTGGGGTAGTCGCCCTGCCAGCCGTAGCGGAAGGCCGTGCCGATGGTCTTGGCGTTCACCGCGTCACGCACGTTCTTGAACGTCGGCACCGGGTTGGCGACCGCATCGATCCCGAGGGTGTTCTTGACGCTGTTGGCCACGGCCTCGATCCACGCCTGGTGGCCGCCGTCGGAGTTGTAGGTGATCGTGTACTTGCCCGACCACGGCGCGATCGCGTCGGCCTGCGCCCACAGCTTCTTGGCCTGGTCCGGGTTGTAGTCGAACACCTCCGAGCCAGGCAGGTTGCCGTTGAAACCGGGCAGCGTCGAGGCGGTGAAATCGCGGGCGGGAACGCGCAATCCGTTGAAGATCTTCTCGATGATCTGCGGGCGGTTGATCGCCATGGAGATCGCCTTGCGGCGCAGCACGCCTTCCTCACCGGCGAAATGCGGCACGGTGGTCTGGATGCCGATGTGCTGATTCTGCGCGGTCGGCTTGGTGATCGCGCGGTCGCCGAGATCACTCTTGTAGGAGGTCAGCGCGCTGTCGGGAATGGTGTCGAGGGTATCGAGATTGCCCGCCTGCAGATCGGCGTAGGCGGTCTCGTAGGACTGGTACATGACGAACCGCAGGCCCTTGTTCTTGGCCGGACGGCCACCGGGGTAATCCGGGTTGGGCTTCAAGTCGATCTTGACATTGTGTTCCCACGATTCGAAGGCGTAGGGGCCGTTGCCGACCGGGTTCTCGCCGAAGGCCTTCATGTCCTTGAAGGCGGAATCGGGCAGCGGATAGAACGGGGCGTAGCCGAGCGCGCTCTCGAAATCGATCGACGGGGATTTCAGCTCGACGGTGAAGGTGCGATCGTCGACCACCTTCAGGCCCGACATCGTCTGCGCCTTGGGCTGTTCGGCATTCACCTCGTCGAATCCGACGATGGGGGTGAACACGTAGCTCTGCAGCTGCGCGTTGGAGGCGAGCGCGCCGTAGTTCCACGCGTCGACGAACGACTTCGCGGTCACCGTGGTGCCGTCGGTGAATTTCCAGTTCGGCTTGATCGTGATCCGGTACGACTTGCGGTCGGCGGTTTCGATCTTCTCCGCCATCTCGTCGTGCGCCTCACCGGTGGCGTCGTAGTACTTCAGCCCGGCGAACAAACGGTCGACGACGCGACCACCCATGTTCTCGTTGGTGTTGGTCGGCACCAACGGATTCTGCGGTTCGCCCGCGTTGGTGGTGACAATGCTCGCGTCGGCACTGTCGTCGGACGAGCACGCAGTAAGGCTGAGGCTGGTGGCCGCCAGGCCCGCTGCGATCAGCGCAGTCGCTTTGATGAATCTCAACGCTCTCTCCCGGTTCGATTCCCGTGGCATAATGCGCTTTATGCTCGACAGAAAAGAATGAACAATTCTCGGAACCATCAGCTGAACGGTTGAGTTAAAACGATAGCCCGCGACCGCCCGGTCTGTCCGCGAAGTCATCGGATGAACTTGCCCGCGAAACCTCGCCGATACAACGCCCCCGACGGGGCACCCGGGTTGACTACTGTCGAGGTAGCAGGGGCGAGCCCCCGCGACCGACCCGACCGCACGAGGCATGTGAGGCTGATTCGACATGACCGAAACCGCTGCAGGACATCAGGACTCGTATCCGCCGAGCGCGGAGTTCGCCGCCTCCGCCAACGCGGGCGCCGCCCTCTACGACCGCGGCGAGACCGACCGCGACGGCTTCTGGACCGAACAGGCCAACCGGCTGCACTGGCACAAGCCCTTCACCCAGGTGCTGGACTGGGCCGATGCCCCGGTCGCGCGCTGGTTCGCCGACGGCGAGCTCAATGTCGCCTACAACTGCGTCGACCGGCACGTCGTCGACGGGCACGGCGATCAGGTCGCCATCCACTGGGAGGGCGAGCCGGGTGACTCCCGCGACATCACCTATCGCGAACTGCTCGACGAGGTCTCGCGCGCCGCGAACTACCTGACCGAACTCGGCCTCGCGGCGGGCGACCGCGTCGCGATCTACATGCCGATGGTGCCCGAGGCGATCGTGTCGATGCTGGCCTGCGCCCGCCTCGGCCTCACCCACTCGGTGGTGTTCGCCGGCTTCTCGCCCAGCGCGCTGCGGCAGCGGGTCGACGACGCCGAGGCCCGGCTGATCATCACCACCGACGGGCAGTGGCGGCGCGGCAAGCCCGCACCGCTCAAGGAGGCCGTCGACGAGGCACTCGCGGCCAAGGGCGACGTGCCGTCCTCGGTCGAGCACGTGCTGGTGGTGCGCCGGGTCGGCACCGAGGTGCCGTGGACGGATGGCCGCGACCTGTGGTGGCACGAAACCGTTTCCACCGCTTCGCCTTCGCACGAAGCACAGCCCTTCCCCGCCGAGCACCCCCTGTTCATCCTCTACACCTCCGGCACCACCGGAAAACCCAAGGGCATCCTGCACACCACCGGCGGCTACCTCACCCAGGCCGCCTACACCCACCACAACGTCTTCGACCACAAAGCAGGCGACGACGTCTACTGGTGCACCGCCGACATCGGCTGGGTCACCGGCCACAGCTACATCGTCTACGGACCACTGGCCAACCGCGCCACCCAGGTCGTCTACGAAGGCACCCCCAACTCCCCCACCGAACACCGCCACTTCGAGATCATCGAAAAATACGGCGTCACCATCTATTACACCGCGCCGACGCTGATCCGCACCTTCATGAAATGGGGCCGCGAGATCCCCGACGCCCACAACCTGTCCACCCTGCGACTGCTCGGCTCCGTCGGCGAACCCATCAACCCCGAAGCCTGGCGCTGGTACCGAGACGTCATCGGCGCCAACAAGACCCCCATCGTCGACACCTGGTGGCAGACCGAAACCGGCGCCATCATGATCTCCCCGCTGCCCGGCGTCACCGCCGCGAAGCCGGGCGCGGCCATGCGAGCGCTGCCCGGCATCTCGGCGACGGTCGTCGACGAGGAGGGCAAGCCGGTGCAGCTCGGCGAGACCGAGGCCAACGGCTATCTGGTGCTGGACAAGCCGTGGCCGTCGATGTTGCGCGGCATCTGGGGCGACATGGAGCGGTACCGGGCGACGTACTGGGAGCGCTACGCCGAGCAGGGCTGGTACTTCGCCGGTGACGGCGCCAAGCTCGACGCGGACGGCGACCTGTGGGTGCTCGGCCGGGTCGACGACGTCATGAACGTGTCGGGCCACCGCATCTCCACCGCCGAGGTCGAATCCGCGCTCGTCGGGCACCCGGCCGTGGCCGAGGCCGCCGTGGTCGGCGCGAGCGACGCGACGACCGGTCAGGGCATCGTCGCCTTCGTCATCCTCACCGGTGACTCGGCGGGCCGGGCCGGTGACGGCCTGGTCGACGAGCTGAAAGCCGAGGTGTCCAAGGAGATCAGCCCGATCGCCAAGCCGCGCGAGATCCACATCGTGCCCGAGCTGCCCAAGACCCGCAGCGGCAAGATCATGCGCAGGCTGCTGCGCGACGTGGCCGAGGGCCGCGAACTCGGCGACACCTCGACGCTGGTCGATCCTGGCGTTTTCGAGGCCATCCGCACCGGCGGGAACTGAGCGCGCAGCGCGCAGCGAACGCGCAGGATACGGCCGGTGACGTGCGATGTCACCGGCCGTGTCCGTTAGAATCGCGTTCAGGTGTGCCGGGAAGCCTGGTCGGCATGCGGTCGTGAATCCCCGACGGGATGAGCGCCCGCAGCGCCGTCAACCCTGCCGAAAGGCCCGCCCGTGATCACTCGTGTTCGTAATGAGCTGACCCGCTATCTGCGTATCGAAACCGTCGGTGGAGCATTGCTGCTCATCGCCGCGGCCATCGCGCTGATCTGGGTGAACTCACCGTGGGGCGCGAGCTATCAAACGATGGTCGACACCCACCTGAGTATCTCCGCGCTGCACCTCGATCTCACCCTGGCCGACTGGACCAAGGACGGGCTGCTCGCGATCTTCTTCTTCGTCGCCGGGCTCGAGCTCAAACGCGAATTCGTCGTCGGTGAGCTGGCCGACCCCAAACGGGCCGCGTTGCCCGTCATCGCCGCCGTCGGCGGCGTCGTCACCCCTGCCGTGATCGCGATCGTGGTCGGCCACGGCGTGCCAGGGATGGACAAGGGCTGGGCCATCCCGGTCGCCACCGACATCGCCTTCGCGCTCGCCGTACTCGCGATGACCGGCTCGCGGATCCCGGCCAGTGCGCGGGTGTTCCTGCTGAGCCTGGCCGTGGTCGACGACCTGCTCGCGATCATCCTCATCGCGGTCCTGTTCACCGCGTCGCTGTCGATGCTGTGGCTCGGCGTCGCCATCGCCTGCTGCGCGGCCTGGGCGCTGGCGCAACGGCAGCGGCTGCACACGCCGTTGTTCTACATTCCGGTCGCGCTGGTCTGCTGGTACGCGCTGCACGAAGCGGGCATCCATCCGACGCTGGCCGGTGTGGCGCTCGGGTTGGCGACCAGGGTGCGCAAGGACCCCGGCGAGAAGATCGCCCCGGCCACTCATCTCGAGCATGTCGTGCAGCCGATCTCGGCCGGTGTCTGCGTGCCGCTGTTCGCGTTGTTCGCCTCCGGCGTCCCGCTCGACGGCGCGGTGTTCGGCTCGCTGTTCACCGACCGGCTGTCGCTGGCGATCATCCTCGGACTGCTGCTGGGCAAGACGATCGGCATCTTCGGAATCAGCTGGCTGGCGATCCGCTTCGGCGTGGCGAAACGACCGGCGGGGCTGGAACATCGCGACATGTTCGCCCTGTCGGTACTCGGTGCGATCGGGTTCACCGTTAGCCTGCTGGTGGCGGAACTCGCGCTGGCCGATGTCGGTGACGACGCCATCGATCTGGCGAAGGCCGCCGTCCTGGTGACCTCCATGGCAGCATCGCTGCTCGGATCGGCGCTACTGTTGCGCCGAGGACGTGTGCACCAGGCGCGCCGCGACGCGGACGAGTTACAACCGGACAGTGAGGCCTAGTAGTGCCAGGACAGGGAGAAGGGTCGACGAAGTGAGTTACACCCAAGGCGGAAATGACGGTCGCACGGTCACTTCCATCCCGTTGACCGACGCCAACCCGCCCGGATCGGCGAGCATCGGCAGCCTCGTCCGCGATGCGACCGAGCAGATGTCCACCCTCGTGCGCGCCGAGGTCGCGCTGGCCAAGGCCGAGGTCACCGCGGAGGTCCGCAAGGGCCTGACCGGCAGTGTCTTCTTCATTCTCGCGTTGACCGTGCTGCTGTTCAGCTCGTTCTTCTTTTTCTTCTTCCTCGCCGAACTGCTGGATGTGTGGCTGTACCGCTGGGCCGCGTTCCTGATCGTGTTCGTGCTGATGGTGGCCGCCACCGCGCTGCTCGCGTTGCTCGGCTGGCTCAAGGTCCGCAAGCTGCGGGCGCCGGAGAAGACGATCAACTCGCTCAAGCAGACCGCCGAGGTCCTGCCTGCCGCGCTCACCCACAGTGAGCACACTCCCGCGCTGGAGAAGTCGGCCAACCGATGACGCGCCGGGCGGGCCCGGTCGCAACGGCCGGACCCGCCTACTAGGCTCGATCGGCGTGTCGTCCAACTCATTCCCGGATCCGTCCAGCGTCCGTTACGACGGACCGTGGACGCACCGTGACGTGCACGCCAACGGGATCCGCTTCCACGTCGTCGAGGCCGACGGGCCGGACCGTTCCGATGCCCCGCTGGTGCTGCTGCTGCACGGCTTCGCCGACTTCTGGTGGTCGTGGCGGCATCAGCTGACCGGGCTCGCCGACCACGGGTATCGCACCGTCGCTGTCGACCTGCGCGGCTACGGCGATACCGACAAGCCGCCGCGCGGCTACGACGGCTGGACCCTCGCCGGTGACGTCGCCGGCCTCATCCGGGCGCTCGGCCACACCGAGGCCACCCTCGTCGGCCACGCCGAGGGCGGACTGGTCTGCTGGGCCACCGCGGTGCTGCATCCCCGGCTGGTCCGCTCGATCGCCGTGGTGAGCTCACCGCATCCCGCGGCACTGAAGAGCGCGGTCCTGCGCGATCCCGCCCAGCGCGCCACCTGGCTGCCCGACTTCCTGCGCTATCAGCTGCCGCGCTACCCCGAGCACCTGCTCACCCGCCGCGACGGCGCCAAGGTGGAGCGGCTGCTGCGCGATCGGGTGAGCGAATCCTGGTCGCGCACGGCCGAATTCGCCGAGACCGCGGCGCGGATGCGCACCGCCATCCGGATCCCCGGCGCCGCGCACAGCGCGCTGGAGTACCAGCGGTGGGCCTTCCGCAGCCAGTGGCGTCCCGACGGCAAGCGCTTCATGGCGACCATGCGCACCCCGATCGACATCCCTGTGCTCGGCCTGCGCGGCGAACACGACCCCTATCTGCTGCCCGCCACGATCCATCGTGGGGCGCGACTGTCGCCGGATCGGACCCTGGTGTCGATTCCGGGTGCGGGGCACTACGCCCACCAGGAGAACCCCCGCAAGGTCAACGAGGTGCTGACCACCCGCTGGCGCGAACAGAACGGGGTCAACGGGTCACCTAAGGACGGGCTCGTCTCGCCGTGATTTGGAGCGCTGGCGCGCTCGAGTCGCGGCCCCTCCTGTCCCGTCGGTCAGGCACCGCTGCTTGCTCCTTCGTCGCCTACGCAACGGCACCTGACCGACGGGACGGCCGCGACGGCCGACTGCGTCGGCCTGCCCCTCCTCGAGGTCGGGGCGTGGTGGCGCCGGGGCGGGCACCGACCGCGACTCAGCTCAGGACACACGCTCCGGTGGGAACCTCGGCGCTGCTGGTCTGCGCGGCGGACAGTTCGGCGCCGACCTCGCGCAGGGTCAGGACGTAACCGGTGTCGTCGTCGGTGACCGCGGCGCCGAAGACCACGCCGAGGACCTGGCCCTCGGTGTCGACCAGCGGGCCGCCCGAGTTGCCCGCGCGGACCTGGCCGCGGACGGTGTACACCTCACGCTCGACGGTGCCGTCGCGGTGGATGGTGGGGCCGGTGAGGTCGAGGGTCTCGCGGACACGTGCGGCGCTGGCCGTGTACGGCCCGCCACCCGGGTAGCCGAGCACGATCGCGCTCTCGCCCGAGGTCGCCGGTTCGGGCGCCTGCGGAACGACCGGCGCGGTCAGCCCCGGCACCGCGAGGACCGCGATGTCCTTGGACGGGTCGAACAGCACGACGGTGGCCTCCAGCGGGCCGCGCGCGGTGTCGACCGACACGCTGTTCGTCCCCGCGACGACGTGCGCGTTGGTCATCACGCGTTCGGGCGCGACGACGAAGCCGGAGCCCTCGAGCGCACGCTGGCAGCTCGGCGCGACGCCGCGGATGCGCAGCACGCTCTGCTGCAGCGAGGCGGCGACCGGACTGGCGAGCACGCTCGCGTCCGGCGGTTCCACCGCGGCGATCGGCGCCCGGCCGAACGGCCCGATGACGTCCGGCAGCCCGGAGGTATCCAGGAGCTTGGAGAATTCGTTGGGCAGCTTGCGCAGCCAGTTCGGCGCCACCGCGTTGACGTCGGCGAGTACCCGCGACCCGTTGATGGCGGCGGCGACCCCCGGCTGGGATGCGGTGGCCAGCGGCAGCGCGAGCAACCAGGCCGCGACCAGCACGGTCGCCGCCTGCAGCACCGCGCCGACCACACTGTCCGCACCGCGAGCGACGGGATGGCGAATGCCGGTGCGCGCGGCCCGGCCGAGCACCATGCCCGCGACCTCGCCGACGATCACCAGCAGCACGATCAGCAGGATGCCGCCGAGTACCCGGCTGCGTCCCTCACTGAGATGTTTGAGGATGTGCGGCGCGATCAGGATGCCGGCGACGGCGCCGAGCGCGACGCCGAAGAACGCGAGCGCCGAGGCGACGGCGCCTTGCCGCCAGCCGGTGGACGCCGCGACCAGCGCGATCAGCACCACCGCGATATCGAGCCATACCGAGGGGCTCACAGGGTCATTCCGACCGCAGCCAACGAGCTCTCCAAGTCACGCACGTCGCCCCGATCCCAGTCTCGTTCCCACCCAGCCGTTTTGATGATTCCGGCGAGGATACCGCCGGTGAGCCCCCAGACGAGCATGCCGTCGACCTGGAACGCTGGGCTCTGGTAGCCGAGACTGCCACGCACCATGAATCTGTGTGCCGGATCGAGCAATTCGGTCAGCGGAACACGGACGACACGCTCGGTTTCGGCCTGATCGACGACCCCGACCGGGCTGGGTGCCCGCCAGTAGCCGAGCACCGGGGTCACGTCGAACTTCGACGGCGGCACGAACAGTTTCGGCAGCAGCGCGAAGGGCTGCACGCCCGCGGGGTCGAGGCCGGTCTCCTCGGCGGCCTCGCGCAGCGCGGTGCCGACCGGGCCGTCGTCGCCCGGGTCCTCGGCGCCACCGGGGAACGCGACCTGGCCGCGATGCTGGCGCATGGTCGAGGCGCGCTGGGTGAGCAGCACGTCGGCGTCGGCGGGCAGGCCGCCCGGCGCGGCGGGGTCGGCCTCCGGCGAACCACCGAACAGCACGAGAACGGCGGCCTGACGTGGCTTGCCGGTGATCGACATGGCCCGGCGCAGGGCGCGCGAGGTGGCGAGGGTGTCGTCGGCATCGGGGCCGCCGTGCCGGATCGCGGCGCGCAGCCAGGACGGAAGGCCGGACTCGTCCAACCGCATCACACCGTTCATCACAACGTCCTTCGTCATACCGCGATCCGAACGCCGAGTTCCTCGGCCACCGTGTCGGCGATGTCGGCGACATCGGCGAACGTGCGTACCTCGACGCTGGCAATGGTGCCGTCCGCGCGCACGAGCACCGACACCGGGAGCACCGCGGGCGCTCCGACGGCGGTGCGCACGCTCGCCTGCGGGTCGGCAACACCGGGCAGGGTGATGTCGAGGCCGCTCAGCCGGGCCAGCGCCTTCACCTCGTCGGGATCGCTGTGCACGGTCAGCACGGTGAGCTCCGAGCCAGCGCGCTGCGCGAATTCCTGCAGGTAGGGCAGCTCGACGGCACACGGGCCGCACCAGTACGCCCAGAGATTGAGCAGCGCGGGCTTGCCTGCCAGCGCGGCGGCGATGTCGAAAGGCGCGCCGTCGGCGAGGCAGGTCAGGGTGATTCCGGCCAGCGGTCCCGAGCCGGTCGCGCCCGCGGCGGGCGCCGGACACGGGATCAGGCCTGCGGCCGCGCGCTGCTCGGGCGAGGCCACCGCTACCGCCGGTTGCCTCGCCGTCTGCGCCGGGCCTGTGGTCTCGGAACCGCCGCGCGGCCACAACGCGACCGCCGCCGCGACGACGACGATCAGCGCGGCCAGCGCCCAGCGCAAGGCGGGCCGCCGTGACGGCGACGGTTCGGTGGAATCACTCACAGCCCGACCATATCGAGCAGGTGCTCGCGCTCCGGCCCCTTGATCAGCTCTGCCGCGACGGCCGGATCGGTCGGCCCGAGCCCGAAGGACGGGCAGTCGCCCGCGAGCACGCAGGCGCCGCACGCCGGTTTGCGCGCATGGCACACCCGGCGACCGTGAAAGATCACCCGATGCGAGAGCATCGTCCACTCCTTGCGCTCGATCAGCTCGCCGACCGCGTGTTCGACCTTGACCGGATCCTCGTCCTCGGTCCACTTCCAGCGGCGGACCAGTCGGCCGAAATGGGTGTCGACCGTGATGCCGGGCACACCGAAAGCGTTGCCGAGGATGACGTTGGCAGTTTTGCGCCCGATGCCGGGCAGCTTCACCAGTTCGCCCATCGTGTGAGGCAATTCACCGTCGAATCCGGTGACGAGCGCCTGCCCGAGCCCCATGAGCGAACTGGTCTTGTTCCGGTAGAACCCCGTCGGCCGGATGTATTCCTCCAGCTCGGCACGGTTGGCCTCGGCGTAGTCGCGCGCGCTGCGATACTTCGCGAACAGCGCGGGAGTGGTGAGGTTCACGCGGACGTCGGTGCACTGGGCGGACAGGATCGTCGCCACCGCCAATTCCAGCGGGGTCGTGAAGTCCAGCTCGCAGTGCGCGTCGGGGAAAGCCGCGCCGAGCGTCCGGTTCATCCGGCGGGCCCGCCGGACCAGTCCGATCCGTGTTTCCGCAGCTATGGCGCGGTTCTTGCGCTTGCGCGCCGCGGAGATGCCGATGGGAACCTCGGCCGTTTCCGCGGCCGGGGCTGCGTCGTCTGCGGCTGCGGTGGCGGGGGAAACGGGCACCTGTCCACCATACGGAACCACTACGACAACATTGAGCGTTCAGTTTGCCCGCTGTGTTCCATCTGAGACCTGGACCGTGTTTACTGCCTGTCATGCAAGGACTCGCTGTGGTGCTCTTCCCAGTGCTGTTGATGCTGTTCGCGCTGGGGATGGAGCGGGTCGAGAATCGGCTCCGAAAGCTTCTCGAACCCGACGAAGAGGTTCAGCAGTACCTGGACAACGCCAGCAACGCCGAAGTGAAAGAGCTGACGAAGCTCGGCCTGCCCGCCGCGGTCGCGCGGATGCGCAGGCGCCGGTCACGTGACTCCGAAATGGATGTCGCCCGCGCCAGCTGAACGATCTATTCCCGCGGGCGGACCGCCCGTGCACGGTGTGCGCAGATCGCGCAATCCACACTTTACGTGGTGTCTGTCACTGTGCTGCCGAGATGCCGCGTAGACTGCGCTGTTGGTCGATTCGCTCGACCAGGTTCGCAAAGCCATATCCCATAAGGAGCACATTCGTGGACGAGGCCCTCGCCAGAGCAGGCATCTTCCAAGGCGTCGAGCCCACCGCGGTGGCCGCGCTCGCCAAGCAGCTGCAGCCCGTAGATTTTCCGCGCGGCCACGTCATCTTCAACGAGGGCGAACCCGGCGATCGGCTGTACATCATCACGACGGGCAAGGTGAAGATCGGTCGTCGCTCACCCGACGGCCGGGAAAACCTGCTGACCATCATGGGTCCGTCCGACATGTTCGGTGAACTGTCGATCTTCGACCCTGGCCCGCGTACCTCGACCGCAACCACGGTCACCGAGGTCCGCGCCGTCACGATGGACCGCGACGCACTCAAGTCGTGGATCGATCAGCGCCCCGAGATCGCTGAGCAGCTGCTGCGCGTGCTGGCACGACGCCTTCGCCGCACCAACAACAACCTCGCCGACCTCATCTTCACCGACGTGCCCGGCCGCGTCGCCAAGGCGCTGCTGCAGCTCGCACAGCGCTTCGGCACCCAGGAAGCGGGCGCGCTGCGCGTGACCCACGACCTGACCCAGGAAGAGATCGCCCAGCTGGTCGGCGCTTCCCGGGAAACCGTCAACAAGGCGCTGGCCGACTTCGCCCATCGCGGGTGGCTGCGCCTCGAGGGCAAGAGCGTCCTGATCTCGGATTCCGAGCGCCTCGCACGTCGCGCTCGCTGATTAGTTCGTCGACGTCTCGGCACGCCGGGACCACCGGTGCGGCTCCGGAGGAAGAGGGCCTCGTCCGCGCCACCGTGGTTCCGGCGTGCCGTCGTTGTTTCCGCGGGTCCGCCGCGCACGCCTGGAGCCGACGTGCTGATCGACGCACGTCGGCTCGAGGACCGGGCTCAGGACTCGCGTTCTGCCCGTAGATATTCCAGTTGCGCCTTCACCGAGCTGCGCGCGGCGGGCCACAGGCGTTTGTCCACATCGGCGTACACCTTGCGGACGACCTCGAAAGCGCCTGCGTCCTGCCCCAATTCAGCCAGGGCAGCCCGGATCTGATCGAGTCGTTCGCGACGGTGGTTCAGGTAGTACCGCACCACCGGCGCCGCATCGGCATGGTCGGGACCGTGCGCGGGCAGCAGTGCCTTGCCCGTGCCGCGCTCGAGCAGCAACTCCAGCGACGACAGGAAGTCGGCCAGCGCGCCCGCGGTCGACGCGAGCACCGTGGTGCCCTCACCGAGCACCGTGTCACCGGTGACGATCGCGTCGTCGAGCAGGAAACTCACCGAGTCGCCGGTGTGGCCGGGGGTGGCCAGCACGGTGATCCGCAGGCCCGCCGCCTCGATGACCTCGTCGGCGACCAGCGCGGTCACCTCGCCACGTAGATACTTCGGTTCCACCGACCGCACCGGCGTCCCGGTGGCTTTCACCAGGTGATCGATGCCGCCGGTGTGGTCGGGGTGGTGATGGGTGATCAGGGTCAGCGCGATCCGGCCGCCGGTCGCCTCGACGATGGCGGCGGTGTGCTTCTTGTCCTTCGGTCCCGGGTCGACGACCACATACGCGTCGCTATCGGGTCCGCGCAGCAGCCAGGTGTTGGTGCCGTCGAGCGTCATCTGTGACGGGTTGTCGGCGAGCAGCACCGACGCCGTCGGCGTGACCACCCTGACCTGGCCGTACGCGGGATGTTCCAGTGCCATGACGGCTGCCTATCCGACTGCTTGGTCCAATTCGACGATCAATTCCACCTCGACGGGCGTGTTCTTCGGCAGTTCCGAGACGCCCACCGCGGAGCGCGCGTGCACGCCCGCCTCGCCGAACACCTCGCCGAGGAATTCCGACGCGCCGTTGATCACGATCGGCTGATCGGTGAATCCCGGTGCGGAGTTGACGAATCCGACGACCTTCACGATCCGCACCACCTGGTCGAGCCCGACCAGATCGTGCACGGCGGCCAGCGCGTTCAGCGCGCACAGCCGCGCGGCCTCCTTGGCCTGCTCCACATCGACCTCTGCGCCGACCTTGCCGACCGCCGACAGCTCACCGTCGACGAAGGGCAGCTGGCCGGAGGTGTACACCAGCGAACCGGTGCGCACGGCCGGGATGTAGGCCGCGACGGGGGCGGCGACCGGCGGCAGGGTGACCCCGAGCCGGTCGAGCGCGTCCTTCCACGCGGTGGCCACGCTACTTCTGCCGCTTCAGGTAGGCGACGTGCTGTTCGCCGGTCGGGCCGGGCAGCACCGTGACCAGCTCCCAGCCGTCGGCGCCCCACTGATCGAGGATCTGCTTGGTCGCGTGCGTCAACAGCGGCACGGTCGCGTACTCCCACAGGGTGACTTCACTCATGGTGTGAGTTTAGGGCTCACCCCGAACGCCACCGAGAAACGGGTTATAGGCTCGGCGACGTGGGAGCACCAACAGCAGAGCCGGTTTCGTCGGTTCCCGGACCGTCGACCGGATGGCCACAGCGCGCGGCCAAAGCCCGCTTGCACTACGTGACCGGCAAGGGAGGCACCGGCAAGTCGACCGTTTCGGCCGCGCTGGCCCTCGCCCTCGCCGCAGGTGGGCGCAAGGTGCTGCTGGTCGAAGTGGAGAGCCGTCAGTCCATCGCGCAGCTGTTCGACCGGCCGCCGCTGCCACCCACCGAGACCCAGATCGCCAGCGCCGACGGCGGCGGTGAGGTGTTCGCGCTCGCCCTCGACATCGAGCACGCGTTCCTCGAATACCTCGACATGTTCTACAACCTCGGCTTCGCGGGCCGGGCGATGCGCCGGATGGGCGCCATCGAGTTCGTCACCACCATCGCGCCCGGCCTGCGCGATGTGATCCTCACCGGCAAGATCAAGGAGTGCGCGGTGCGCGTCGGCAAGGACGGCAGGCCCGCCTACGACGACATCGTCGTCGACGCGCCGCCGACCGGCCGGATCGCCAGTTTCCTCGACGTCACCCAGGCCATGGCCGAGATCGCCAAGGGCGGCCCGATCGCCTCGCAGGCCGAGGGCGTGTCCAAGCTGCTGCATTCCGATCAGACGATGATCCACCTGGTGACGCTGCTCGAGGCGCTGCCGGTGCAGGAGACCGCCGACGCGGTCGCCGAACTCGCCGCCAACGATCTGCGGATCGGCACGGTGATCGTCAACCGGGCGGCCAAGTCTCAGCTCGACCCCGCCGAGCGCGGCCTGGCCGTGCGCGGCGAACTCGACGCCACCGACATCGCGGCGAGCCTGGCCAAGGCCGGGATCACCCTGCCCGACGAGGATTTCACCGGTTTGCTCACCGAGACCGTCGACCACGCCGTCATGCTGACCGCGCAGGACGAGAGCGCTGTCGAACTGGCGCAGGTCGACGTTCCCCAGCTGCACCTGCCCGCCCTCGGCGAAGGCATGGACCTGGGCGGACTCTACGAACTGGCCGAACAGCTATCCGCGCAGGGAGTGCGATGAGCGAGCAAGTGACCACCCCGCTGGATGTCTCCGAGATCATCGCCGATCCGACGGCGAGGGTGATCGTCTGCTGCGGCTCCGGCGGCGTCGGCAAGACCACCACCGCGGCCGCGATCGCGCTGCGGGCCGCCGAGGCGGGCCGCAAGGTCGTCGTGCTGACCATCGATCCGGCGCGCAGGCTTGCCCAGTCGCTGGGCGTCGCCGACCTGGACAACACGCCCCAGCGGGTCGAGCTCGGTCCCGAGGTGCCCGGCCAGCTGCACGCGATGATGCTGAACATGCGCCGCACCTTCGACGACATGGTGCTCGAGCACACCAGCGTGGAGAAGGCGGAGCAGATCTTCGCCAACCCGATCTATCAGACGGTGGCCTCGTCCTTCGGCGGCACGCAGGAGTACATGGCGATGGAGAAGCTCGGTCAGCTGGCCGGGCACAAGGAGTGGGACCTGATCGTGGTCGACACTCCCCCCTCGCGCAACGCGCTGGACTTCCTCGACGCGCCCAAGCGGCTCGGCACCTTCCTCAACGGCAAGATGATCCGGCTGATCATGGCGCCCGGCCGCGGGGTCGGCCGGTTCGTCACGGGCGCGATGAGCCTGGCGATGCGCGGGGTGTCGACCATCGTGGGCGGTCAGATGCTCAAGGACGCCTCGACGTTCCTGCAGTCGCTGGAGTCGCTGTTCGGCGGTTTCCAGGAGCGGGCCGAGCGCACCTTCGCGATGCTGTCGAAGCCGGGCACCCACTTCCTGGTGGTCGCCGCGCCCGAACCCGACGCGCTGCGCGAGGCGTCGTTCTTCGTCGACCGGCTCTCCACCGAGCAGATGCCGCTGGCCGGTCTCGTGCTGAACCGGACGCATCCCGCGTTGTCGGGGCTGTCCGGCGATCACGCGCTGACCGCCGCCGATCAGCTCGCTGAATCGGACCCGCTCACCGCGTCGGTGCTGCGCATCCACGCCGAGCGGGTGGCGACGGCGAAGCGGGAACAGCGGTTGCTGCATCGCTTCACCGGCGCCCATCCGCGGGTTCCGATCGTTTCGGTCACCGCGTTGCCGTTCGAGGTCTCCGACCTGGACGCTTTGCGCGTGGTCGGCGACCAGCTGGCGGGCAAGCCCGCCTCCGCCTGAGTCAGACGGTTCCGCTATTGCTTACATTCTCGTAACACCGGTTGACGGCGCCGATTCCGCAAACCCAGCGGTCTCGGCGCCGTGTGTGATAACGGTCCGGTCTCGCCTGCTAGATCGCCACCTGATGCTGTCGCTGCGCCTGGAAGAAGTCGGCCCACGACGTCACATCGGGATGTTGCTTGAGCAGCGCGCGTCGCTGCCGCTCGGTCATCCCACCCCACACTCCGAACTCGACCCGGTTGTCCAGCGCATCGGCGCCACACTGCATCAACACCGGGCAATGACGGCAGATCGTTGCCGCCTTGCGCTGCGCCGCACCACGAACGAACAGCTGATCAGGGTCCACTTCCTTGCATCGCGCCTGGGCAACCCAAGCGATCCTTGCCTCGGCCTGCTCTACATCCAGTCGAGCGATGGGGGTTGTGATGTGCATTTGATGTGCCCCTTTGCAGTCCGAACACCGTTGTGCGGCGCTCCAGAATCGCGAGCGCGGATCACAGCAACCCAACTACCGCTGCGGTCCGCACCACATTCCACTTTGAGTGTTAGCTCTATCACACTGGGTTCTCAATCTAGGTAAAGGTATGGCGCTTGCGCAAGACCAGCCCCCGATTTTTTGGTACGGCCGTCCATTCAAATCGGGCTCCGACCGGGAAGTCCTGCTGTTCACCGGCGTGGCCGGGCGCGACACGCCGATGTGATCATTTTGTTGACACGCCCGAGCAATCCCCCTGGCACCGACCGGACATTCCCCGTCGAGCAGCACAACCGTGAACCCCGCCACCCCACCCCTTACTCTGGGCAGGTGCCGATCACTCAAACGCTCGCGAGGCTGGCCGGCAGCTGCGCGCTGGCCTCCGTGCTAGTCGCCGGGCTGTTGTTCCCCTTGGCCGGTGGATTCGGGTTCATCTCCAACCGAGCCGCCGATGCCGTCGACAACGTGTCAGCCGAACTGGTGGAGGGCACGGTTCCCGCCGTCTCGACCATGGTCGACGCGAGCGGAGCCCCCATCGCCTGGCTGTACGAGCAACGCCGCTTCGAGGTGTCGAGCGATCGCATCTCCAACAACATGAAGCTGGCGATCGTGTCCATCGAGGACAAACGCTTCGCCGACCACAAGGGCGTCGACTGGCAGGGCACGCTGCGCGCGTTCCTGACCAACACCTCCTCCGGCGAGGTCCAGCAGGGCGCCTCGACGCTCGACCAGCAGTACGTGAAGAACTTCAACCTGCTCGTCGTCGCGAAGACCGACGCCGAGCGCCGCGCCGCGATCGAGACCACCCCCGCGCGCAAGCTGCGCGAGATCAGGATGGCGCTCACGCTGGACCGCGAGCTGAGCAAGGACGAGATCCTCACCCGCTACTTGAATCTGGTGCCGTTCGGCAACGGTTCCTACGGCATCCAGGACGCGGCGCAGACCTACTTCGGCGTCGACGCCGCCGAGCTGACCATGCCCCAGTCGGCGATGCTGGCGGGCATGGTGCAGTCCAGCTCCAAGCTGAACCCCTACACCAACGTCCAGGGCGTCACCGATCGCCGCAACACCGTGCTCGACACCCTGATCCAGAACATCCCGCACCGCGCCGAGGAGTTCCGCAAGGCCAAGTCCGAACCGCTCGGCGTGCTGCCCGAGCCGAAGGGCCTGCCGCGCGGCTGTATCGCCGCCCAGGACAAGGGCTTCTTCTGCGACTACGCGCTGCAGTACCTGGCCGAGTCGGGCATCAGCCGGGAGCAGATCGACAAGGGTGGCTACCTGATCAAGACCAGCCTCGATCCGGTGCTGCAGGAATCGGTGAAGCGTTCGGTGAACGAGCAGGCCGACCCCAACCTCGACAACATCGCCGAGGTCATGTCGGTGATCGCACCCGGTCAGGATTCGCACCCCGTCCTCGCGATGGCGTCGAGCCGCACCTACGGCCTCAACCGCGACGCCAACGAGACGCTGCTCGGCCAGCCGTACTCGTTGGCCGGTGACGGTGCGGGCTCGATCTTCAAGCTGTTCACCACGGCCGCCGCGATGGAGAAGGGCCTCGGTATCGCCGCCCAGGTGGACGTACCTGGTACCTACGCCGCCAGGGGCATGGGCTACTCGAACTCGCCGGGCTGCCCGGCCGACTCGTGGTGTGTCAAGAACGCGGGCGCCTACCCGGGGTCGATGTCGGTGACCGACGCGCTCGCGACCTCGCCCAACACGACCTTCGTGAAGATGATCCAGGACGTCGGCGTCGCGGCCGCGGTGGACATGGCGGTCCGCCTCGGCATGCGGGCCTACACCGAGCCCGGGACTTCCGGGCACGGCAACACGAGCCTGGCCGACCACATCAAGAACAACAACATGGGCTCGTTCACCCTCGGCCCGTTCGCGATCAACCCGCTCGAACTGTCGAATGTGGCCGCCACGCTCGGCTCGGGCGGCAGGTGGTGCCCGCCGTCGCCCATCAAGGAAGTCGTCGACCGCGCCGGCAAGACCGTTCCGCTCACCCAGCAAGCGTGTGAGCAGGTGGTCGACCCCGGTCTGGCCAACACCCTCGCCAACGCGATGAGCAAGGACGACACCAGCGGTACCGCGGCAAGCGCGGCGCGTGCCGCGAGCTGGGCGGCCCCGATGTCGGGCAAGACGGGCACCACCGAGAGCCACCGTTCCTCGGCGTTCCTCGGCTTCACCAACTCGCTGGCATCGTCGGTCTACGTCTACGGCGACAGCCCGACCCCCGGCGAGATCTGCTCGTTCCCGCTGCGGAACTGTGGTGCCAGCAACGCCGCCGGCCTGTTCGGCGGTAACGAACCGGCCCGCACCTGGTTCAACGCCATCAAGCCGGTGCTCGACCGCTACCCACCGCCCGGCCTGCCGCCGGTGGACGACAAGTACGTCCGCGGCGCGGGCAACTCCCAGGTCCCCGATGTGGCGGGCAAGTCGCAGGGCGAGGCCACCTCGATCCTGTCCGGCGCCGGTTTCCAGGTGTCCGCGGTGACCAGTCCCGGCACGCAGGCCAAGGGCACCGTGATGGGCAGTTCGCCGAACGGTTCCGCGGTTCCCGGCTCGGTCGTCACGATCTACATCAGTGACGGCTCGGTCCGGGCGCCGACGCCGACCACGCCGCCGCCTTCCGCGCCTGCGCCGGTGATCCCCGGCCTCCCGCAGATCCCGCGTCTGCCACCGATCCCGATCCCGGTACCGCGGTAGTAAACGAAAACAGGGCCGCCGTCCACTTCGGACGG